>NC_013158.1:623359-935038 GCF_000023945.1 Halorhabdus utahensis DSM 12940
GCCGATCGGTGAGCGCGCCGTTGCCCGCCCCGATCTCCAGAACGTGACCGAGATCGATCCCCGCCTCGGTCGCATACGTCGGGATCCGATCGAGGACGCGGTCGTCGACGAGGAAATGCTGATCCTGGTCGGGATCGCCCCTCGCGCCAGCGCGGGCCAGGAGGGCATCCGGATCACGACCCCCAACGTTCGGTCCGTCAGCAGCGTCTTCGCCGGCCATCAGTCGTCACGACGGGCGAACGTCCGGTATTTGAGATCCTCCTCGCGGATCTCTTCGAGGATTCGGTCGACGAGGACTTCCTTCGGATTGTGAAGCCCGTCGACCCGTTCGGTGAGTTCCTCGAAACTCTCGAAGGGCTTTCGCTTTCGCTCGTCGAGAATCCCGTTCCGGAGTTTCTTTCCGATCCCTGGCAGGAGGTTGAGAGAATGTAGTCGGGTCGTGATCGGCTGAGCATCGTTGAAGAAATCCACGAAACGGCCCTCGTTGTCCTCGACGATGTCCTCGATCGCGTAGTCGAGTTCGGACTGCGCACCGCTCGAGAGGTCCCCGTAGTCGACGGTGCGACGCGTCTCGATAACCTCGCCATCGAGGTCGATGATATCGCCGAAGGAGATGTCGGCGTCGTCGATAAGCGTCATTTCGAGGAGCTGAAAGTCCGCAGTCGCCACTGCGTACGCCAGCGGCTCTTTTTCGTACTGTGGACGATCGTCGTCCGACCGGCCGCGGGGGAGATGATCGAGAACGACGGCCGTCGCCACGTCTGTATCAGACTCATCACTGCTCATGTCATTCGGGTACGGTAACCGGCTACTTAAAATCACGCGGGGCGGCGACGGGCCGAGGACGGTTAGACGTACTTCGCGACGACGTCGAGAATGTCGTCGAGTTCGTCGCCCGAGAGCGTATAGCGCTCCTGGGCGTAGATCGCCCGGAGTTCGTCCCGATCCTGGGGGGTCAGGTTGGCGATCTTGTAGGCAGTCGGCTCGTCGACCTTCTCGACGTCGAGGAGTTCCTCGACGAACTCCGCCGACTCCTCGATATCGAGGGTGGCAAAGCGGTTGGCGTGCTCGATGGCCCGGGTGAGCTCGTATGGCATCTCCCGGTCCTCGTCGGCTGCCCGCTCGCGCTCGATGTCCGCAAGCAGACCCTTCGCCTCCGCAAAGGTGAGGTACTCCTCTTCGAGTTTCTCCTTGAAGATGGTCATAGCCGCTACTCCTCTGTCTGTTCGCGCAGGTGAGCCGGCTTGACGATGATCGTCTTGTCCTTGCCACCGTCGTTGATCTGGACCTTGTAGGCCGTTCCCTGTTCTCCGATCACTTCACCGGTGTGACCGGAGAATCGCGGGTGGAACCGACCGTCCGCAACGCTGGGGTCGATATCGAGGTGGACCGAGGTCCCGACGTCGAACTCCTGGATCGCACGCTGAGGCGGTGAGGTTCCGCGGTCGCGTGGGTCGTTTTTGAGCTTGTTACGCGTGCCTTCGAGGGGTCCGTTGGAACTAGGCATTCTTGATGTGCGCTAATCCGGTCGGCCATATAAAACGTGCGTTCCGTCCCTCCCGCGTTGCTATCTGACGGGGAAAATCAGCACAACAGCGCGACGATCAGAGACGGCCGACTTCTTCGACGGAAACGCTCTCGACGTCATCGACGTCGCTGAACGCCTCCTCGACGGCCTCGGTCCCACCGGCGTCGTCTGGGACGATCACCGTCGGCAGGAGTGCGACCAGGCCAAAGGCCACGTCGTCGCGTTCGACACTGTTTATCTTTGCGCCCTCTGGCAGGGACTGTTCGAGTCGGTCCTGAAGCTCGTCGAGATCGACCTCAGGACTCTCCGGCATTACCTTGATGTTGGCTGCTACGTCTCCCATATGTGTGGATTGCGGTAGTGGATTATGTGCCTGTCGTTACGGTTCGGGATGTAGTATTCAGGGTCCCGTAAAGCCACAGTCGGGACACTCATAGAGGTTGCTCTGCTTGCGGCAGGTCGGACACCGGTAGATCTGGTGGCCACAGTCGGGACACTTGAACGCGGCGGCGTTCGTTCCGGTGATGTTGATACCGCAGGAGATACACTTCTGCGTGCGTTTTTGTTGACTCTCGCTCATACCGTCTGGTTCCCGACCGGGACGTTTAACCCTTATTACTCTCAGCTGTCGGCACTCAGCACATCCCGATCCGACGCGGTGGGCCAGCACTTCACCGCCGGAGCAGCCAGAGCGTAACGTTCATGCGCCCGAGGCCGAATTTTTTAGCATGGAACTGCAGGTCATCGAAAAGGACGATACGTCCTTGTCTATCGAGATCTCCGGCGAGGATCACACGTTCATGAACGTCCTCAAGGGCGCACTCTTGGAGACCGACGGCGTCGACGCAGCGACCTACGACATGAACCCCGAGCAGTCAGGCGGCCAGACCGATCCCATCCTCACGATCAAAACGGAGAGCGGTACCGACGCACTCGACGCGCTCGAGGCGGGCGCACAGTACGTCATCGAGAAGGCAGACACGTTCGAGGCGGCATACGAAGACGCTGCCGCCTGAACACTCACTCATTCTTGCGGCTCGTGACGGACAGTCCAGACTTCGGTCGACCTGAACGGGAACAAAAGACATACGGGTTGTCAGGTTCGAACGCCGAATATGGTCCCCGATAGCCATTCCGACCGCGGCTGCCCGAAGTGTGGACACGAAGAAACCGACGTCGGTGAGATTTCCACGACCGGCGGCGGTCTGAGCAAGATGTTCGACATCCAGACGAATAGCTTCACCGTGGTATCGTGCACCAACTGCGGGTACTCGGAACTCTATCGCGATACGACCAGCGGTGCCAGCGACTTCGTCGACGTCTTCCTCGGATGACGGCCGGCGGGGCCGGCGGGGCACTCCTCATCGTCGTAATCATCGGCCTCGCCTTCACCGTGGGCCTGTATGCGCTCGTCCGGTCCGAGCACGACAGCCGGAAAGAAATGAGTCGTGACGAGGCCGAACGCGTCGCCCGACGGGATACATCCGAGAATCGGCGACGTGACTAGCGTCGATTACAGCCGGACCGGAACGCCACGCTCGTCGAGGTACTCCTTCGTCTCGGTGATCGAGTACTCGCCGAAGTGGAAGATCGACGCCGCCAGTCCGGCGTCAGCTCCGGCGTCGGTGAACACCTCGTACATGTCCTCGGGACCACCGCACCCCGAAGAGGCGATGACGGGCGTGTCGACGTTCTCGGTCACGGCCCGCGTCAGCGGGATGTCGTAGCCGTCCTTGGTGCCGTCGGCGTCGATGGAGTTGACGAACAGCTCGCCCGCGCCCCGATCCTCGGCCTCGCGGACCCACTCGACAACGTCCATGCCGGTCCCCTCGCGGCCGCCCTTGACGGTCGCCTCGAACCAGACCGATTCGCCGTCGATCTGCTCGTAGTACTCGCCGGCCTCGTCGTAGCGCCGGCGGGCGTCGACGGAGATGACGATGCACTGGTTGCCGAAGGCAGTCGCGCCCGCCTCGATGAGGTCGGGGTTTTCGATCGCGCCGGTGTTGATCGACACCTTGTCAGCGCCGGCCCGCAGGGTCTCCTTGATGTCCGCTTTGGTGCGGATCCCGCCGCCGACGGTGAGCGGGATGAACACCTCGTCGGCGACGCGCTCGACGGTGTCGAGCATCGTCTCCCGCCCGTCGGCGCTCGCGGTGATGTCCAGGAAGACGAACTCGTCCGCGCCGGCTTCGTTGTACTCCTTGGCCATCTCGACTGGGTCGCCCGTGTACTGGAGATCCTCGAAGTTCACGCCCGTGTAGACGGCGGCGTTGCCGTCCTCGTCGAGATCCACGTCGATACAGGGGATGATACGTTTGGTGAGCGTCATCGGTTCTGTTCGTCACTCGGGGGCGGGCCGTCAAAAGCGACCCGGAAGTTCTAGCGGTCGCCCTGGGCGTCCACGCGAAGACAACTGGATTCGTGGGACCAGTCAATAAACGCAAATAAAAATTCTTTGCATCAGAAAACAAAATGAAACAGCCAGTCGCTACATATGCGAACCAAGCGCTACAGGTTTTCAGTGATCCACCGACACCATGCATAGAAATCGTTTGCCCCAGACTGCTCGGCGATCGACTGGAGCGTCCCCGTTGGGATAGCATCCGCTGACTTCATTGGGACGGTGACAATACGGACTTCGTCGGTGTCGGGCGACTCGTAGCGGAGCTTCAAGTGACTGCCAACTCGACCTGTCCGGACGAATCCGTGGTCAATCAGCACAGAAGCGATTTCACGCCCGGAAAACTGTGTCCGCACCATCCTACTGCATGAACTCGGGAAGTTCCGTATCGCCAGACTCAACGTCGTCAAGTCCCCACTCTTCGAGGTCTTCGTCGGTGACTGGCTTTCCGGCACCCTCATGGCACGCAAGCGCCTCGGCAAGCATCTGGAGTGCTTCTGCTTTCGTCTCGCCGAAGGAGGCAACACCACTTTCCAGATCACGAGCGGTAATCCGCCCATCATCCTCGTGGATGAACTCCACGCCTTCTTCGGGAGACTTGTCTCGTGTTGCACTCGCCATACATTGTGTAGATGGACCGAAGAAATAAGTGTTCGGTTGATGGACTGTATTGACCGTCCATCGATGATCCAAGGGAATTTGCGAACGCTTCTGTGACGCGATGGTCCCGGCCTGCTGGCACCGACAGTTCGAAGTGCAACCCGGAGAAAGGCCCTCGTATGAGCGACGATCACGATACCGAGCGCCCCGAATACGATCCGACCGATCCCGCGCCGCCGTCCAGGGAGCCACCGCTGCGAAGCACGGCTCCCCAGGGCGAGTATACCATCGAACAGGTCGGCACAGGAATTGCGATCGCCGCCGTCGGCCTGCTGGCGACGTTCGGCCTCGCGCTCCTTCTGGCCTGATTCGCTCCGGCCTCAGTCCAGCTCGTCTTCCAGAACTGACCGCAGGTCCGCGATCGCCCCTGTATCGTAGCTGAGTGACTCCTCACCGACGGTGAGATCGAGCGATTCCGAAGCGTCGGCTTCCCCAATCTCGACGACCGGGGCCACGCCGTCGAAGGCGTCTTCAATCGCCGCGGGGTCGGTCGTCTCGATGACGGCCCGACCCGGCTGTTCGTGACAGAGCGCGCCGACCGGGTCGGCCGCGTCGATCGTCACGGCCGCGCCCGCGTCGTCGTGGACCATCTCCGCGAGCGTGACCGCGAGGCCGCCGTGGCTGGCGTCGTGGACGGCGAGGGTGTCCTCGTGATCGGCCACGTCGGCGAGCGTCTCGATGAACCCGGACGGATCGTCGGGCAACTCCGGGAATCGGTCGCTGCCGCCCTTCTCGGCGAGCAGTTCGGAGCCACCGAGACGGGGGTCGGTGTCGCCGCCGATCGCCAGATCGCCGACGAGCACGAGCGTCCCCTCGCCCGAGAGCGACATCGGTGGGGCGGAAAAGCCGGGCTTGGTGCCGACCATCGTCAGCGTCGGCGTCGGCGCGATTGGCCCCGTCGAGGAGTCGTTGTACAGCGAGACGTTCCCGCCGACGACCGGAACCGAGAGGTCTGCACAGGCGTCGGCCAACCCGTCGACGATGCCCGAGAACTCGCCGTAGACCTCGGGTTTCTCGGGGTTACCGGCGTTGAGACAGTCGACAGCCGCAAGCGGCGTCGCGCCCTTAGCGGCGATGTTGGTCGCGTTCTCCAGGCCGGCCGCAAATGCGCCCTCATACGGCGCGGTATCCGTCCAGTTGGGGTCCGCGCCCGCCGAAATCGCGAGGGCCGTGTCGGTCTCGGCCTCGCGGATCGCGAGCAGCGCGGCGTCGTCGCCCGGCCGCATCGCCGTCCGGACCTGGACCTCGTGGTCGTACTGGCGGTAGACCCAGCGCTTGCTCGCGGTGTTCGGACTGGCCAGGACGGTCTCGACCGCGTCTTCGAGATCGACGTCGGGTCGATCCTCGTCGGGCTGTTCGGGCTCGACAGTGTCCAGATCGGCCAGCGGCGCGCCCTCGCCGACGAACTCGGCGGGCACGTCGACCGCGACCTCGCCGTCGAGCGTACAGGTGTAGTTCGGATCCTCGGTCACCTCGCCGATGACCGCCGCTTCCAGATCGTAGCGCGCGGCGAGTTCCTGGACGCGTTCGACGTTTTCGTCCGTGACTTCGTAGACAATCCGCTCCTGGGACTCCGAGAGCAGGATCTCGGTGGCGTTCATGTTGGGCTCGCGCTGCGGGACGTCATCGAGATCGATGGCCGCGCCGAACCCGCCCTTGGCGACGAGTTCGCTCGACGCGCCGCCGAGACCGGCCGCGCCAAGGTCCCGGGCCGACTCGACCAGGTCCTCCTCGATGAGCGCCTCGTTGGTCTCGATGAGGAGCTTCTCCCGATAGGGGTTGCCGACCTGGACGGCCGAGCGGTCCTCAGTCTCGGCGTCCTCGGCGATGTCCTCGCTGGCGAAGGAGGCCCCGCCGAGGCCGTCCCGGCCGGTCGAGGCCCCGACGAGGACGAGGTTGTTGCCCGCCGCCTGGGCCTCGGCGGTGATCAGGCGGTCGGCCGAGAGCATCCCCACGCAGGCCACGTTGACCAGCGGGTTCTCCTCGTAGTCCTCGTGGAACGCGACGCTGCCGGCGACGGTCGGCACGCCGATCGAGTTGCCGTAGTCCGAGATGCCTTCGACGACACCCTCCAGCAGATAGCGGGAGTGTTCGCGATCGAAGTTGCCGAAGTAGAGGCTGTCGGTCAACGCGATCGGGAACGCACCCATCGAGAGGATGTCCCGGACGATGCCGCCGACGCCGGTGGCCGCGCCGTCGTAGGGATCGACGTAGGAGGGGTGGTTGTGGCTCTCGATCCCCATCGCCAGATAGGTGTTCTCGTCTTCGGGCAGCGCCACGACGCCGGCGTCGTCACCCGGCGGGACGACGACGTGCTCGCCGTCACTTTCGAAGCGCCCCAGGAGTGGACGCGAGGAGCGATACGAGCAGTGCTCGCTCCAGAGGTTCTCGAACAGCGCCGCCTCCGCCGTCGTGGGGTCACGGTCGATCTTCTCGACGACGACCGCCCGGTCCGAGGTCGAAAGGGCCATTACCGGCCTCTCGCCACCGCCAGCGTTTATCGCTTTCCATGCGGGCGCGCGCCTCGATGTCACCGAGAGAGGCGTCCGACACTGCACCACATCATAGAACCCCACTCACAGCTGTGAGATGCCGTTTGACCCTTGGGTGTTCGGGCGGTTGTTGATTCGATGAGATCTGCCTATTCACGTGGCAGGACGCGGAAATTGACTGCTAGTGGCGGGTTGTTGGCTAGAACGAAGAACCGGTACTTCCCGGGTGTGAATGCGACGCCGTCAGCTTCCTCTTCGGTGACACCATGCTCCTCCCCCGCTAACGCGGTTGCTGACAGCGGCACTGTTATGGTCTGCGTCTCACCGGGCGAGATCGTCGTCCCGCACAGGAGGGTCCATCTCCCGTCCGTCCAGACTACGTGTTCCCACGTTCCGTCCTCGTATCGCTGGATGGCCCACGGGACGTGACAGCCCAAACTGATGTCCTCCGATTCGCCAGTGTGATGGAGTTCGAACGTGATGGATTCCCCACGGGGGACGGCGTCCGTCGGTGCCTGCAGGCGGAGTGATTCGCGCTCGTAGGTGATCGGATCGAACGCTGAGTCGAAATACACCGGTTCGTCGGTGTCGTTCGTGGCCAGCGGGCCGAAGCCGGCGGCTGTCGCGGCAGCACCCCCTCCGAGAAGGGCTAACGCGCCTGCCCCGAGTAATTCTCTCCGTTTCATTCTATCTCCTCATTTACATCTGATCCTGCATAATGGTATGGTCGCATAGTCATCACCTCAACGAAGGTCTCCCAAGGGAAGCCGCAGAGCTTAGAAATTGTGTCCAGCAGTATCATGTCCTATAAGATGTAGTTTCGGCAGAAGAATTCGTGAATGCGGCGGCTACCGGGACAGTGCCCTGTTCAAGCAGCTTGAGTTCGATATTCCTTGCGCTGTGCCCACGACTCGTCGTTGCAATCACCGATTACGATCGGAAAGATGATCCCAGTCTAGAGGAGCTCACGCTATGAAAAGAATTCTATGACAGGCTCACACAGCGCTTAAGGAGACACCCCGAGTTAACTCCGGCATGGCTGTCGCAGGGATCCCCTTCGAGGCGGCGCTCGTCTTCGGGCTGATCGGCATTGCACTGGTTCTGTTCGTCTCGGAAGTGATCCCGAACGACGTGACGGCGATCGGTGTCATCGTCGCACTGGCTGCACTGGGTCCGACCATCGGCGTCACGCCGAGAGACGCGATCGCCGGCTTCGCCAACCCGGCGACGATCACCATCGTCGCGATGTACATGCTGAGTGCCGGGATCCAGAATACAGGACTCGTCCAGCGCCTCGGCGTCTCGCTCGCCGGGTTCGTCCGCGGCGACGAGGGACGGGCGTTGCTGGCGACCGTCGGCACGACCGGCCCGATCGCGGGGTTCGTCAACAACACGCCGGTCGTCGCCGTGTTCATCCCGATGATCACCGATCTCGCCGAGGGGAGCGACGTCTCGCCGTCGAAGCTGCTGTTGCCACTGTCCTATGCCGCGATCCTCGGCGGGACGCTGACGCTCGTCGGCACCTCGACGAACATCCTCGCCAGCGACTTCGCCCGGGAACTCATCGATGGCCGAAGCGGCATCGGGATGTTCGAGTTCACGCCGCTTGGCGTCGTCATCCTCGTGGTCGGGCTGGTGTACTTGCTGACGATCGGCCGTCGACTCACCCCGGCCCGGATCCCGGTCGACGCCGATCTGGTCTCGGCGTTCGACCTCGAAGATCACCTCGCGCAGTTGCGTGTCCCCGAGGGCTCGTCGCTCGTCGGCGAGCGCGCCGCCGACGTGGATGCGCGCGAGGATGTCCCGGTCGATGTACTCCAGGTGCGACGAAACGGCGAGGCCTACGCCGTCCCGGACACCGACCAGCGACTCGCTGCCGGCGACATACTGGTGGTCAACGGTCCCAGCCAGGCGACGACCCGCTTCCGTGACGCCTTCGACCTGCGTCGACTCGTCCGGGAGGACGTTACCGACGGGACCTTCGACGAGAGCCCGACCGAGAACACGCTTGCCTCCGCAGTCGTGCCAGAGGACTCGGCGTACGTCGGGGAGACGCTCGCGGAGGCACGCTTGGAGGAGTTTCACCGGACGACGGTTCTTGCAGTCCGACGGGGTGGGAATCTCATTCGCCAGGACCTCGACGACGTGACTGTCGAGCCGGGAGACCTCCTGCTGGTTCGGCTATCGCCGACTGCGATCGAGTACTTCGGGGAGTCTGGGGACCTGATCGTCACCGAGGAGAGCGCTTCCGAACGGATCGACGCGGTGGAGCCGGAGACAGCCGCACCGCTTTCCGCGAAGACGCCACTCGCGGTCGCGATCATGGCCGGCGTGATCGGCGCGGCGGCGCTGAATCTCCTGCCGATCGTGATCGCCGCGCTCGGGGGCGTCTTCGTGATGATCGTCACCGGCTGTCTGTCGCCCTCGGACGCCTACGACGCCGTCTCCTGGAACATCGTCTTCCTGCTCGCGGGCGTGATTCCACTCGGGTCCGCGATGGGCGAGACCGGTGGCGCGGAGGTGCTGGCGGACGCACTGGTCGCCACTGAGGCGTTCCTGCCGCTGATCCTGGTGATGCTACTGTTTTACGTCTTCACTGGCCTGCTGGCGAACGTCATCACGCCCGTTGCGACCATCGTGTTGATGATTCCAGTGGCCGTCAACGCGGCGGGCCAGATGGGGGCCGACCCCTTCGCGTTCCTGCTGGCAGTGATGTTCGCGTCGGCGACGTCGTTCATGACGCCGGTCGGCTACCAGACCAACCTGATGGTCTATGGTCCTGGCGGCTACCGGTTCTCGGACTTCCTGAAGGTCGGTGGCCCGCTGCAGTTGCTGCTCGCGGTCGTGACGACGGTCGGCATCGCCGCGATGTGGGGGCTTACCTGATCGGTCGTGACCGATACCGCGGGCGAAGACATTATGCCCCAGCGCGAGCACGAAGAGACGATGGGTGAGGCCCACGTCGAGAACCATGCCGACGAGGACGAACCAGTCTACTATGTCATCAGCGACCTCCACATCGGCGGCGACGAGCAACTCGAACACGTCGAGTTCCTCGATGAGCTGCTTTCGTTCCTCAAGCGGCTCGAACAGTTAGACGAGGACGCCGAACTCGTCATCAACGGCGACGCGTTCGGCCTCTGGGAGTTCACCACCCTGGAGGGGATCGAAAAGTTCGACGCGCTGGTCGAGCGATACCCGAACCTCTTCGAGCAACTCCGGGCGACCGGGGAGAACGTTCAGATAACGCTGCTACCCGGCAATCACGACCACGAACTCGCCGCCTACGACGCGTACGTCGAGCGCTTCGCCGCGTACAACGTGGATCTCGTCCAGGAGCAGTCGATCACCCGTCCCGTCGGGGACCGGACGATCCACTTCGAGCACGGCAACCAGCGCGACCCGAACAACCGCTTCGAAGATTTCGGCAATCCCCACGAGAAGCCGCTTGGCTACTATTACAACACGCTCGTGACCAGCCGTGCGGGCCAGGTGTCGGCTCTCGGCCGGCGCAACTGGCTGAAGGACATCCAGGCAGTCACACCGACCGAGCGGGTCCCGGTGTGGTTCCTCTCGAAGTACTTCTACAACGAGATGCACCCGCTGTTGCGGTACGCGATCGTCCCCTTTCTGTTAGTGTTCAACCTGAGTGCGATCGCTGCGATCGCCGTCGGTCTCGACCTGGTTGGCGTCTGGTCGATGCCGACCGAGACTGTCGAGGGGGCCTTTGGCCGGTTCGGGTCCGCCGGGGCGCTCGCGTTCTCGCTGCTCGCGATCAACGTGGCGATCGTCGGCATCCTCGTGCTGGTCTGGATTCCGATTCGGTTCATCCTCCAGGATTTCAAGCGGACGATCGATCGCTTCGGCCTCGTCGAGACGGAGTTTACCGTCGATCCGAGCAAACCATACCGAGCGGCGGCAAAGGATCTCTTCGAGGAACACCCCGAGACGGCCGTCTTCTGTTATGGACACACCCACCGGCCGGCGGTCGACGAACACGACGGGCGGTTGATCGTCAACACAGGGACGTGGCTCAAGCGGTTTCACCGACGGCAGGTCATCGCCGGGATCCTCCCGCCGGTGTTCCACCCGACATTCCGGCTGAATATTGTCCGGATCGCCGCCGAAGACGAGGGCGTGGCCGTCGAGTACGAGACGATGGACAAACCGGACCCGGCCAAGACCGACCTGACGTTCACCGAGCGACTGCTGACGGTCGGTCGTGTGCCTGACCCGACAATCCCGGATCGCGTGGTCGCCGATGACACAAGGGCAGCATCGACATCTCCTGACGAGTAGGTCGAGGGCCAAAGATCGTGTGTGGCTGCTCCTGGCGGACACGCGTTCGATCTCACGTCGGAGAACGGGCGGCAACTTGCCGTGTGTGGGATTCCCGCGTTCGCATCGAGAAGATTTAAATACGACCACGCCGTCACTTCGGTTGCAAATGTCCAATACGCACGAGGTTACGTCGGGATCCCCGGCGGATCGAGTTCTTCCAGGGCACACTCGATAGTACGTCCGAAATCACGGACGCACGAATTTTCGACACCACGCTTCGCGACGGGGAACAGACGCCGCGAACCTCGTTTTCCTACGAAGACAAACGAGAGATAGCGGCGGTGCTCGACGAGATGGGCACCCACGTCATCGAAGCGGGGTTTCCCGTCAACTCCGACGCGGAGTTCGAGGCGGTACGCGATATCGCCGAAAGTACCACGACGACCACCTGCGGGCTCGCCCGCGTCGTCGAGAAAGACGTCGAGGCGGCCATCGACTCGGGCGTCGAGTTGATCCACGTGTTCGTCTCGACAAGCGACATCCAGCTCCAGGATTCGATGCACGCGACCCGCGAGGACGCCGTCGAACGGGCCGTCGAGTCCGTCGAGCGCGTCAAAGACGCCGGCGTCGAGTGCATGTTCTCGCCGATGGATGCGACCCGCACCGACGAGGACTTCCTGATCGACGTCGTCGAAGCCGTCACCGAGGCGGGCACCGACTGGATCAACATCCCCGACACGACGGGCGTCGCGACGCCCGGTCGATTCCAGGAAATGGTCGGAAAAGTCGTCGCTCACACGGACGCACGCGTCGACGTGCACACACACGACGACTTCGGGCTGGCGACGGCCAACGCCCTCTCGGGCTTCGAGGCCGGCGGCGCACAGGCCCAGGTCAGCGTCAACGGCATCGGCGAGCGGGCCGGCAACGCCGCCTACGAGGAAGTCGTCATGGCCTTGGAGAGTTTGTATGACGTGGATACGGGCATCGATACGACCCGGATCACGGAGCTCTCCCGGCTGATCGAGGAGAAAAGCGGCGTCGACACGCCGGGCAACAAGCCCGTCGTTGGCGACAACGCCTTCTCCCACGAGTCGGGCATCCACGCCGCGGGCGTCATCGAAAACAGCGATACGTTCGAGCCCGGCGTGATGACTCCCGAGATGGTCGGTGCCGAGCGCGAACTCGTCCTCGGGAAACACACCGGCCAGCACTCGGTCCGGGAGCGACTCGTCGAGGCCGGCTTCGAGCCGACCGAGCAAGAGGTCCGGACGGTGACTCGCCGCGTCAAGGAGTACGGCGCGGAGCAAAACCGGATCACGATGGACGTCCTCGAACGGTTCGCCCGCGACGTGGACGTCGACCGGGCGCGCGAGGAGGTCCGCGCCTGACCATGTCGTCCACGTCGCTCGCCCGGATCGATCAGCGGCCGCTGTACGGCGCTCGCTCGGGCGTTCGGGAAATCGTCTCACGGAACGTTTATAATGAACGACGGCGATGTTCCGATACTGATGCGTCCGCTGTCCACATCCGGCGTTCGATCCGGCGACAGCGACGCGACCGACCTGCTTCTTGTCGGTATTGTAGGGGCGGCATAGCCCCGACAGTACCCCATTTCCACGACGATCGCACGGCGCTGCAACCACCAGCGACACGACTCCACCCATGACACACAAGCGAACCATGACATCCCAGGATTCACCGACGCCGCGTCCGCGAGCCACGCGCTCACGACCGGCCACGACACGGAGGTATCGACCATGAGCGAACGCGCGTTCCACCAGGACCGCGAGCCGGATCCCTCGACAGATGCTGCCGATGACGAGGACGAAGCCGACGACGCGCGCGAGGTAACGACGGGCGCGGAAGCGGCGATCATCGCTCTCGAAGAGGCCGGCGTCGACATGGCCTTCGGCGTCCAGGGCGGGGCGATCATGCCCGTCTACGACGCCCTCTATGACTCGGACATCGAGCACATCACGATGGCCCACGAGCAGGGCGCGGCCCACGCCGCCGACGCCTACGGCATCGTCTCGGGCGAACCGGGCGTCGCGATGGCGACCTCCGGGCCAGGAGCAACGAACCTCGTGACGGGCATCGCCGACGCCTCGATGGACTCCGATCCGATGATCGCGCTGACCGGCCAGGTCGCGACGGACTTCGTCGGCAACGACGCCTTCCAGGAAGTCGATACGGTGGGGATCACCCAGCCCATCACCAAGAACAACTACTTCGCCGGCGACCCGGACACGCTGGGTGCTGACGTCAGCGAGGCGTTCGCCCTGGCCGAGTCCGGTCGCCAGGGGCCGACGCTGGTCGATCTCCCGAAGGACGCAAGCAAGGCCGAGACCGACGTCCAGCCGGTCTCCCCGGAGACGCCCGATACCTATCACCCGCCGGAGACTGCCGACGAGGCTGTCATCGAGGCCGCGGCCGAAACGATCGAGGACGCCGATCGGCCGGTCATCCTCTCGGGCGGCGGCGTCATCAAGGGCGAAGCCAGCGACGAGTTGCGCGCGTTCGCCCGCAAGTACGACATCCCGGTGATCACGACGATGCCGGGTCTGGGAAGCTTCCCCGAGACGGACGACCTCTCGCTGGGGATGGCGGGGATGCACGGCACCGGCGCGGCAAACCTGGCGATCACGAACACCGATGTGCTGATCGGCGTCGGGACGCGCTTTGACGATCGGTTGACCGGCGGCGTCGACACGTTCGCCCCGGACGCCGAGGTCATCCACGTCGAGATCGATGCCGCCGAGATCAACAAGAACATCTACGCGGATTACCCGCTGCTGGGCGACGCCGAGCGCGTCCTTGAACAGCTTGAGGACGCACTGACCGACGCGCCCGACGCCGACGAGTGGCGCGAGCAGTGCCAGACCTGGAAGGCGGAGTATCCGCTGGACTACGAAGCACCCGAGGACGAGCCGATCAAACCCCAGCACGTCGTCGAGCGCTTCGCCGAGATGGCCGACGACGACGCGATCGTCACCACGGGCGTCGGCCAACACCAGATGTGGGCCTGCCAGTTCTGGACCTACACCGAGCCCCGGACCTGGGTCTCCTCGAATGGCCTTGGGACGATGGGCTACGGCGTCCCCTCGGCCATCGGCGCGAAGCTGGCCGCCCCCGACCGGGAGGTCGTCGCCTTCGACGGCGACGGCTCGTTCCTGATGACGATGCAGGAGTTGTCCGTGGCGGTCCGCGAGGACTTAGACATCACGTACGTCATCCTCAACAACGAGGCGATCGGGATGGTCCGCCAGTGGCAGGACGGCTTCTACGAGGGCCGCCGGATGGCCAGCGAGTATCAGTGGGTGCCGGAGTTCGATCTGCTGGCGGAGTCCTTCGGCGCACGCGGGTTCCGGCTGGAGGACCACGACGAGGTTGAGGAAGTCATCAAGCAGGCCCGCGAGTACGATGGCCCGGCGGTGATCGACGCGATCATCGATCCCGGCGAGAACGTCTATCCGATGGTCCCCAGCGGCGGCGACAACGGACTGTTTGCACTCTCGGAGAAACAACTGGAGGGGCTATAATGAGTAGTGGCGAACTCCCAGGGCCGGCCCCCGACGAGCGAAAGCGACCCGAGGGACGGCGCAACACGCAAGGTATTCGTATCGATCCGGAAGCGGAGGCGACCCACCAGCCCCGGATGGCCGTGCTGTCGGCGCTGGTCGAACACGAGCCCGGCGTCCTCGCCGAAGTGTCGGGGCTGTTCAGTCGCCGGCAGTTCAACATCGAGAGCCTCACCGTCGGACCGACGACCGACGACGACATCGCCCGGATGACGATCGTCATCGAGGAGGCCGAGCCGGGCATCGAGCAAGCCAAGAAGCAACTCGAAAAGCTCGTCCCCACGATCGCCGTCGAGGAACTGAAGCCCGAGGCGATGCGGCGGGAACTCGCCCTCGTGAAGGTTCGCGGCGAGAAGCCCGACGACATCCAGTCCGTCGCGGAGATGTACAACGGCCAGGCCGTCGACGCCTCGACGAACTCCGTGACCGTCGAAATCACGGGCAGCAAGCAGAAGGTCGACGCCGCCGTCGAGGCGTTCAAGCAATTCGAGGTCCAGGAGGTTGTCCGCACCGGCGCGGCGGCGCTGGAACGCGGCGCGGACACCATGGACGCAAACGGCCACCTGAGCGAGGAGTAGTTCGACGACCGAGCACGCCGACACGATAGATTGAACACTGACCCATCCGGAAACGAAGACGACACACTACCGATGACTGACGAATTCGACACGACTGTCTACTACGACGACGACGCGGACGAATCGTATCTCGAAGACGTAACTGTAGCGGTCCTTGGCTTCGGCAGCCAGGGCCACGCCCACGCCCAGAATCTCGACGACAGCGGCGTCGACGTGGTCGTTGGCCTCCCCGAGGGCAACGAGGACCGCCCGGTCGCCGAGGACGCTGGTATGCAGGTCGAGACGCCCCCCGAGGCAGCGGCCGAGGGTGACATCGTCGTGTTGCTCGTGCCCGACAACATCCAGCCGATCGTCTACGACGAGATCGAAGACGCCCTGGAGCCGGGGGACACGCTGCAGTTCGCCCACGGGTTCAACATCCACTACGGCCAGATCGAACCCCCGGAAGGCGTCGACGTGGCGATGGTCGCCCCGAAGTCACCGGGCCACCTGGTCCGACGGACCTACCAGCGCGGTGAAGGTACCCCTGGGCTCGTCGCCGTCTACCAGGACGAGAGTGGCGAGGCCAAGGAACAGGCCCTCGCGTACGCGAAGGCGATCGGCTGTACGCGGGCGGGCGTCATCGAGACGACCTTCCGCGAGGAGACCGAGACCGACCTCTTCGGCGAGCAGGCCGTCCTCTGTGGCGGCGTCACCGAGATGATGAAGGTCGGCTACGAGACCCTGGTCGACGCGGGCTACAGCCCCGAGATGGCCTACTTCGAGGTCCTCAACGAGCTGAAGCTGATCGTCGACCTGGTCTACGAGGGCGGGCTGATGGAAATGTGGAACTCCGTCTCCGATACCGCCGAGTACGGCGGGCTGACCCGCGGGGAGTACGTCATCGACGACTCCGCCCGCGAGGGCATGGAGCAGATCCTCGAAGAGGTCCAGGACGGCACCTTCGCCAAGGAGTGGATCTCCGAGAACCAGACCAACCGGCCCAGCTACAAGCAGCTGCGCGAGGCCGAGCAGAACCACGAAATCGAGGAAGTCGGCGAGCCCCTCCGGGAGCTGTTCTCCTGGGACGAGGCCGCCGAGTGAGCGACTGAGACAATGCAATCACGTTATCGAACGCACACGACAGACAGAGGACGAGTATGAGTCAGGGAACGCTGTACGACAAGGTATGGGACGAGCACAAGGTAACGCAACTCCCCAACGGGCAGGATCAACTGTTCGTCGGGCTGCACCTCATCCACGAGGTCACGAGCCCGCAGGCCTTCGGGATGCTCCGGGAGCGCGATATCGAGGTCGCCCGGCCGGATCTGACCCACGCGACGGTCGATCACATCGTGCCGACGAGCGACCAGTCCCGGCCCTACAGCGATGACGCGGCCGAGGAGATGATGAGCGAGTTGGAGGAGAACGTCCGCGAGGCGGGCATCCAGTTCTCCGATCCGACGACAGGCGATCAGGGCATCGTCCACGTCATCGGCCCGGAGCAGGGCATCACCCAGCCCGGCAAGACCATCGTCTGTGGCGACAGCCACACCTCGACCCACGGTGCCTTCGGCGCGCTGGCCTTCGGCATCGGGACCTCCCAGATCCGGGACGTCCTGGCAACCCAGTGCATCGCCATGGAGAAACAGAAAGTCCGAAAGATCCAGGTCGACGGCGAACTGGGGCCGGGCGTCGAAGCCAAGGACATCATCCTGGAGATCATCCGTCGCCTCGGAACTGATGGTGGCGTCGGCTACGTCTACGAGTACGCCGGCGAGGCCATCGAGAATCTCGACATGGAAGGCCGGATGAGCATCTGCAACATGTCCATCGAGGGCGGCGCTCGCGCGGGCTACGTCAACCCTGACGAGACCACCTTCGAATGGATGCAGAACACCGATTACTTCCAGGAGAATCCCGAGGCCTTCGACGAGCTGAAGCCCTACTGGGAGTCGATCCGGAGCGACGCGGACGCCGAGTACGACGACGTCGTCCACATCGACGCGAGCGAACTGGAGCCGGTCGTCACGTGGGGCACGACGCCGGGCCAGGGCATCGGCATCACCGAGCCGATCCCCCACCCCGAGGACCTGCCTGCGGACAAGCAGGACACCGCGCGTCGCGCCCAGGAGCACATGCGCGTCGAGCCCGGCGAGACGATGGCGGGCTACGACATCGACGTGGTCTTCCTGGGCTCGTGTACGAACGCCCGCCTGCCCGATCTGCGTCGGGCCGCGGACATCGTCGAGGGTCGGGAAGTCGACGACAGCGTCCGGGCGATGGTCGTCCCCGGCAGCCAGCGTGTCCAGCGGGCCGCCGAGGAGGAAGGCCTGGGGGATATTTTCCGCGAGGCCGGCTTCGAGTGGCGCAACGCCGGCTGTTCGATGTGTCTGGGCATGAACGAGGACCAGCTGGAGGGCGACGAGGCCTCCGCGTCCTCCTCGAACCGGAACTTCGTCGGTCGCCAGGGCTCCAAGGACGGGCGGACCGTCCTGATGAACCCCCAGATGGTCGCCGCGGCGGCCGTGACGGGCGAAGTGACTGACGTGCGCGAACTGCCGGAGGTGACCCCCGCATGAGCGAGTTCGATGCGGACATCCCCGAAGTGCGCGAAGTGACGGGAACGGGCGTCCCCATCCGGGGCAACGACATCGACACTGACCAGATCATCCCCGCGCGCTTCATGAAGGTCGTCACCTTCGACGGCCTGGGGCAGTTCGCCTTCTTCGACGTCCGCTACGACGACGAGGACAACCAGAAAGAGCACCCGATGAACGAGGATCGGTTCCGGGACGCCAACGTGATGGTCGTCAACGACAACTTCGGGTGTGGATCCTCGCGAGAACACGCCCCCCAGGCGTTGATGCGCTGGGGGATCGACGCCTTCATCGGCGAGTCCTTCGCCGAAATCTTCGCGGGCAACTGCCTCGCACTCGGGATGCCGACCGTGACGGCCGATCAGGAGACGATCGCCGACCTCCAGGACTGGGTCGAAGAGAACCCGGACGGCGAGATCGACATCGACGTCGAGAGTGAGACCGTTACCTACGGCGGCCAGACCGTCGAGGTCACGGTCGACGACGCACAGCGTCAGGCCCTGGTCGAGGGGATCTGGGACACGACAGCGCTGATGAGTGCCAACGAAAACGAGATCGAGCGGACGGCAACGTCGCTGCCCTACGTCGGGAACACGTAGCTACGGTACCCCGTCGGTACTTCCCAGGGCCGCGTCAAAGAGATCTTCGTCGTCGAGTGCAGCCGCGAGTTCGTCGAGTTCACATTTGATGTCCGCAATCTCCTGTGCAGATTTGTCCGTCTCATTCTCCGAGGCACGTTCACTTCGAGCGCGAGAGAGAGAATAAAATCGAGAGAGGAGCCGGTTGTACCGTGCGCGACGCTGGAGGCGATCGACGGTCGAGCAGATCGTGTCCGTCTCGGCGGCGTGAGTCAGAACCGCATCGGCACGACCCGCATTCGGATCCATGCTCGTGCCGAGTTGGAGTACCTGTGCGTCCGGCGATTGTTCGGTTGTCATCGCCGCCAGGTCATCCAGCGACAGCCCAGCAAACGCCGTGTCGAAGACGACGACAGTGACATTCTCGTCAAGGCTGCGGGTCGTTTCATCCGGCGACGTTGCGGTTCGTGTCGGCCATCGATCCCGAAGAGTAGCCGTCAGTGACGATACGACGTCTTCATCGGGAGAACTGACCAGCACGGCCT
The DNA here is from genome assembly GCF_000023945.1 of Halorhabdus utahensis DSM 12940. Taxonomy (NCBI): domain Archaea; kingdom Methanobacteriati; phylum Methanobacteriota; class Halobacteria; order Halobacteriales; family Haloarculaceae; genus Halorhabdus; species Halorhabdus utahensis. The sequence goes on from NC_013158.1 coordinate 642,583, forward strand.
GGATCGGGGCCATGATATCGATGGTTTCTGTGGGGGCGAATAAAAATGATCGGCTTCCGGCCCGCGAAAGTCGACGGCAAGACGAGACTGCAGTACGTGGCGGGCGTCAGCCCAGGTCCGGGTCTGCCCGGACAGTCGCCTCGAACAGTGGTGAGAGCGTCTCGAAGACGCGCTCCGGATGACCGTGGGCGTCGATATGATAGTGGGCTGCCACCCCGGATTCGTTCACGCGTGTCGTGAGGACGTGGAGGAAGCGACTGAGCGTCTCTTCGGATTCGAATTGCAGCAGGTCCGTCAGCGAATCGATACAGACAGCGACGGTCTCGTTACTGTCGCTGTCGAGTTGGTTCGTGATCTCCTTGCCGATATCGCGGAGGTCGACCTCCGGGACTTCCACGACATCGACGAGTGCGCCGTTCTGGCCGCCGAACCCGTCAGCGGACATGGCGGCCGAACGACCCCCGTGGGAGACGTCGATGAAGGTCAGTTCGGTCGTCATCGGATTGATCGCGTTGCCCCATTCCGCCATGCGACCGCCGGGCGACGACGCGACGGTGACACCCACGATCCGGTCAGGGATCCCGCAGCGCGTCAGCAACTCCTGGCAGCACTCCTCTTTGGAGGTGCTGATCTCGGGAGAGATACACAGCACGTTCGAGGCCTCTTCCAGCGATTCATCGGCGTCAAAGACATCGAAGCTCACGTCGGGTCACTCCCCTGAAGTGCAATGCTCGGTTGACTCATCTGTGTTACCTACGTCCGATTACAATATTAACAATTAAGTAAGTTACGGGAGAAGCCAAATTATCGAGGTTTGCCAGTCGATAGCACCCATACCTGAAAAGGACCGTACTACCGGAATTATACATTTAAATTTTCCATGTATTGTATTAAATAATTTTGTATTAGATGATTTTAGAAATATATTTTATACAATGGAATAAAGGTTGAGTTGGCTATGAGCCACTCAGAATCGGAGGAAACGAGCTTCCTGGCACAGCACCCACGAATGATCGGCGTCCTGTTCATGCTCCTCGTTCTGCTGACGCAGATGGGGGCGGCGGCGGCAGGCAACGCATCGGTGACATTTGGCCCTTAATCAATCTGAAAGTCGTCACTCCAAGTTAGTTCGTCATTGATAAATATTGGATAGTCTTCTCTAGAGAGGAACTCATCAAATTCATGCTTAGACATTTCCATCTCTTCGATTCTTGTGGGGTTTATATAATCATATCCAAATGATTTTGAATGCCAGCTCCGCAATCCACCAATAGAAAGAGATGGTGACGGATAGCCCTGTATGCTAAACATTATCGGTGTGCGTGTATTTCCCTCAATTTCGATATAGTATGGGGCCCCCGACTGACTTTCCACGATATTCGAATACCCATCACCGACGACCATATACCGTTTGGCTAGTTGTTCATCTTTTTCCAAAAATGACCGGGCTGTCGCGATCGAAAATCCGGAATTCAGTAACCGCGCTAGCGTCTTCCCGATGCTCGTCGCCGTCGGATTCGGAATGTTCGCGAGGGTGACGATCCCACCGACGGCACCGGCGTCAACGAGCGCACGACCTTGCACGTAGGACTGGCAGGCGTTGAGAAGAAAGCCGCTGATGTTTACCGACGACAGCGATCGGACATCCAGATAGCCGTCGCTGCATTTGAACCCCTCGTCGTCGACGTGGCCGATATAGTGGAGGAAGTCAGTGTCGCGCTGGAAGACGTCAGCGAGTTCGCCCTGCGTGAGGTCCGAGTGGATCGTGACGTCGAAGTCGATCCAGTCGCGTGTTCCGTAGACGTCCGAAACGGCAGTCTCGTCGCTCATCGCTTCCTCGTTGACGATGACGTCGACCCGGACCCGGCCGGACTCGACTGGTTCGTACTCCAGGCGGCGACGGAACATCTCGGGCGTCATCTTGGTCGCACCCAGGGGAATCCCGTCGCCGACAAACGTATGCATCAGGCTGTCAGTGGGATCCGGCCGGAAGACCCGCTCTGCGACCTCGGATTCACCCGACGAGGTCCCCGAACGCACGTCGGCAGCGCCACGAAGTAACACCGGTTCGTCCGGCATCGCCGGGCCGTCACGGAAGAACGATTCGACGTCCGGCGAGGCCTCCGAGAGGTCCTCCGGCTCGATGTCGTCGTCGCCCGTCGCCCGGATGAGGGCGAGGTCAGACGAGAGGAACGGCAACACTCGAGCGTTCTCCGGTTCGGGCTGGACGTCGGCAGTCAGCTTCCACTCCGGCGTGGCTGGTTCGACAGTCTCAAACGGGACATCCAGATAGGCCAGAGTCCGCTCGGCCAGCGGGAGGTCGTACAACCGCTGGAAATCCAGGTCAGTGCGGGCTTCGAGCACCGATCGCTCGTGGAGATCAACGTTGTACAGCCCCTCGGTCCGGACCACACAATCGAGCGTGAACACGTGCTTGAGAATCTGTGCGATCCGCTGTTCGTAGCCATCGGGCCCAACGAGCGGAACAGTCTCCCCATCGAGATGGAGCCGAGCCCGATCGCCGGGAACGAGATCCGCATCGAGATAGTACGATAGCGGCGCGGCCGGCAAGATGCGATCCCAGCGGGGTGGCAATTCGATCGACAGCGACGCCGGAGACAGCCGAGCACCACCAGGTGCGGAAAACTCCTCGCCGAACTCCACCAGCGGGGGATGACCGCGCAACGTGGGAAACGACCGCTCCGGTGACGTGGTCTTCAGCGCACCACGGAACTGTGAAATCGCCTTCATGACGTCATGTGGGCTCTCCGTCGTCGTGATCGTCCGTGCCGGCTGTTCGTGATACGATCGCAAGCCGACGACCACGTCGGACTCTCCCGACGTCGAAAATTCGACGAGATCACCCGTCGCATCGACGGTCGCTGGCCCGTCGATTCCGAGATAGAGTTTGAGCTGGACGGAGGAAAACTCGACGACGTATCGCCCGTCGGGAAGTGATACCTGATCGCCCCCCGTACACTGCTCGACGAGGTCGAACTCTCCATCTCTGATCCAGACGCCCACGAGATACGGCGTCCGAATCACGTCAGTATCGATCGACACTGCGCCGTCGACTGGCACCGGCAGCGCGTCCTTCGGTGCCGGGTCCGTCTCCACCGGATCGGGAGTCAGAAAAGTGAACTGCCCTCCGTCGATCGGATCGACGACCTGAATACCGGTTGGTGCAGCCAGCGGTTCGAACCGCGGCGTCGAGGACAGTGGTAGTGTTTCCATGGATGAGATGTTTCGTCGCGATTGACCCGACTCTGTGTGTAAGACACGTCGACAGCGGCAAAAAGCGTTCTGGAGGGGGAACAGTTCACCCGAATACTGCGTCGAACGGCCCCGAAAACCGCACTTGGAGGGAGTCTGACCGGAGATGCCCGCGACCGTGAGAGGATGGCTTCGTCGATTCTCTTCAACGGGACGAGTCCACTGCCAGGTCAATCGGCAACCGCTCACTGAAAGCAGCGATAGAGCACTGTCTGCCGGACCCGAACGCTCAAGTGTCGATGGGGCAACCACTCCGGCAGTGCTCTATCGCCCTTCGACACTGTCGGCGGCCGACCAGGGTGCCTTCGAGGAACACGCAGACGCCTGTCGTGAGCGGATGCTCGACCACGTCGAGACGCTGGTCGAAAGAGTACCGCCGCCGGGGGCGCGCCCGGTCTACGAACTGGCGTTCTCTCCGAGCGAGGCACTCCCAAAGCGCGACCGTCGCCCGAAGCTGGACACGGTGATACTGATCGAGGCGGTCGCAGAGGCGCTCGATCTGCCGGCGTCCGATCGTGACAGGGTCGTTCGGATGACGATACTCACGCAGGAATACTTCGATATCGTCGACGACATCGTCGACGGAGACGTCGCCGAGGGGCGGACCGCGGAAGCGCTGATCGTCTCACAGCTGCTGGTGGCGCTCACCGTCGAAGCGGCGAGCCGACTCGGTCCTGACGCTGTAGCGTACTGGAGTTACCACGCACAGACGGTGCTCTGTGCGCCGTTCGTGGAAGCCCGGAAGACTCCGGGAGCGGAGACGTATCTGGAACTCCTCGACCGCCAGGCTGGACTCTATGCGGTGTGTACCGGCGTGGCGGCGGTCGTCGCCGGGGCCGACGACAGCGTTGTCGAGCGCTACGAACGCATCGGCGCGACGGTGTGCAAACACCGACAGGTCGTGCTGGACTACGAACAGACGGGCGACGGCACCTGGAACGCCGGCCAGCTGTTCGACGAGACGACCCTCGTCGAGACGCTTGCTCGCTTCGAGCAGACGGTGACGGACCTCGTCAGCGACCTACCGGACCGGCCGGCAGGCCACATCCGTGGGCTGGTCGCACTGGACGTGCCACGGTGGCGCGAGGCCGTCGAAAAGATGGTGGATGAAAATCCGAGCGATCGGTGACGCCGATCACCAGACGCCCAGACGGGCGTACTCTTCGTCGCGATCTTTGCGCCGCCGGATGTCGGCGGCTATCTCTTCGAAGTCGCACCCCTCACGTCCCATTGCAGTCATTGTTCGTATACCTCAATCGTGCAATCAGCCCAAACATATATAATAGTTTGGGGAATGGGCTGACAGAATCAGTTCGCCCCAGTCCGCAGACTCTTACTTGTAGAGGCTTCGACCGGCGCTGCCCGAGACTTCCGCGAGGCCGGCATAGACTTCGGCGATACGCTCGCGGACGTCGCGGCCGCCGACACGGGGATCGAAGCGGTCCTTGTTGGGCGACCAGTCGACGTCGTTGAAGAACGAATCCCGCTGGTCCTCGACGCCCTCCGGCGGGACGATGTCGTTCGGTTCCTCCCGGTAGAGGTCATAGAGGGTCCGCGTGTACTCGTACTGGTAGCGGGTGTCCTTGTTGACCTTGCAGATCCCGCGATTCATGAAGTCAGACAGCTGATCCGGCTGGAGGCCCGAAGAGCCGTGCAGGACCAGCGGCGTGTCCAGCCCGTGGTCCGAGAGGGCCTCCTTGATATCCGTCGCGAGATCGGGTTTGAGATCGAGGTCCTTCCCTTTGGCGACGCCGTGTTGGGTTCCGACGGAGATCGCCAGCAGGTCACAGCCCGTCCGGTCGACGAACTCGACAGCCTGTTCGGGGTCGGTGTAGAAGGCCTCCTCGGCGACGATCTCGTCCTCGACACCCTTGATCTGGCCGAGTTCGGCCTCGACGAGGATCTCCTCGTCGGCCTGCTCGGTCTTTTCGACGACCTTCTTCGAGCGGGCGACGTTCTCCTCGAAGTCCTCGTGGGAGGCGTCGATCATGATCGAGGAGGGGATGGCCGTCTCGACCTGCATGTCGATGAAGTCCATGTCCGTCTGGTGGTCCATGTTGAGGAAGACGCCGATGTCGTACTGCTCGGCGATGGTGTCGATATACGTCCCCATCGAGCGCAGGCCCGCCTCGGCGTCGCCGTTGCCCGCAAAGCGGCAGGCACCGGCGCTCATCTGGATGAGCAGGTCCGAATCGGCCTGGTCGGCTCCCTCCATGAGCCCCATCATCGTGTTCGGTTCCGCGACGTTACTCGCGACGAGTCCGAACCCTCCGTCGAGAGCCTCGTCGTACACGTTTCCGAGTTCGTCTCCGCCGTAAAACGGCATCAGTAGGTCACCGAGTCGTCGTTTCGGTGCCGTCGTAATAACGTATGCGGAATTTCCTGCCGACTGATTTTACTCGCGACCCCACTCGCTCACTCCCGGACGGTGACGCTCACGCTCGCATCGACCAGACGCGAACCTCGTCCATCGTCGCTTCGGGATCGAGTTCGTGGACGCTCGGCCCCTTGACGCTGACGAGTTGGGCCGAGGTCGCGACCCCGGCACGGAGCGCACGTTCGTCGTCCCAGCCCTGCTCGTAGGCCCACAGCACGGCGGCGAACATCGAGTCGCCGGCACCGATGGTGTCGACCACGTCGACGTCGAGCGGCGGCGCATACAGCGTCTCCTCGGGCGTAACCAGTACCGCCCCGTCGCCGCCCATCGACGCGATGACGCGCTCGTAGCCCCGCTCCTGAAGTTGGCGGGCCGCCTCCGCACAGTCGTCGATGGTCTCGACCTCGATCCCGGTCGCGGCCGTCAGTTCCTCGCGGTTGGGCTTGCAGTATTCGTACTCCCCGTCGAGTTCGATCATCAGTTCGCCGTGAACGTCGAGGGCCGTGTCCCAGTCGCCGGCCGACGCGATCCGATCGACGTCAGCAGCGTCCATCTCCGGCGGCAGGCTGCCGCCGATATTGATCACCGATGGGTCGTGATCCTGCAACGTTTCGATCAGTTCGTCGACGGCGTCTCGGTCAGCCGACGGGCCGGACTGATTGATGTGGTACTCGCTTTCGGGCGTCAGCAGTGTCGTATTGATCCGGGTTTCGCCGTCGACCTCGACGAAATCGGTCGGCACGTCGTACTCGACGAGATCCTGCTCGATGAAGTAGCCGGTGAAGCCGCCGATGAAACCCGTTGCAACTGTTTCCGTCCCCAAAGCGGAGACGAACTGTGATACGTTGATGCCGTTCCCGCCAGAGTTGAACTGTGCGTCTGTACTTCGCTGGACGGTATCGGCTTGAACCTCTTCGTCCATCTCGATCGTCTGATCGACCGCCGGATTCGGTGTGACTGTCAGTATCATGGTAATCTCCTCCGGGCCGTCGGCGTGCCGACAGTCCCGTTTTCCCTCTGAGCGTTGCACTACTCCGTCTTAAGAAGGTCGGTCTCGACGTGCCGAGTGCGATTGCCGGCCCGCAAGCCGCCAGGGAGGCACTATCAGCCGTTCAAAGCTGTTCGAGAACGGCGTCGGTGAACGTCTCGGTAGAGGCGTCCCCACCGAGGTCAGGGGTCCGCGGTCCGTCTTCGAGCACGGTCTCGACGGCGTTGCGGACACGCTGGCCGTCCTCGTCGTAGCCGAAGTACTCGAGCATCATGGCGGCCGAGAGGATCATCGCCGACGGGTTGGCAACCCCCTCACCGGCGATGTCGGGGGCCGAGCCATGGACGGGTTCGAACAGCGCGTTGTCGTCGCCGACGTTGGCGCTCGGAAGCATGCCGAGCCCACCGACGAGTCCCGCTGCGAGGTCCGAGAGCACGTCGCCCGCGAGGTTCGGCGTCACGATCACGTCGTAATCCTCGGGGTGCAAGACGAGGTGCATCGCCAGCGCGTCGATCAGCGCCTCGTCGTATTCGACATCCATCTCCTCGGCGACCTCGGCGGCGGTGTCGACGAACAGCCCGTCGGTCTTTCGCATCACGTTGGCCTTGTGGGCGACAGTGATCCGGTCGGCGTCGTGCTCGTCGGCGTACTCGAAGCCGTACTCGGCGATCTTCCGGGACGCATCCTCGGTGATGAGTCGCGTCAACGTTGCGACGTCATCGGTAAGGTCGGATTCGAAGCCGGCGTAGACGCCCTGGGTGTTCTCCCGGACGAAAACCAGATCGGTCTCGGGTTTGACGGCGTCGACACCGGGGTACGCGCGAGCCGGCCGGATGTTGGCGAAGGACTCGACGTCCTGGCGGAGCGGGAGGATGATGTCGGCCGCAAGCTCCCCCGCGGCACCGAACAGCGTCGCGTCGGCCTCGCGGGCGAGTTCACGCGTTTCTTCAGGCAGGGGCGTGCCCTCACGTTCGTAGACGGCGTTGCCCGCGCGTCCCTCGACGAACTCGAAATCACGATCGAGCGCTTCGAGGACGTCGATGGCCGCGGGGAGCACTTCCTGACCGATGCCGTCGCCCGGAATGGCGGCGATCTGTTTCGTCATGGCGATAGATCCCACAGGCGGGGAAAAGAGGGTATCGATATGCCTGAGCGATAGGTCGAAGACGGCGTGTCCCAACGGGAGGGCGAACGCGTCGGTTCCCGGCTACTGAACGTCAGCCAGTTCGTCGGCGATACCCGTATACGATGCCGGCGTCAAGGCTTCGAGTTCATCCCTGACCGCCGGATCGACATCAAGATCCGCAAACAGCGCTTCGAAGTCTGCCATCGTGATCGACTCACCGCGGGTGTGTTCTTTGACGCGCTCGTAGGCGTCGGTGTAGCCCTCCCGCCGGAGAATTGTCTGGACGGCCTCGCCGATGACGGCGGGGGTCGCCTCGAGGTCCTCGCGCATGACTGTCTCGTTGGGGACGACCTTTCCGAGTCCCCGCTGGAGTTTTTCGTAGCCGATCAGACAGTGAGCGAGCGCGCCGCCGATGTTGCGCTTGACCGTCGAGTCGGAGAGGTCACGCTGGAGTCGGGAGTTGGTGACGTACCCCGCCAGAAAGTCCAGATCGCTGTTGGCCTTCGAGAGGTTGCCCTCGCTGTTCTCGAAGTCGATCGGGTTGACCTTGTGGGGCATCGTCGAGGAACCGGTCTCACCGTCGACGGATCGCTGGCCGAGATAGCGATCCGAGACGTACAGCCAGGCGTCGAGGTCGAGGTCAAGCAAGATCCGGTTCGCGCCCTGGAGTGCGCCGAACAGCGTCGCGAGATCATCGCACGGGTTGACCTGCGTCGTGAGTGGTTCGTGGTCGAGCCCGAGCGAGTCGACGAACCCCAGCGCGAAGGCCGGCCAGTCGACGTCGGGATAGGCCGCATGGTGGGCGGCATAGGTCCCCGACGCCCCGGCGAGTTTCCCGGAGAGCCCATCCGTCGCCCACTGAATTCGCCCGAGTGCACGGCCGAGTCGCGAGGCGTAGACGGCCATCTCCTTGCCGAAGGTCGTCGGCGTGGCCGGCTGGCCGTGGGTCCGGGCGAGCATCGGCGTGTCCCGATAGGTCTGGGCAAGTTCGACCAGGGCGTCCCGGACGTCCCGCAGGGCAGGCAGGAGGACGTCCTCGACAGCAGGCTTCACCAGGATTCGCTGGGCCAGGTTGTTGACGTCCTCGCTCGTGAGCCCAAAGTGCAGCCACTGTTCGGCGTCGAGATCGGCGGGGAGTCGCTCCCGGAGGAAGTACTCGACGGCCTTGACGTCGTGGTTGGTCGCGTCGTACGTCTCGGTCCCTTCGGTTTCGATCTGTTTGACCAGTGCGGCGTCCTCGTCGTCGAAGTCCTCGTAGACGGCCCGAAGTGTCGCGCGCTGGTCGTCGTCGATTTCGAGGGGCGTCGCGTCGAGGTCGGCGAGCGCGAGCAGGTACTCGACTTCCACGCGAACGCGGGCGCGGATCAGTCCCGATTCGCTGGCGTAGGGTACCAGCGGGTCGGTGTAGCGGGCGTAGCGGCCATCGAGCGGCGAGACCGCTGACAGCGGATCGCGATCAGTCATGTCCCTGGCTCGGTGCAGGCGGCGAAAAAACTTGCCGGTCGGCCGGCAGCGACCGAACCGTGATTAGGTGTTCGCGCGGTGCTGGCCGTGCATGACACCGACGACGAACACGACGACGGCGAAGACGAGCATCGACGGCAGTACCATCATCAGCGTCGTCTCGGCCGTCATCCCGATCGGTGCCACGATCAGTCCACCAGTGCCTGCGGCGATAACTGCGAGGATGATCCCCACAGCCACCGGCAAGGAGAGTTCACGATCCATAGGGGATACTTGGACTCAACCATCAAAAGGTCAGGGCTGTGGGCGCGAAGTTTCGAGCCGTGGGCCGGCCGTCACCGGGAATCGTTTTCGGTGGCGTTCCGAGATCCCCAGATGCGTTTGTCCGCGACCAGTTCGACGGTGAGATCGGCCTCGACGGTCACCTGACAGGACAGGCGGGGGTAGCCAAACCGGGCTGCCAGCCGGTCGTGCCAGTGCTTCGGCGGCGGCCCATCACGCAACCGCACGCCACAGGTCGCACAGAGCCCACGGCCGCCGCAGTTCGCTGACGCTGTCAGCCGTGTGTACGGCGAGAATCCCTGTTCGAGGAGTCCGTCACGAAGTATCCGGCCGCGCGTGACTGATACCTCGGTCCGAGTCTCGCCGTCAAAGACCGTCACAGTCACTGTGTCGTTTTCTCCTGTTTCGGCCGTCGATTCGTCACTCATCAGCAGTGTCTGGTGGTATGGACGGCGGTGCCTGTTTCCACGTGGTCAGTTCCGTCGCGCGATTGGTCGACGTGGCCCCAAAACTCGAAAGGAGACATGCTCACAGGTAGGACCTGGATCACCAAACGCGTTTGGCTCGTTGCTGTGTGGCCCATGTCGTTGCAGTAGCGGACCACGAGTACGACAGCTATCCCTCTGATCGTGGTCGTCAGGTCGCGTTCGGGGCGTCACGGCAACCCGTCAGGCCACGACTGAGAACGACAGCTTGAAATTCAGTGTGTTCATTCGTTTAGATGCCGCAGCCAATCGCACACGCGACCGCTCGGTTCCGGTTTGGCACGTGTTGGTGCTGGCAAACGCACCTGAGTGACCGCCGGTGTGACCATACCGAGGCATGGTCGTCCAGGCTATCGTGGTGGGGTGGCAGAGCGGCCCATTGCGCCGGTCTTGAAAACCGGTGGCGCAAGCCTCCTGGGTTCAAATCCCAGCCCCACCGCTTCTGCGCGAACGAACGTGAGCGCGGAGCGGTGCAACTGGATTTGAATCACGGCAGACGCGCGCAGCGAAGCGAGCACGTCTGGCATCGGGTTCAAATCCCAGCCCCACCGTACTTTTGTCGCGAGCAAAACCGCGAGCGATAAATACGTCAACTGGGATTTGAATTAGAGAAGGTGGAGCGCGAGTGGAGCGAGCGACCACCTTCGCGTGGTTCAAATCCCAGCCCCACCGCTTCTGCGCGAACGAACGTGAGCGCGGAGCGGTGCAACTGGATTTGAAGCCGACAAGTCGCAGCCCGCGCAACGAAGTGAGCAGGACCGTCTTGGCTCGGTTCAAATCCCAGCCCCACCGTCGGATTCCGTTCGTCATCCGACGAGCGCTGTCTCGCTTCGCTCGACAGGACACCGTATTTTACTGCGAACTATCCGTGAGCAGCAAATGCGACAAGTTGGGATTTGCATCACGCCAGACGCGCACAGCCGAGCGAGCATTTTCGTGCGCAGATACCGGTCAACGTGGAGAGCCGGCGGAAGAATCGTTTGACGGGGCCGGTATGCATTTCCATCGGTGCCTCATGCGTCCGGTATGGATGCTCAGGTCAGGGACCACGCATCCCAGCACGACGCGATCGCCGACCTCCCGCTGGTCACGGAATCCGCTCGCGTGACGCGGGTCACGAAGATGGATCAGGACCGGCGGCCGGAGGTCACGCGGGCGATCAATCGCTGGGTCGCCGAGTCCGCTCCGGAATACAGCCCGATCGAGGGGCCGGCCGACTGGGATGGCTTGCGCGAACGCCTCGTCGCCGACGGGCATCAGCCCGTGGCCCGACGCGTGGCGACGCTGGCAGAGCGATACGATCGGCCGAAGCCGATGCTCGCCCGCGTCGAGTTGGCCACCGAGTCCGATGTCGATTTCGTCGCCGGTCAGTACATCGGACTCCGTTACGATGGAACGTCACGGGCGTATTCGCTTTCGAGTTCGCCTACCCGCGACACCCTCGAGATCTGCGTGCGGCGGGTACCGGGCGGGCGGTTGTCACCTCGGATCTGTGACGATATCGCCGTCGGCGACGAGGTGACTGTCCGCGGTCCGTACGGGGACCTCGTCCTGGCAGATTCCTCGCCACGGGACATTGTCTTTCTCGCGACGGGTACCGGCGTGGCCCCGTTCAAGAGCATGATCGACTACCTGTTCGAGACCGCGCGCGACGAGTACGACGGAGAGCGACGCGACGTGTGGTTGTTCCTCGGCGCGGCGTGGGCCGACGACCTGCCGTACCGGGCGGCGTTCCGAAGACTGGCCCGCGAGCGCGACAATTTTCACTTCGTGCCCTGTCTCAGCCGGGAGCCGTATCTCAGCGACTGGGACGGCGAGACGGATTACGTCCAGCACGCCCTGCTCAAGCACATCGACCAGACGAAAGTCGCGACGCCGGTGGGGGCGCTCCTCGACAAACGGATCGAAGACGGCCCAGATTCGAACGAGTCCTCATCGATCGATCCCGACAACGTCGACGTCTACGCCTGCGGGATCAACGCGATGGTGTACAGTCTCGTTGCGGCCGTCGAACGATTGGGTATCCCGGAGAAGCGGATCGAATCCGAAGGCTTCGGATGAATCGTCACTCGCCGGCGAGGCCCGTCATCGGGGACGCGCCAGCGACGATCGCCCCTGACGAGAGGATCGCGGCCGAGAGCGTCACGAAGTCCGGACTCGGACTATCCACTGCCAGATTCGCCCCGACGTCCACGATGAACACCGTGACAAAGAAACTCAGGATCGCGAACACCAGCATGACCAGTGCCGCGATCAGGCCCGCTACCAGTCCACCGAAGGAATCGAGTATTGCCATGGTTAATATCCCAAAACAACCGTCACATGGAACATGGAAAAAATGAGGGGTTGTTCCATCACGATAGTTTTCATTGCAATCACACTCTCTTCCCACGGGGATCCTTCCCGTCGTCCGGATTAGCAGAACCATCAGTAACTTTCGACGCAATGCCTAACCCGGTCGCTCCCGTCTGGATCGACATGACCGAATACACCACCGTTTCGATCCCGAAAGAACTCGCAGACCGCGTCGAACATACGATCGAGGGGACAAGTTTCTCCTCGACGAGCGACCTCGTCCGGTTTCTGCTCCGAAGCATCGTCATCCAGCACCAGCGCTCGGGGGAGCTCACCGAGGCAGAGTTCGAAGAGATCGCCACCCAGCTGCAGGACCTCGGTTACTTGGAGGAGTAGATATCAGTCCAGGTGCTCTTCCGGTGGTTCAACGTCGAGCACCCGAAGCTCACGCGGCGAACTGTCGCGGTCGAAGACGGCAATCGAATCGCGATTCCACGGTGGGACGGCCACGAACACGACCGCGTGGAAGTCGTCCGACTGGGCGGGCTCGAGTCGTCCCTCAGGGTGGGACAGAAATCGCCCCTGGGTCTGTCCCGCGGGCGTGCCCAAATCGACGCCGAAGACGAAGTTTATGGAACTGCCGGCATCCGGGAGGTAGAGATGGGTGAACACGGGCGTCTCTGGCGGAAGGTCGAGCGCCGAGAAATCGCCAGCGGCTGTCACTGACAGCGAGATCGTGACCGGATCGGGTGCGCGCTCGGCCGCCTGCTCTAAGAGGACGTCGATCAGTCCCGCAGTAGCGTAGATCGGATCCGTTGTCCCCGGAGCAGTCATCCGAATACGAGGTCCTTTGCTGCGTCGAAATACAGCGCCGGCGTCCGGCGTCGTGCCCCGTCTACCGCGTCGGCAAGTGCGTCGTCGGCGTCCGACCGGAGCGGTTCGCCATGGCCGACGAGGATGCGCTCCGGACTGAATTCCCGGAGTCGGCGGGGCGGTCTGAGACGGAGCATCGGGTGGATCCCGATGCGTTCGCGACCCGTGCGGAAATACGACGCCGTCCCGACCGCTTCGGGAATCACGAGCGTCCCGTCGTCTTCGTCGTACAGCGCGGCTTCCTGCCAGAATCGCGAATCCTTGATCGGGTAGACAGTATACGTGTCCGCCAGCGTCGTCCCGAAGCGTTCGACCGGTGCAGTCATCGCTTCGGCCACGCCGTCCATCCACTCCGGGATGTACACCGGCACGTCGTGTCTGAGTGCGACCGCATCGGTGTCCCGCTTGTGGCGGTCGAGAAGGACGACGACGCCCGCGACATCGCCGAGGTCGGCGAGATGCTCGTCGAGTCCGTCGGCGTCGACGGGGTCGACGACCCACACGTCACCATCGACAACCAGCGCGTGACTCGCCCGTTGCATCGACTCCTCGGGATGGGCGATCCAGGTCGTGCCGCCGTCCCAGCGGTCGTCTGGGTCGAACGTCGCCTGGCTCGTGGACTTCAGTGGCATACCTGATGGTACGGGCTCTGCGGGTATAAACCGTCAGCCTGCGGACAACCATGCGGCCGAACGGGCCATCGCTCACCGGCAAGCGTCCCCCGCGGCCGGTCAGGACAGCCGGTCCGTGTCGATCTCGATGCCTGGCGGCGTCACGACGAGGAAGCCACGAAAGTGCATCAAACTCCCACCCGCATCACGGATGTCTCGGGCGAAGCCAGCGGCCCGTTCGTTGACGTCACCCTCGACGTTCAACACGAGGATCGCGCCGTCATCGACGAGATCGACCCACTCTCCCTCGGGCGTCGTTCCGTCGAGAACATCCAGGACAACACGGCCGTCCGGCGACCCGTCGTCCGCGTCCGGCAACTCTGATTCGACGGCTCCCAGATCCAGGTCGAATTCGCCCATGTCCCTCTGTGGGTGAGCGGACGGTAAAAATCCACGCGCTCACGACAGGGCAGTGTTCAGATAAGCACCGAGCAAAGAGTTTGTTTCTGCTGGCTTTTCAGCCGGGTCCTGGCGGCCTGCGAAAATCGAAGATTTTCGGGCGACCAGAAGACTGCGTCTTCTGGTAAAATGAAAGGGCGATCCACGCGTGGCGGCGCAGCCGCCACGGTTTGCGGAGGTCGGCGACGCCGACCTCCCTTTTCGGGAACCCCGACGAAGCAAGCACTGCAGGCCGCAACGCGGCCGAAGCGCGTGGTCCGAAAGAGCGAAGCTCTTTCGTCATCTCGGAAATCTCCGATTTCCGGCGACAGCGAGGCGCGGGACCGAAACTGGATCGCCCTTTCAGGGCAGTCTCACTCTGGTTAGATCCTTATCTGAACACTACCCACGACAGCGCGTGACTCTTCGTCCAGAGGCGACGGACACGTTTTCGAAATGCCGGGAGGGCTCTTGCGGTTCGAGGTGGTCCCTGCTCACGAAATCAGTCCGACCGATGTCTCATCTGAAAAGACTATCGTTACAGCGCTGCCGACCGGCAGCGACGCGAAGATCTATGCGCGGACGACGTTGGTCGCGCGGGGCCCCTTCTCGGCCTGCTCGATGTCGAATTCGATATCCTGTCCCTCTTCGAGATCCGGGCCCGAAACGTCCTCCATGTGGAAGAAAACGTCGTCGTCCGCGTCCGCAGTCTCGATGAAACCGTACCCGCCAGTGTCGTGGAAGAAATCTACTTTTCCGTTTGCCATTGCAAACAAATGTACAATTGTAGCGGGCATAACCCTTCCGAGAGTGACGATACCACGAGGGTTGGGGTGGATCACTCCAGCAGCGACGCAACGTCCTGCTCGTAA
This sequence comes from Halorhabdus utahensis DSM 12940, assembly GCF_000023945.1. Lineage (NCBI taxonomy): Archaea > Methanobacteriati > Methanobacteriota > Halobacteria > Halobacteriales > Haloarculaceae > Halorhabdus > Halorhabdus utahensis. The sequence continues at coordinate 657,667 of NC_013158.1, forward strand.
CATTGCTGACAGACGTACCACTCGAGGACGCCGTCCTCAGTGTTCGTGTGCACGAGAAGATGAACAGTGCTATCGAACGGAAACTCCCCGTCACAGACTGCACACGTCTCGGTTGCCATCCCAACCCATGTGATACAATACCACAGTATTTATAACTACGTCATGGACTGAAAGTGAAAGATCGTGATCAGAATCTGACGATTAGGCGAACAGAACTCACCGACCGAGATCCAATCTGGACGGTAAACGGACGTGTACTCGCTGGTTTTCACAGGGGCACAGACGACCGGTCGATCGATGGAAGCCGGTCGCTTCTCCGGCCTCGCCCGATGGAGGCCGCACGCATCTACGCCTTACGCCGACTGCAGCACCTCGACGAGTCGATCGACGTCCGGGATGTCGCCTTCCGTCTGTATCTCGCCGTCGACGGCGACGGCCGGCGTGTGCATCACACCGCGGTCGATGATCTCCATTTGGTCCTCGACTTTCTCGACAGTCGCATCGATAGCGTCGAGTTGATCGAGTGCTTGCGTGACGTGCTGTTCGGTCTTCTTACACCTGGCACAACCAGGGCCGATGACTTCGATTTTCATGGGTCGTGTTGTTGGTTCGTATGGTGATTCGATAGCGATAGCTCAGACGATCAGCAGGCCCCAAATCAGCCCAGCAACGGTGGCCGCGAGGGCGACGAGTCCGACGTAAAGCGCCGTCCGCTTGGTGCCGATGGTCTTCCAGATCACCAGCATGTTCGGCAGCGACAGCGACGGGCCGGCAAGTAGCAACGCGAGCGCGGGGCCGTCAGCCATCAGACCGTTCGTGTACCCGAACAGCGAGCCGACGATGGGTACTTCCAGCAGCGTCGGCATGTACAGGATCGCGCCGATGACCGCGCCCAGGCCGGCCGACAGCACCGTCGTCTCGCCGAAGATCCCCTTCGTGAGCAATCCAGGCGCGACCTGGTGGGCGACGAACGTCTCGCCGCCTCGCGTGATCGTCTCTAAGGGCCCCATCCCCTGGACGATCGCTGCGATCGCGCCGATGATGCCGATGACGAACGTGCCCACGAGCAACAACGGAAAGATCGTCCGCGTGAAGAACCACGTTTCCTGCAGCCACTCGTCGATCACGTCCCGATCGAATTCGGCCCACAGAAGGTAGCCGAGTGTGGCGAACAGCGGCGCGAGCACCGGTGCTTTGACCGCCCAGGTGAGCAAGCCGGTGGCGGCGATCAGGAGGATCGCGACCTGACTCCCGAAAAAGCCGCCCGTCACCCACAGCGGCCGCTCGCGCTCGGTTCGCTCACCCCCGTCAGTCATCGCGGGTTGTCCCTCCGGAGTCTCGCGATCGTCGCCACTCCCGAAGACGAAGGCCATCGTGAGGCCGATCGCCCCGGCCATCGTGACCGCGAAGAACGCTCGCGCGCCCCCGAGCGGGAGGCTGAGCGCACTCGCGGTGAACACGACGGCGAGGACGTTGATCGCCGGCCCCGAGAACAGAAAGGCCGTCGCCGGGCCGATCCCCGCGCCTTTCTTGTAGAGGCCGGCGAACATCGGGAGGATCGTGCAGCTACACACCGCCAGCGCCACGCCCGATACGGACGCGATCGAATAGGCGTGCAGTTTCGGGGCGTCCGCGCTCAGGTACTTCGTGACGAAGTGATCCGACAAGACGGCCGAGATCCCGCCGGCGATGAAGAAGGCGGGCACCAGACACGTGATGACATGCAACGTCAGGTACGACAGCGTCTCGTCGATCCCCGCTCGGAGTATCTCGAAGAGGAGTGTCACCAGCGCCACTGTGTGACCACCATTTCAAACAAATCTAAAACGCAGGGAGACATATAGCTATCGGTTTCAAATGCTATTGAAACAGATTCGGGAGTCTGCTCACTCGCTCGTCTCGAGTCTCTCGGTTGGGACCTCGTCGAGCAGTTCTATGACTCGCCGTTCGATCTCGTCGCGGATCGCGGCGACCTTCCCGGGCGGTTTGTCGTCAGGATCTTCGAGGCCCCAGTCGCGGCTGTCGCCGCTCCAGGTCGCCGGACAGACGCCCTCGGCCGAACACCCCATCGTGATGACGTGGTCAGTGTCTGCGGTCTCTTCGAGCGTGGTTTCGCGGGGCTTCCGATCCGAGAGATCGAACCCGATTTCGCCCATCGCCTCGACCACTTCCTCGTGGACGTAATCCGCTGGTCGGGTCCCGCCCGTGACGATCAACAGCTGTTCGTCAAGACCTCGCGCGTCCAGTTCTCACTTCACGAACGCGTAGGCCATCTGTGAGCGACCGGCGTTCTGGACGCACACGAACGCGGTTCGGGGCTATCGGTGGCTTCCGTCATGGGTTAATCGTCCTCCGTAACGGGTTCCGCGTCAGTCTCCGCAACTGTCGTCGGTTTCGTGCTGTCGAGCTGTCCGGTAGTGTGGCCGCGCCAGTCGACCGTCCGCTGGAGCCACAACGCGACGTAGACCAGCGAGAGCAACACGGGCACTTCGATCAGCGGGCCGATAACGGTCGTGAAGGCGACACTCGACTCGACGCCGAAGACCGCGACGGCGACGGCGATCGCGAGTTCGAAGTTGTTCGAAGCAGCCGTAAAGCCGATCGCAGTCGTCGTCGAGTAATCCGCGCCGATCCGGTGACCCATCGCGAAGCTAACGACGAACATCACGAGGAAGTAGATCGTCAGCGGCACGGCAATGAGGACCACGTTCCCTGGCTCGTCGAGGATCTTTCCGCCCTGCGTGGCGAACATCACGATGACGGTGAACAGCAGTGCGACAAGGGTGAGGGGATCGATCTTCGGGACGAACTCCTCGTCATACCACGCTTCGCCCTTCGTTCGGGTACCGACGAACCGCGAGGCAATGCCTGCAGCGAAGGGAATCCCGAGGAAGATCGCGATCGCCGCAAAGACCTCGCCGGCAGTGATCTCGAACTCGGCGATCCCGGCCGTCAACGTCTCCAACCCGAGCACGTCCGGCAGAACGAGTGCGAAGAAGGTAATGTACACACCGTACGTCAAAATCTGGAAGACGCTGTTGAACGCCACCAGGCCGGCGGCATACTCGCTTGAGCCATCAGCAAGATCGTTCCAGACGAGCACCATCGCGATACATCGGGCCATCCCGATGAACACGAGTCCGAGGAAGAAATCGGGGCGTGCCGGCAGTCCGGGGACGATACCGCCGAAGAAGAGCAGCGCCAGCCCGACCATCAGGGTCGGCCCGATAAGCCAATTCTGCAGCAGGCTCAGGCCCAGGACGCGCCACTGGGAAAATACCCGCGGCAACTGCCCGTAGTTGACTTTCGCCAGCGGTGGGTACATCATCAAAATTAGGCCGATTTCGACGAGATAGAAGTCATTGATCGGCGCGGTGACACTGGGCGCGACGTATCCCAGTCCGACGCCGATCGCCATCGCGCCGAAGATCCAGACAGTGAGATACTTATCGAGAAAGTCCATCGACCGCGGATCGCCACAGTCGGGACAGTCACAGTCCGGGCCGTGCTCGTGTTCGACCGCGCTCATTGGGAGTCCCCGTTACTTGCTGGCTCGACCGCCACGGTCCCTTCGAGGACGGTCACGATCGCGACCGCGCGATTCGTCGCACGGTACTTCTTCCAGCGGCCGTCCTTGCGGGATTCGACCAGCCCCGACGCCGCGAGTTCCGAGAGGGCGTGACTCAACCCGCTCTCGCTGACCGCGACCAGCGGCTGGAGTTCACACACGCACAACTCCTCGCGGGCTGCCACCAGCGCCCGCGCGAGGGTGTAGCGTGTCTCGTTGGCCAGCGCCGCGAGCACGTCGAGTTCGACCGACAATTGCTCGTCGATGGTCCGCTCCAGCGATGCGATTTCTTCCAGACGCGCCTGTACGTCCTCGTTCCGGCACTCCCCCAGTTCGTCTTCCATATACCGACGAAGTCGATCTGTCGCTTGACTCATCACTCAATTGTTGAGATAGGATTCAATTAATGTTTTCGTCTTTTTCGCCTAAAGCGTCTCAAAGCTGCGATGTAGCCGCATTTTTAAACGGCGAAGATTTATCTCAGTATTATACTTGACTGGAAGCTAAATTAGAATGTGGTACTGAGCGAATCCAGAGACTCTCACCAGGATCAGGGAAGTACGGCAACTCGAAAGCAGCGTGAGGGCACGGAGTGCATCGGCGAGTTTTTGCGCGAAGGAATGCCACCGGGAACCGCCTGGTGACGGAATCACTGTGGCCTCTGGGACAGGGGCTTGGTGAACCTGTTATCGACAGTGGGTGCGCCCGGAACACTATCGGGCGAGAAACTACTAGTAGGTTCATGGGATTTGTAATCGGGCGTCCGGCGACCGAGCGGTCCGAAGGACCCGGAAGGTCACCGGGGGACTTCCCTTCGGTCGTCTCCCGAGCCTTTGCTCGCTACGCTCGCAAAGACGCCGGTTCACTCGCGCGAACGGATGTGAGCGCGAGGCCGACGAGCGACTAACGCGAGTGAAGCGAGCGGCAGAAGCGAGGAGTGCTTTTGGTCGAGCTTTTGCAAGCGAGCGACGCAGTCGCTCGCGTAGTAAAAGGTCGTAGTGTACGCCCGGAACACTAACGACCGACCTCATCCCTGGCGGCGTGCCGGGTTGGTCGGGAAACCCTCGTGCCGGGCGGGAGATCCCGCCAGGGATCTCCGAATGCGCGACCGGCGGTAGCCGGGAGCGCGGGGGACACCGTTCGGTGTCCCCGAATGCCGAGGCGGTGTCAACCGCCGAGGCGGGAGGAGTCGGAAGACGCCTCCGAATGCCGAGACGGCGAAAGCCGTCGAGATATCACGTGCCCGGGTTCGCCGCGCGGTCATCGCACCCCTGTGGGTGAACTCGGGCGGGGACTGAGGCACGTACCCGGAGTTATCACCGCACGGAGTAAAGCCCTTCGCGCCGACTCAGACGTCACGGCAATCGGTACAGAGGAGCTGCCCGTTGAACGAGATGAGGTCGCTCGTCAGCGCGCCGCATCGTTCACAGATGCCCTGGTTGGAGTAGCCGGCGTCAGTTTCGTTCGTGGCTTCGGTTCGAGCAGGTTCGAGATTGCTGCCGTCGGGCTGTGCATCTCGATTAAGTGCCACGGAGCGGACCAGGTCATCCTTGGTGATGACGCCGGCGACCTCATCGCGTTCGTCGAGGACGACCAAAAGCGAGACCGAGTTCGAAAGCAACTGGTCGGCCGCCGATTCGACGTGGTCGTCGACGTCGATCCGCGGAACCATCGACTCCATCGCGTCGCTGACGGTCTCGGCCGTCGGATCCTCGACCTCGAGCATCTGATCGAGGACGTCCTCACTCGAGACTGTTCCGACCGGCTCGTTGCCCCGTAACACGACCGCACCGTCGGCGCGTTCGTCCCGAAGCAGACGGCCAGCCTCCACCAGGCCGTCGGACTCACTGACGCCGACGTAGTCTCTCCGCATCACCTCCCGCACGTTGGTCGATCCGTTCATACCTCGTACTTTGCTACGTTGACTCTAAAAGATACCTACGCCACGTTTAAGTCCGGAGAGTCCCTATGCGTGAGGGTGACAACCATGCGGGTTCGGTGGGGCAAGAGCCGATAGCAGCCCAACTGCCGTGCGCACAAAATCGAACTGGTTTTCGAGCGAATAAGGGACTCCGCAAATCAGGCGTGATCTCGTTCCAAAGGCCAGTAACCGGCCTCACGCATCGCCGCACCGACAGCCGTGTGGAACGCCGGGAAATCGTCGAACTCGGCGTCATCAACGTGCTCGAAGATGTCACCGACGCTCACGACCTGTTCGTGGTCGATCCGTACCGGGTGATCGCCATACGTTTCGACGAACGCCCCGGTCGAAACGGGAAAGTCCTCGGCGTCGAGTTTCTTCGCGACGATCGCCTGTCCGTACTTGCGCCGTCCTTCGCTTCCCTCGTCGCTGTCGGGGTCGTGGGGCCAGTCCATACGGGTTTCTGGAGCGGTTCGGACAAAAGGATTGTGTGGGTCCATGGACTCGTCCGAAACAGGCGATAGTTTTTTGGTATCGTGTTCTGAGCATTAGATGTATCGTATCGATCGAACGTCCAAGAGGGGGAAACACCACGACAAAATGGGGGACATATGAATGGAGTCACCGGGTAACTCGTCGGGGAAAGACCGACCGCGAATCGACGCCGAGCATACGGACGAACAGCTGTATATCATCTACGATCGGGTGAACTTCGACGCCTGGATCCAGTCGGACTACCACGTTGATCGGACCGGGTGGCGATAAGTTCGACCATCGCATTCGTCGACTGTACCGACATGCACCTGGTCGTCGAGGCTGTCGACCGTAACCATCGTGGAGTTGCAACACCGAGTGACGAGTATGCGATCGATCGTCCGCAGACGGACCGTCGAATTGACCGTCGTTCTCACAGTGGGATCGCTGGCACTGATTTTCGGCGTGGTGGGTGGAGTGGTCCCATCGTCGTGGCTGCCACATACTGCCGCTGTCGACGTGTTGGCGCACGTAAACGCCGTACTGAGTGTCCTCGCACTGGTGTCGATCGGAGCTGGAGTGCTCGCGGTCCGCCGGGGGGATATCGACGCGCACCGTCGACGGATGGGGGCCGCGTTCGCGCTGTTCGTCGCCTTTCTCGCCAGCTACCTCTATCGGATCACCGTCGCGGGTACGCAACCGTTTACCGGGCCAGGAGTGCTCGAACCGGTGTATCTGGTCATCCTGGCGGTTCACGTCACGCTCGCGATCGTCTGTCTGCCACTGCTTTACTACGTGCTATTGCTGGCCGCCGCGTACGACCGACGCGAGCTTCCGGAGACCTCCCACCCCCGCATCGGACGGATCGCCGCGCCGCTTTGGGCAATCTCGTTCACACTTGGACTGGTCGTCTACGTGGTCCTGTACATAGCCCCGTGGTGACGCGCTCCAGAACAAGCCGCGAAAGAGTTACCAACCCGCTCAGTCCTCAGCCACGCTCGCCCCGTCGATGACGGGACGGGCGATCTCCCGATCGGTCGCCTCGCCGTCGATGTCGTAGGGATACTCACCGGTGACACACCCAAGACAGAGGTCGTCGCGGTCGGTCCCGAGTGTCTCGGAGATGGCGTCGATCGAGAGGTACGAGAGGCTGTCGGCACCGATCGTCTCACGGATCTCTTCGACCGAGCGGTCGCCGGCGATCAACTCATCCCGGGAGGCCATATCGATCCCCATGTAACAGGGAGCGACGATCGGCGGCGACCCGATCCGGAGGTGGATCTCCTCGGCTCCGGCGTCACGGAGCAGATCGATCAGCTGTGTCGAGGTCGTCCCGCGGACGATCGAGTCGTCGATGAGCGTGACGCTTTTGCCCTCGATCGTGTTCCTGATCGGGTTGAGCTTCAGCCGGACGGCGCGTTCACGCTCGTCCTGCGTCGGCATGATGAAGGTGCGGCCGACATACCGGTTTTTCATCAGTCCTTCGGCGAACTCGACATCCTCGGCGGCCGCCGCATACCCGGAGGCGAAGGCACGCCCGGAGTCCGGGACGGGCAAGACGACGTCGGTGTCGATACCCGATTCGTCGTAGAGCTTCCGCCCGAGTTCCCGCCGGGTGTCGTAGACGAGTTGACCGTCGATATCCGAGTCCGGGCGGGCGAAGTAGACGTGTTCGAAAAAGCAGTGGGCCGTCCGGTCGTGCTCGACGAGTTGATACGTGTCATAGCCCTCGCCGTCGGGCTGGAGGACGACCAGTTCACCGGGTCGGACGTCCCGGATGACCTCGCCGTCGAGCGTGTCGATCGCGGCCGACTCGGACGCGAGGACGTAGCCGTCCTCGAGTTCGCCGATACAAAGCGGCCGGTTGCCCTCCGGATCCCGAACCCCGAGGACAGTGTCGTCGTGGGTGATCGTCAGCGAATACGAACCGTGGATGCGTTTCATCGTCCGTTTGACAGCCCGGACGAGATCAGCTTCGAGCAGGTTCCGGGCGAGGTCGTGGGCGATGACCTCCGTATCGCCGTCGGAGGTAAAGGCGTGGCCGAGGTTCGCGAGTTCGTCTCTGACGTCGTCGGCGTTGACGAGGTTGCCGTTGTGACTCAACGCGAGCGAGCCACTCTTGAAGGAGACGGTAAACGGCTGGGCACAACTCGAGTCGACGCTGCCGGCGGTCGGATACCGAACGTGACCGATACCGACCGCCCCGGTGAGATCGTCGATATCGCCGGAATCGAAGACGTCACCGACCAGCCCCATGCCGATGTGACTGTGCTGCTGGAAGCCGTCGTGGGTCACGATCCCCGCGGATTCCTGGCCGCGGTGCTGGAGCGCGTAGAGGGAATAATACAGCGGACGAGCGGCCTCACGATCCTGTAGCGAAATGCCGACCACACCGCACTTTTCGTCCATCGATCGGGTTATTCGCCGGCCTTCTCTTGCCAGGCGTAGTCACGCCGCTTGGCGGACTTCCCGAAGCCACACGACGCACAGACGCCTTTCGTGGCGTGATAGGACTTCTCGCCGCACCGTCGACACTTGACATGTGTCGTCTTGTTCTTCTTGCCCTGGCTCGGAGTTCCTTTCCCGGTCATAGGTGTATCGATACGACGTTGTCGCCGCGTATAATCGTTGTGTCTTCGCCCGCCGACAGCACCAGATTCAGGTGCTGATCGTAGCCAGTGAGTTCGCCTTCCAGAACCTCGCCGCCTTTCAGATCGACCGTAACCGTCGACCCGACAGTCTCTTCGAGAACGTCACGTGGTTGACCACTCATACGGATACGAGACGGCGGTAGTCTGATAAACGTGTCGGCTTTCGAAACGACCTCTCGCTGGTGACTAGGCCCTCGACTCAGTGTCGAATTCGACGCCGAAGGGCGCAAGCGACTCGGCGGCGACGGCGAAGGCCCCGAGGAGGGTGGCCGCGTTCGTCAGGTCCGCGGTGTCGATCACTTCGACGGGCGTGTGCATGTAGCGGTTCGGCAGCCCCAGGTTCACCGACGGGACGCCCCCACGCTGGGTGTAGAACGCGTCGGCGTCAGTTCCGGTCCGGATGCCCGTCGCTTCGAGCTGGACGTCGACGTTCTCCTCGTCGGCCACGGAGCGAAGTGACTCGACAAGCTGCGGGTGGTTCGCGCTCCCGCGAGCGACGACCGGGCCGGCCCCTAATTCGACGCCGTTCGATCGTTTTCCCGGCACGTCGGGCGTATCAGTCGCGTGCGTGACGTCCACCGCCACCACGGCGTCGGGATCGAGATCGAACCCGACCATCTTCGCGCCCTGGAGTCCGAGTTCCTCCTGGACGGTGCTGACGGCGTAGACCGTCGCCGAGGCGTCGGCGTCGCTTGCCGTTCGGAGCGCTTCGGCGGCCGTCCAGATCCCCACGCGGTTGTCCATGCCGCGGGCCGACAGCCGCGTCCCCGCGAGCGATTCGAGGCCCGAGGCAAATGTCACTGGATCGCCGATCTCGACGCGCTCGCGAGCGGACTCGCCGTCGGAGACGCCGATGTCGACGTGTTGTTCGGCTACGTCGTCGATACTGTCGTCCTCACGATCACGCAGGTGGATCGCCGTCTGGCCGACGACGCCGGAGACAGGTCCCGCATCGGTGTGAACAGTGACGTGTTGGCCGCGAGTGACCGTCCGATCCGACCCGCCGATCCGGGACAGTTCGATGAATCCATCGTCCGTGATGTCCCGGACCATGAATCCGATCTCGTCACCGTGGCCGGCGATCGCGATCTCGCGATCCCCGTCGCCCTCGTGGACCGCGACGGCGTTGCCGTAGTCATCAGTCCTGACGTTGTCGGCGAACTGTGAGACGTACTCGATCCAGACGCGCTGGCCGGGCGTTTCAAAGCCCGATGGGCTGGCAGTGTCGAGGAGCGATTCGAGAAAGTCCCGCTGTGGGTCGTCCATGCGACCATTCGGGGTGGCCCCACCAAGAAAACCTCGCCTGCCCGGCGGAACTTCTTTGGGAGCACTCGTCGAGCCCCCTGTATGGACGAGTTCACGTTCATGGAACTACATTTCGAGGACGGGTCGATCCCCGCCGGAAGCGAGTACGAGGGAGGTAGTAACCGCGGTGAACTGAACGGGACGGACGAAAACGACGAGTCAGGTGGCGCGGGCCTCGGCATTCCACTCCTGGGACTTGCCGTCCTGGCCATCGGGATTGCTCTTGCCCGAAAACTGCTTGCCGGCGACGGCGAAGATATCGAAATCGAAGCCTGACTTGTGAGGACCGGGCGAACAGCCGTGCTATCCCCGGGCACGAAAAAGCAATCGGGTACTGGCGTACGCACCGAGGACGATGCCGGTTCCGGCGACGATCCCGTGGATGCTCAGTGATGCCAGGCCGGTGTAGAGGTTCGTCACGTTACAGCCGGGGGCGAGGGTTGCGCCGACGCCCATCAGGATGCCGCCAGCGACGGGCGTGACGCCAGCCGAGCGCGACGGCGGCGTGAACTCGAAGTCGCCACCGGCGAGTGCCGCGAGAAAGGCACCCAGGAGAAATCCGGCAATGACGCCCATCCCCGGCGAGATGCTGCCGGAATAGGCGGCCGCGAAGCCGGGGACAGTTTCCAGCAGGTCGGTACTGATCGCCCCGAACCCGAACGCAACCCAGTCCTCGAGTGGGCCCGAAACGGTCCAGACGCTCGACACGCCGATCCAGAGTGTCGCCGTGAGCGCGATGCCGATCCCGCAGGTCCGGGGATCCCACGGTCGGCGAAGCGCGCGGGCGACATCGATCCCCGACGTTCGCGCACCGACGTACTGGCGCGTGCCTGCAACGAGGCCCGCCAATCCAACGCGTACGGATTCGCGAAGCCCGTTGATCCGCCCCTCGTCTTCGTCGATCGGCCCGTCGAATCGGCGCGTCGTCGATCCAGCGACCCCAGCGTACGCGAGCACGACGACGCCGACGAATGCGACCGCCACGAGCGGTGCGGGGACGGGAGCGGCGAAGGCAGTCCCGCCAGTTCCGAGCCACAGCGGCGTGAAATAGAACTCCGCCAGCCAAGGGTGGGCCAGTCCGGTGAGGAAGAATCCCACGAGGATGCCCACCAGCACGAGCGCGTACTGGCCGCTGCCGCTGGCGACGCGCCAGAGCGTGCTCGTCAGGCAGGCACCCGCAAGGATCATCCCGACGCCGAAGATAGCGCCGCCGATCAGCCCAGAGAACCCCCACGAGGGGAGCCAGAACCCGGCTTTGCCGCCCAAAAGATACGCACCACTCCAGGAAAGCGTCGTCAGCAGCGTGGCGAGCAGGATGCCGCCGCCGACCCGAGACGATCGAAACAGAAAGAAATCCGACAGCGCGCTCGCATAGCAGAGCCGCCCTTTCTGAAAGAAGACGCCGAATCCGACGCCCGCCACCAGCGCGAGGACGAGTTCACTCATTGGACTCGTCGAGGCTACACCCACCCAGCATATCCGCGGGCACGGCTTCGAGTTTGAAAGGGCCCATGGTCCCGTTGCACTCGATCGCATAGTCGCCCGGTTTCTCCGGGACAGCCACCGTCCGGCTGACGGTCTCGCCCGCCGGCACGCGAACATCGAAGTCGCCGAAGTCCCCCCGCAAAACGTGTTCTCGGTCGTCGTGGTTCTCGAACACGACGGTCACTTCGTGGCCCGCAGCAGCCTCCCACGAACGCGGGGAAAACGCCCCGTCGCGAATCGTGACGGTCGTCCGATGGTCGCGGTCGGTGCCCGTCGATTCGTCCTCTCCCGACGCGTCGAGACAGCCACTCAACGCCGATCCGACCCCCACCGCCATGCCCCCGAGGAAACAACGTCGATTCAGTGCCATCCTCTAACAGGACAATATTGCCTGTACCGGACTATAACCGTTACGACGGCTGCCCAGGTGGCGGTTGGTTAACGGTTCGCGATTGCGAACAGCAAGAAAGGGGCCGCGCCCGCAAGGATCCCCGGCGTCCGCGGCTCTGCCGCGTGGCTCGGGGACCCTCTGGCTCTCACATCCCATTCCTGCGAAACTAAACACTAGTGCTGCCCGAGGGGAAGCCCTATCTTCGGCGACCGGCTACCGACCGTATGAATCTGTTCGAAAGTGCCCGGGCCCTCAGGGAGGCATCGGGAACGGGCCCGATCGACTGGGAGGCGGCCGGCGACGCGGCGACTGCTGCGACTGATCCCGGGTCGGTATCCCTGACGGCGGCCGAAGAAGAGGCCTACGCGGCCGACGTTCGGGCAGCCAGAGACGCGGTCACTGCGGCGACGAACGCCGCCTTCGAGTTACCCGAGTCGGTCACGATCCTGAACCGCAACCACTGGATCGAGGCGAACGTCGGGACCTTCGAGCGCGTGATGGAACCGATCGAAATCCACGCAGCGGAAATCCCGGGCATCGCCCGCACAATAAACACCGGGACGATGGCGGTCATGCTCGCCTTTCTCGGACGGAACGTCCTCGGGCAGTACGACCCCGTCTTGCTCGGTGAGGACCCCCACGAACTGTACTTCGTCCACCCCAACATCGTCGAAATCGCCGACCAGCTGAACGTCCCACTCGCCCGGTTCCGGCGCTGGATCGCGTTCCACGAAGTGACCCACGCCGCGGAGTTCGGGGCCGCACCGTGGCTGTCGACCTACCTCGAAACACGCGTCGAGGAAACTGTGGGGGACCTCGCCGACGGTCAAATTGATCGCGACGCCTTCGCCGAACTCAACACGGCGATGACGGCCGTCGAAGGGTACGCCGAACTCGTGATGGACGACGCGTTCGATCGGCCCTACCAGGATCTCCGGGACGCACTCGACCGCCGGCGGAACAACCGTGGCCTGGTCGCCGGGCTCATCCAGCGACTGCTCGGGCTGGGCCTGAAGCGCCAGCAATACGAGCGCGGGAAGGCCTTCTTCGAGGCCGTCGCGGCCGAGAGAGGGATCGATGGCGCTCACGCCGTCTGGGAGCAACCGGAGAATCTCCCCACCGACGACGAACTCGATACGCCCACCCGGTGGCTCGATCGTGTCGATCCGTAACCGGTGATCGGTGCGGCCACCAGTCAGTAAAAGCCCCGACCGACGTTCTCGTCGATCAAGTCCTCGAGTTCGGCGTCGAGCAGCTCCTCGGCCTCCTCAAAGGTGTCCGTGAGGTCGTCCATCGCGTCGGGGCGGCCGTCGGCGTCGAACTCCATCGGGCCGTAGGCCGGGCTGTCCAGGGCGTCCATCAGGTCCTCGAACAACGCATCAGGGGAGGTCGATGACTGGGCGTGTTCCTGAACGACTGCCTCCAGTTGGTTCGCCTTCTCTCTGGCCTCGCGCTGGTCTTCGACCGGCTGCTGGACGCCGAAGCGGCCGGCCCCCTTCTCGGGGAACAGCGGCTCGATCTCGTCGTCAAGGTTGCGGGCGACTTCCGCGCCGACGCCCTGGACCTCGAAGGGGTTCTTCGCGTAGGTCTTGAGCTGATAGACGCCCACCGAGGGGTGGCCCAGGTAGAGGTCCTCGCCGATTCCGGTGGCGCGATCACCACCGACGGCGCGCCATCCATCCGGGTCACGGTCGTTCTCAACCACGTCCGCGAGGATGTCCTGCCAGTCTCGAACGCGCATAGGGATGGATAGTCGATCGGGCAGAATGAACGTGACGGTCCACGCGATGGAACTGCCACCACGGGAGCGGCGTCCGAGGGGGTCGTTGCCGTCTCAGTCTCGGCTGGCCCACCGATCAGTCGGCGGCTTTCGGCCCCTCGTCGGCTGCCGGGAGGTCGCGGGTCGCGACAATGTCGACATCGGTGTCACAGACGTTTTCGACGATCACGTCACCGAGTTCGACCGGGGCCTGGACTTCGACGGCAGCGATCTCACGCATGGCAGCTTCCAGCTCCGGTTTGGGCATCGGCTCGGCGGATTTGACGGGCACTCGTGGGAGGACGCCACCCGCGACGCGTGCCGTCGTCGGGAGGATCCGCGTCGGGTTCCGGTACTCCTCTTTGGCGTATTCCTTGCCTCTGGGGCAGGTGAAGCCCTCGATCGACTGGATCTCCCCACCCTCGACCTCGATGGAGACGTCACAGCCGACCGGGCAGGCGATACAGGTTATCTCGACGGTTTCAGGGCTCATCTAGATCTCCTCCTTTGGAACGACGTCAACCACGAGACGATTCTCCGGGAGGTCTTCGAGCGCCTCGGCGTCGAGATCGACCGTGATCATCTCGCCGGGTTCGGCACGGCGCTCGAACTCGCGAGCCAACTGCTCGTCGCCGCTCTCGACGGTGACGAAGACCTCGTTCATGGGCGCATAGACCCGCAGATACAACGGAAGTTCCTCGCGGTCGGCGTCGGATTTGCTGATCCGCTCCGGGACGACGTAGCTCACCGCGCCGGTGGATTCGATCTCGATCGGTTCCTCGCGGATGTCGATCTCGTCGTTGAGCTGTTTGGCGACCGATCGCCCGGCGATCATGCTCTCCTCGGTCACCCAGTCGACGAGATCGTGGACGTGGAGGACGTTCCCGCAGGCGTAGATGTCCTCAACGCTGGTCTCCCGACCGTCGTCGACGACCGGCCCGCCAGTGACGGGGTGCATGTCCACACCGGCACCCTCCGAGAGTTCGTTTTCGGGAATCAGCCCGACAGACAGCAGGACGGTGTCACACTCGATGTCGTACTCAGTGCCGGGGATCGGCTCGAAGTCGTCGTCGACCTCCTGGACGGTAACGCCCTCGACGCGTTCGTCGCCGTAGATCTCGGTGATGGTCTGTTGCGTTCGTAGTGGAATGTCGAAGTCCTCCAGACACTGGACGACGTTGCGAGTCAGTCCGCCCGAGTACGGCATTACTTCGAGGACTGCCGGGACCTCAGCCCCTTCGAGGTACATCCGCCGAGCCATGATGAGGCCGATGTCGCCCGAACCGAGGATGACCGCCTTCTCGCCGGGCATCTTCCCTTCCATGTTGATGTAGCGCTGGGCTGTTCCGGCGCTGAAGACGCCGGCCGGGCGGTCACCCGGAATGTCCAGGGCCTCTCGCGTCCGCTCGCGACAGCCCATCGCCAGGACGACAGCCTCGGCGTCGATCTCGGTCAGCCCGACGTCTTCGCTGACGGCGTAGACGGTCTTCTCGTCGGTCACTTCCTGAACCATCGTGTTCAGCCGGATGTCGACGCCGCGCTCGGCGACGTTCTCGATGAACTCCTGGGCGTACTCGGGCCCCGTCAACTCCTCATCGAAGTAGTGCAGGCCGAAGCCGTTGTGGATGCACTGCTGGAGGATGCCGCCGAGTTCGAAGTCCCGTTCGAGAATGACGATATCGTCGACCCCGTGATCGTAGGCTTCCTGGGCCGCAGCCAGTCCGGCCGGACCACCACCGACGACGACCAGATCGTGTGCTTCGCGTCGGATCGCACTCTCGGCCGCGGCGGCCGACTCGGTCGAATCAGCGGGCTCTGCCTCAGCCTCGGCCTCGGTTTCAGTCATCGGCATGCACCTCCTCGCTATCCTCGGCCAACAGCAGTTCTTTGGTGTCGCCGATCAGGACTTCCGAGCCGTTGCCTTCAAGTTTGATGTCAGTTTCATCGACGCCGTGTTCCTCGGCGAGGATCTCGACGACGCGTGGCTGGCAAAAGCCACCCTGACAGCGACCGGCCCCGGGGCGAACCCGTCGCTTGATGGCGTTGATCGTCCGAGCGCCGACGGGTTCGTTGATGGCGTCCCGGATTTCACCCTCGGTGATCATCTCACACCGACAGATGATCTGTCCGTAGGCTGGGTCTTCCTCGATCAGTGCCGCGCGCTCGGCGTGACTCATGTGTCGGGTCTTCGGCGGCGGTGAATAGTATGGATCGAACGTCGGGTCTTCGCTCAGCCCGCCTGCGAGGTCGCCCACGAGATCGACGACGAGTTCGGCGACTGCCGGTGCCGAGGCGAGGCCCGGCGACTGGATCCCGGCGACGTTGACGAACCCGGGGTCACGGCGTTCGATCCGGATCCGGAAGTCGCCGGTCTCTTTAATGGCCGGCCGAAGCCCCGCAAACTCCCGGATGACGTCGTCTTTCGAGAGGTCCGGGACGGTCTCCTGGGCTCCCGCAAGCACCTCGTCGAGTCCCTCGCGAGTCGTGGCCTTCTCGGTCACGTCATCGACCTCCTCGGCGTTCGGGCCGATCATCACGTTGCCCTCGTCGGTCGGGGTGACGACGATCCCTTTGCTGACCTCGGAGGGGACAGGGAAGACGGTCCGCTGGACATCGATGTCCGTCTCCTTATCGTAGAGGTAGTACTCGCCGCGGCGCGGCGTGATCTCGAAGTCGTCAACGCCGACCATCTCCGAGATGATATCGGCGTACAACCCGGCCGCGTTGACGACGATCTGGGCCTCGATGTCGCCCCGCTCTGTCGCAACGCGGAACGCATCGGCGGTTTCCTCGATGTCCGTCACCTCGGCGCTCAGTTCGACCGTCGCGCCGTTGCTGACGGCGTTGTTGGCGAACCCGACCGTGAGCTCGAAGGGGTTGACGATCCCGGCCGTCGGGGCCCAGAGGGCGGCGATAGCGTCGTCGGTGAGGTGCGGTTCCAGTTCGTGGAGGCGCTCGCCATCGACGATTTCGAGGTCCTCGATGCCGTTCTCACGCCCCCGTTCCAACAGGGATTCGAGTTTCGGGCGCTCGGCTTCCTCGGTTGCCACCACGAGCGCGCCGCGCCACTCGATCGGGACGTCGAGTTCGTGCTGGATCCGCTCGTGATAGAGTTCGTTCCCTCTGACGTTGAGCCGTCCTTTCTGCTTGTCCGGGTTCGCGTTGAAGCCGGCGTGTAGCAGGGCCGTGTTGGCCTTGCTCGTCCCGGTACAGACGTCCGGCGCTGCTTCGAGCAACGTGACATCGAGTTCGTACCGGGAAAGTTCGCGAGCGATAGCTGTGCCACTGACACCGCCGCCGATGACTGCTACGTCAGTCCGGTCGTTCATTGTTGGACTCCGTGTCGCCCCACAGCGCACAGCCCCCGCCCTGTCAACGGGAACAGCGACCCGGATCGGTCGGTGACTGCTCACGAGACGGGACCTGAAACGGCCTTCAGTTCCGATCCGTCCACAGGCAGGCTGTTGGACGGACGGATGACCCGCTCGTTACTGACTACTAGTCGTTTGGACGTGCCACGCCATATTAGCCTTTCTCAGCTTTCCCAGCCCCTGTGAACTCTCTTTCGGAGATTTTCGACGGCTGTGGATTTGCATTCTCGAAGGCGTGTCACAGATCTCCCCGTTCCCGTCGTTCTTGATCTGATCACCGTGTCTATGCTGGCAGGCCGGAACTCCGAAACAACCCTCGTTTCGTCGTATAATTTGGTAGTATTAGTGAGTTATAAGCCCATCGAGTTCCACGCATCATCTATGAGCTTCACCGACGATCTGGAACCGACTGCCGAGCAGTACTGGGACGCCATCGTCGACCATCCCATGGTGGCCCAGCTGGGCGAGGGGACGCTGGATCCCGAGCCCTTCAAACACTGGGTCCGCCAGGACTACGTCTACCTGATCGAGTACGGGCGCGTGTTCGCGCTTGGGGCCGGGACGGCCCCCTCGCTCGCCCGGATGGGGCGCTTCGCCGAGTTGCTCGACGCGACGATCAACACCGAGATGGATCTCCACCGCGAGTACGCCGCCGAGTTCGGGATCAGCGAGGCGGAACTCGAAGCGACCGAGCCATCGCCGACCACTCGGGGGTACACGGACTTTCTGGTGCGGACGGCCGCCGTCGGGACGTTCGGCGACACCGTGGCCGCGCTGTTGCCCTGTATGTGGGGCTTCAACGAGACTGCAACGCGACTGGACGCACAAGGCCGGCCGGACGATGATCGGTACGCCGAGTGGATCGACACCTACGCCGGCGAGGAGTTCACTGAACTCACCGAGTGGTGTCTGGACCTGATGGACGCCGTCGCCGCTGAATCGAGTGCCGAGGACCGGGAACGCTATCGGGAGCTGTTCGAGACCTCGGCGCGCTACGAGTATCGCTTCTGGGACGCCGCCTGGCGGCAGGAGGCGTGGTCGATATGAGCGACGCCACCCCCACGCAGGCAGTCCCGGACAGCTTCGAAGCCTATGCCGCCGATCGTGGCGACGCGCGATTCACCGAGTGGCTCCGGGCTCGCGCGGAGCCGGACTTCTCGTCGGCCGTCGACCACCGATTCGCGGAGGAACTCGCAGCGGACACGATCGACGACGCCGTCTTCCGTCGGTACCTCATGCAGGACTACGCCTTCCTCGATGCGCTCGTCGGCACGTTCGGCCACGCAGTCGGGGACGCGCCGGACATGGCCGCCCGCTCGCGCCTCGTCGAGTTTCTCGCCGTCCTGACTGACGACGAGAACGACTACTTCGAGCGCTCGTTTGCGGCACTGGATGTCCCTGAATCAGCGTACGTCGACCCCGAGCCGACCGCGACGACCCGAGCCTTCGAGGATCTGCTCGGGCGGGCGGCCCGGGAGGGTGGCTACGCCGAAACGTTGGCCGTCCTCGTTCCCGCCGAATGGGTGTATCTCTCCTGGGCCGACGCGCGGGCCGACGCCGACCCGGACGCGTTCTATCTGCGGGAGTGGATCGACCTCCACGCCAACGACGGGTTCCGGTCGTTCGTCGGGTGGTTGCGCGAGGAACTCGACCGGGAGGGAGCCGACGCCTCACCCCGACGCCGGGCACGGCTCGACCGACTCTTCCGGCGGACGGTCGAACTGGAGCGGGCGTTCTTCGAGACGGCCTACGGCAGCCAGGACGCCGACGCCGGAGGTGAGGTTCCATGGTGAGCACTGGCGTCGCCCTCGGACTCACCGTCCTGACACTGGTCGCGTTTTCCGGGCTCGGCCTGTTGCACTCCCGGGGTCGCGTCGGCTCGGTCGAGGATCTGATCACGGCCCGCGATTCAGTCGGCGAGAAACGGATGACGGCGACGCTCGTCGCCTCGGTGATGGGCGTCTGGATCCTGCTGTCGGCCCCCGAGGCCGGTGCGAGTTTCGGGATCGCCGCGGTCGTGGGCTACGCGATCGGCGAAGCCCTGCCAATGCTCGCTTACGCAAAGATCGGCCCCCGCGTCCGGGCGGTCATCCCAGACGGTCACTCGCTGACGGAGTACGCCCACGCCAGATACGGGGCGTCGATGTACGCCTTCGTCCTCGCCGTGAGTGGGCTGTACATGTTCGTGTTCCTCGCCGCCGAACTGACGGGCATCTCCCGGGCGCTCGCGATGGTCGCCGACGTGCCGCAGTGGCAGACCGCCGTCCTCGTCGGCGGGTTCGTCCTCCTGTATACGGGCTATGGCGGCCTCCGGGCGAGTATCTTCACTGACACCCTCCAGGCGATCATCGTCATGCCGTTGCTTGTCATCGCCGCGGCCGGTGCGGTGTTCGCCCTGGGCGGTCCCGGAGCCGTCTACGACGGGATCGTCGCCACCGATCCGACGCTGCTCGATCCGGGCTTCTGGCCGGGATTACAGTTCGGCCTCGCGCTCTCGTTTGCGATCCTCGGTGCGGAGTTGATCAACCAGACCTGGTGGCAACGCATCTACGCCGGCAGCGACAGTGAAACCGTCGAGCGTGGCTTCCTGCGGGCATCCCTCGCGAACGGGCTGATCGTTCTCGTGGCCGCTTTCTTCGGCGTTATCGCCGCCGGGCACGCGAACGTCGTGACCGCCAGCGAGGGGTACAACGCGGACCTCTCGTTTTTCCTGTTGCTGAACGAGTCCTTCCCCGAGTGGCTCGTCCTGGCCGTGGTCCTCCTGGCGCTGCTGCTCGTGATGAGTTCCGTCGACACGCTGTTCAACGCCCTTTCGAGCCTCGTGACCGCTGACCTGCCGCGCCTGATCGACGATCCGGACGACCGGACGCTCGCACTGGGCGCGAGGGCATTTACCGTCGTCATCGCCGTGGCAGCCATCTACGTCAGCCTGCGGGCCAGGAGCGTTATCCGGCTGTTCTTCCTCGCGGATCTGCTCGGAGCCGCCGTCGCGTTCCCGCTCCTGTATGGCCTGTACTCGCGCCGATTGACCGGAACCGGCGCGCTCCTCAGCAGCCTCGCCGGACTCGCCTTCGGCCTGGCGTACTTCCCGGATCTTCGCGAGTACATCACGGCGATCCCGATCGTCGGCGGCCACCTGCCAGCGCCCGATGGGCTCTATCTCACGTCGTTTGCCGGCGCGTTCATCCTCTCGACGCTGCTGGCGCTCGTTGCCGCGCAACTCTCGACGCCGACCGTCGACCACGACGCGCTATCGCATCGCATCCGCCGCCTCGACGGCTCCGGTGCCGAGAGCCCGGCTGACGACTGACTGGCCACAACGATCGGAGGTGGTCGGTGCTGCGGGCTCTCACGCAGGAAACAGCCACAAGGATGAAGAGACGGACAACAGAGGCCCGGGACGGACCGCGTCAGATCATTGCATCGACGCCAGCTTGCCGATGTGGACCAGACTCAACAGATGATCGTCGATGGTCAGATCGCCGTCGGCCGAGCGCTCGTCGAGGCCGAGCAGGTAGTCATCGAGGTCGTCGCCGACATCGTCGGTGATCCAGTTGACCTCGACGTAGTAGTCGATGGCCTCGTTCGCGCCACGGAACCCGGCTTTTTCGAGCAGGTAGGATAGCCACTCGAAGACGATGAGTTCACCCGCGTACGTTTCGGGCAACGAATGTAAATACGGCTTTTCGGGGTCGCCGCCGGCCATACTTTCCAGTGGCAACAGCTGGCGGTACAGCTGGGAGCGATACGCGTCGTCGCCGAGGACGTCACCGCTCAGGCCGCCGGCATCCAGGTCTGGCGCTGGCGTGGATCCGTCCTCCTCGTCGTCGCCGACCGGAATCGTGGCCCCGCCACGCTCACGGGCCATCTTCCGGAGTTCGTCGAGGTCGTAATCCCGGGGATTGATCGACATAGGTTTTGATACTCGTACCTTCGCGCTACTGTATGTTAAATCTTGCAGTGCGGTCAGACGCCTGTCTGACGGGCCGAGACGCCGCCCAGCCGGCGGAACGTGGTTCAGCGAACCGAACGACGGCGTCGGCCTGATTTCAGCATTTGATACCCGCGAGCGTATTTTTATTAGCTGTCGACACGGATGATTCCGATAACTGACGATGAGCAGCGACACAGCGGCCCGGCCCGCCACTGTTTGCGTGACCAACGCGAAAGGCGGGACGGGCAAAACGACGATCGCGATCAACGTCGCGGGGGCACTCAACGACCGGGGCCACGACGTCCTGTTCGTGGACATGGATCCCCAGGGCAACGCCACCGAGGGGCTCGGCCTCCTCGACGCGTACGACGCCGAGCCCCCGACGATGTTCGACGTGTTGACCGACCGGGAGGCGAGGTCTTCCATCGACGACCTGATCGTCGAACACGAGGAGATGGACGTCGTCCCGAGCAGCGTCGACCTGCTCCAGGCCGAACACGAACTCACGATCGCTGATCTCGTGGCGTGGGCGAAGACTGACCCGACGGTCGACGTCGACCCGGCGACGCTGTCCTCGCTGGCGATCAACGTGACGCCGGAGACGGTGACCGGCGAGCACGCGCTCGATCTGCTCGATCGCGCACTGGCGGAACTCCACGCCGAGTACGACGTCATCCTCATCGACTCGCCGCCGTTCTACGGGAAGCTGACCGATACGGCGATTTACGCGGCCCGCAGCGTCCTCGTGCCGGCACTGACCGAGGCGAGTTCCGAGCGGGCCATCGAGTTGCTGATCGATCAGATCGCCGCGCTGGAATCGCAGGTCGACATCGAAGTCGACACGGTCGGCGTCGTCGCCAACCGGGTCGAACAGACCAACGAAGACACGGCCATGCTCGAATGGCTCGAAACCGTCTTCGACGACTATCCGGTCTGGGAGGTCCGCAAGCGAGTCGCGCTCCAGCGTGCCTTCTCGGCCGGCACATCTATCTTCGCCTACGAGCAAACGGTAGACATGGAATCGGTCTTTCTCGATATCGCCACACAGATCGAAACGCGATACGGCGTCGAACGCCCCGAGGTGCCAGCATGAGTGACGACGACGAGCGCATGGACAGAGCCGAACGCATCAAAAATCTACGCCAGGGTCGCCGTGGCGGAGATCCGGAGCAAACGGATACGGACGCGATGAGCGACGACAGCGATGACGATTCGAACCCCAGATCTGACGATGCCGACGCCGAGAAACCCACAGCCGACGACGCCGAAGCCGACGAGAGCGAGCAAAGTCCGGACACAGTAGCTGGGGCCGGGGACACTGCTGAGAGTGACGAACCCACCGAGACTGCCGAGAACGCGGACAGTGCGAAGACGGACGTGAGTGAAGAGCGGGCTCGGACAAACCAGGGCGACGGACAGCCATCGAAGGGTGCAGAGACGAACGAGGACGGGGCCGACTCGGTACCGGGCGAGTCTGACAGTGACGAAGACGCGGATGCGCTCTCGGCTGCCGAGGCGGCAGCCAGGGCGGCCGCCGAGTTCGAGACGGACACGGATCTGTCCGACGCTGAGGCGACAGGAGACGCCGCGGCCAGCGAGACGCCAGACGAGGCGGCCGCGCCGGCCGGTGCGACCATCGCCGGGGCCGACGTCGAGGAGACGACCGAGGAAGAGACGCGCGTCCTCGAGTTCCGCCTCGGCGAGGAGCGATACTGTCTCGACATCGAGTACGTCGAGGAGATCGTGCGCGAGGAGAGCGTCACGCGGGTGCCAAACACTCCGGAGTACGTCACGGGCGTCGTCGACCTGCGTGGACAGATCACGACGATCCTGGATCCGAAAGTCGCCGCCGACATCGAGACGGACGACGGCGATCGGCTCATGATCGTTTTCGACGCCGACGTGTTCGAAGATCACGGGGAGATCGGCTGGCTCGTCGACGCCGTCGATCAAGTCTCGCTCATCGCCGAGTCCGACGTCAAGGAGTCGCCGATCCAGGAACCCTACATCAACGGCGTCATCGAGCGCGAGGACGAATTCGTGATCTGGACGACACCCGAGCTGGCGCTCGACGTCGAGGAAACAGACTAGGCGTCCGGCGACTGGCCGAAGACAGTCTCCCGGAGGTGGGCCCCCGCGTCTCCGAAGGCACCGATACTCGATAGATACCCGGCCCCGACGGTCGTCTTGACGGCTTTCGCCGCGTCACCACGGAGAAGCGTCGGACCGACCTTGGCGACGGCGTCGTCGCCGACGCTGACGAGCCAGCCCGTCTCGTCGTGACGATAGCGCTCGAGTCGGGGCGCAAAGCCGCCGTTTTCCCGGCGATACTCGATAACGCGAGTGACGTTCGTCGCCGCGACGCCGGCCTGGCGGATCGCCGCGTGTGCCGTCGGCGGCACGCGCGTCCCATCGGCGTCGACGACTTGGGCGGCATCGCCGAGCGCAAACGCGTTCTCACTCAGTCGAAGCGTCGCCGGCACCGTCGGCCGGTCGCCGGCCTGAGCCACCGGCCCCTGGATCCCGCCCGCCCAGACGAACTGCTCGTAGGGGATCGGTTCGCCGTCCGCCACCGCGACGGCGTCCGCGGTCGCGCCGGTGATCGTGGTCGATGGGTGAAGAACCACCCCGGCCGCCTCCAGCGCGTCCCCGACGGCGGTTTGCAATCGATCGTCGAACCCCGGCGGGACGGCGTCGCTCTGCTCGAGGAGGGTCACCTCGACCGTCTCGCTCGCGTCGCGGTGCCGGGCGAGCGCGGCGAGTTCGCCAGCCGTCTGGATGCCGGTCAGTCCACCGCCACCGACGACGACGCGGCCGCCGTCTTCCAGAACTGCCTCGAAGTCGGCCCGGATCGTTTCGACGTCGGACGGTCGATGTAACGGCGTGGCGTGCTCGATGACGTCTTCGAGACCGTAGAATTCGGGTTCCCCGCCCAAGGTGACGACACCGAGGTCATAGGCGAGCGTCTCGCCGTCGGCGAGGGTAGCGACACCCGCGGTGTGATCGAGGGCCTCGACGCTGGCCTCCCGGATCGTCGCGCGCTCGAGAACCGTACCGAGCGGCAGGCGAACGTGCGCTAGTTCCTCAGGGTAGCGGATTCCCCGATGCAGGAGGTGCCGGACGACGTGCTCGCCTGACTCGTCGACGACAACCAGATCGTCGTCGTCGGGCAACGTTCGTTCCAGCCGTCTGGCAACACCGAGGCCGGCGTATCCCGCTCCGAAGATAGCGACGCGCATACAGGCGGTTAGCGCGCCAGTAGCCTAAAGGCACGGACCGACCGGGACCCTGCAACTGAGACCGATCAGAACAGTGCCTTCTCGGGATCACGGACGCGCGCGGGGCCACCGACGCGCCAGGTGAGCGTCTCGATCCCGAGGGTTTCGATCGCCGATTCGACGCGGTCGACGTACTCGGCCGTGGTGTTGACGTAGATGCTTGCGCCGGTATCCCCGGAGAAGTAGACGGGAACCCCGTCGTCGCGAAGGTCCCGAACCGTCTCGAAGACTTCGAGGCTCTCGGGTTGCCAGTAGACCCAGCCGCTCGGTCCGGTCATCGTCGTCGCCGCCAGCGAGAGTGTGTCGTGTTCGGCGATCTCGAAGGACCGCTCGAAGTCCCCGCGACCGAGCGCGTCGCGCATGTCCGCGAGTTGCTCGTGGACGTGGGCGAGTCGGCCCTCGAACATGTGGCTCTCGGCGGCCTCCTCGTGGGCCGCCTCGGTCTCTTTGTATGCAGGAATCACTGCGCCGACGATGCGAACGTCATCCTCCAAGGGGACGTCGAGTCGCTTCGAACGGCAGTCGGCGTCGTTACTGCCCGCCCGCAGATCCGAAAAGCCACCCGTGACCGCCCGCGCCGCCGAGGTCGAGCCGCGGCGGGCAATCGTCGAGATCTCCGGGCGTGAGAGGTCCAGGCCAGCGGCCTCAACGAGAGCAGTCGCCAGCGCCGCGAATCCCGACGCCGAGGAGCCAAAGCCGACGTTCGACGGGAAGTTGTTCTCACTTGCGACGCGGACGCGCTCGTCGAGATCGGCCCGTTCGCGAACGTTATCGACGACGGTCCGGATGCGCTCGGCCCCGCGCCCGTCGATGTGTTCGCCGTCGATGACGTACTCGTCCTCGGGACGCTCGGGTTCGAAGGCGACCGTCGTCGTGGAGTTACTCGGCGCAGTGCAGAGGCTGATCGAATCGTGATACGGCGTCCGGAGTTCGGGGTCGCGTATCCCGTGGTACTTCACCAGCCCCTGGATCGGGTGGGCCGTCGCTGTCGCTTTCATACCTGCTGGTGCAGTGGGTTGCACTTAGATGCCGCGTAATCGGTAACTATCGGCGTCGAATGACCGAGATCTACACCAGTGCGCCCGCGGCGGCGATCGCTTCCTCGCTCGGGAAGCCGAAGGCAGGCAGGAGCAACACCGTCACGACCGCCGCGACGATGATGGCGGTGTACAGCCCGATCGGGTACGAGTCGATCTCGAAGGCCTGGGTCGGCTCCTCGAACCACAGCGCCTTGACGACCCGCGAGTAGTAGAACAGGCTCAGGGCACTGGCGATCGCGCCGACCGCGGCCAGCCACCACACGCCTGCGTTGACAGCCGCGCCGAAGAGGACGTACTTCGAAAGGAAGCCCGCGCCGACGGGCAGGCCCGCGAGGCTGAACAGGAAGATCGTCATCGCCACGGCGGCGACCGGGGCTTCCCGCGCCAGGCCGTTGTAGTCCTCGAAGGTCCGGCCGACGTCCCAGTACTCCGCCAGCGCGACGAACATGAACGCGCCGGTGTTCATGAACCCGTAGACCAGCAGGTGGAGCATGCCGGCCCCGAGCACCAGGCTACCGTCGGCCTGTGGCGTCAGCGCCGCAAGCGAGATCAGGACGTACCCCGCGTGACCGATCGAAGAGTACGCGAGCATCCGCTTGACGCTCCGCTGGGTCGCCGCGGCGAAGTTCCCCAGCACCATCGTGGCGACCGCCAGGATCTGGAAGAGGAGCAGCCAGTCGATGGTGCCGCTGATGAGGTCATAGGGGAACGCGGTCGTGAAGAGCCGGAACGCGAGGACGAATCCGGCGGCCTTCGACGCCGAGGAGAGGAACGCCGAGATCGGCGTCGGCGCGCCCTCGTAGGCCTCGGGGGCCCAGAAGTGGAAGGGGACGCTCGCGGTCTTGAAGGCGACGCCGCCGGCGACCATCACGACGCCGACGCCCAGAATGCCGGCCGGGGCATCGCCGAGTGCGCCCGCGACCTCGGTGAACGCGAGGTGGCCCGTCGCGGCGTAGACCAGGCTGATCCCGTAGACGAGGATCGCCGAGGACAGCGCACCGACGAGGAAGTACTTCAGCCCGCCCTCGACGCTGCCCTTGTTGTCCTTCAGCGAAGCCACCAGCGCGTAGGAGGGAAGACTCGCCAGTTCCAGCGCCAACAGTGCCGTCGCGAAGCTGTTGACCGCGCCGAGCAGTGTCATCCCGGTCGCCGCCAGGAAGAGTAGCGAGAAGTACTCCGCCCGGTAGGGCACGCCAGTATAGTAGTCGTAGCTCCCGAGAACGACCAGTGCGAGGACGCTGGCGACGATCGTCCCGAAGAACAGCGTCATCCCGTCGACGAGCAACTGATCGCCGAACAGTTCGATCGCGGCCGGATTCCCCGTGCCGGCGACCAGGAACCAGACGTTGAACGCGAGTGCGGCGAGTGCGCCGGCGAGTCCAACGCCAGTGAGAAGACCGGTGTTCGTCGTGTCGGGTTCCGGCTCGATGCTGTCGATCACGAACAGGGCAAGCGCCGTCAGCCCGAGTACGAGCGCGGGTGCGAGCGCGGCCCACTGTGGGAGTTCTATGGCTGCCATCAGACACCACCTCCGAGTTCGACGATGGGCGCAACCGCGTCCTGGATCATCCCGTAGAACAGGTCAGGATGGATCCCGAGGATAATCACACAGGCGAGCAGGACGAGCAACGGCGCAACGTCCTGGACTGGTGCGCGAGAGAGTTCGTAGTCGGTCGCGAGGTCGAACGGCCCGAACAGCGCCCGCTGCATCGCAAAGAGGAGGTAGCCGGCGACGATCACGATACCGAACATCGCGCTGGCGGTGAACAGCGGCGCGCCCGGGAGCACGTCCGATGGGAACGCGCCGATGAAGATCAGCGCCTCCCCGATGAACCCACTCATCAGCGGCAGCCCCATGTAGCCGAAGGCCGCCGCGACGAAGATCCCCGCGGTCACCGGCAGTCGATCCGCCAGCCCGGACATGTCGCCGACCATCCGGGTGTGGGTCTGGTTGTAGACCACGCCGACGACCATGAACATCAGCCCGGAGATGAATCCGTGGCTGACCATCTGGAAGGTCGCCCCGCCCACGCCGTGGACGGTGTAGGCGATCAACCCGAGCAGGACGTAGCCCATCGACGAGATCGAGGAGTACGCCACGATCCGTTTGAGGTCGCGCTGGGCCAGCGCGAGCATCGCGCCGTAGATGACGCTCACGACGGCGAAGATCCCGATGATCGTCGCGTTGGCCGCCGCGACGTCGGGCAGCATGGTGAAGTTGAACCGCAGCAGGGCGTAGGTCCCCATCTTCAGGAGGACGCCCGCGAGCAGCACCGACACCGGCGTCGGCGCTTCGACGTGGGCGTCCGGCAGCCAGGTGTGGACCGGGACGATCGGGACCTTGACCGCGAACCCGGCGAACATCGCGAGGAAGGCTGTCGCCTTCAGTGCATCCGGCTCCAACCCGGCGAAGCTACCGAGCGCACCCTCTTCCTGGAGCGTCTGGGCGATCACCGGCAGGTCGAGGCTGGCGACGCTGTCGCCCAGCCCGAACACCAGCGCGATGAACCCGATGAACATCACCAGGCTCGCCACGTTGGTGTAGACGAAGAACTTGATCGCGGCGTACTTCCGGCGCGGGCCGCCCCAGATCCCGATCAGGAAGTACATCGGGACCAGCACGACCTCCCAGAAGACGAACCACAGGAAGAAGTCCAGTGCGGCGAAGACGCCCAACAGTCCCGCCTCGAGCAGGAGCACCAAGGCGTAGAACTGCGACTCCCGCTCGTCGATCGGCGTCCAGGCCGAAACGATCGCTGCCGTCGTGAGGATCGTCGTCAGGACCAGCAACGGCAGGCTCACGCCGTCGAGGCCGACGTGCCACTGCAGCGCGTACGGCCCCAGATCGAACCAGGCGAACTGGGTCTCGAAGGCGGGATCGTTACCGAGCAGGGCATTGCTCGCCCCGTCGAAGGCCGACCACAGGTAGAGGCTCCCGCCGAGCGGGACGAGGCTGAGGACGGCAGCGAGTTTGCCGGCGTAGCGGTTCGGGGCCAGCGCAACGACACCGGCACCGACCAGCACGCTCACGAGGAGGGCTTCGAGCAGCATTAGAACCACCCCCCGAGCAGTGCGAAGGCGACCAGCAACGCGACCAGCCCGAGCGTGACCAGCGAGGCGTAGTTGGTCACGACGCCGGACTGGATCCGGCGGACGCGCTCGCTGCCGAAGAGGCTCACGCTACTAGTGGCGTTGACGACGCCGTCGACGATACTCTGATCGAATGTGTCGGCCGCGCGGGCGATCGGTACCGTCACGCCCCGGGCCAGCCAGACCTGATACTCGTCCTGGTAGTAGTTGTTCATGAGCAACGTCTTGAGGCCGCCGAGCCGGTCCGTGTGTTCCTCGGGATCCGGCACGGCATAGAGTCGATAGGCGATGCCGGCCCCCAGGAGAGCGAGGCCGAGCGAAACCGCTGCGCCCGCGAGGACGGTTCCGACCTCGCCGAGCGGGTTCTCGGCCGTGTAGTGCGCGTAATCGTGGAGCAGCACTTCGTAGTGATGAACCGAGAGTAGTTCCGTGGCGCTCCCCAGCCAGTCGTGGAGGAAGGTCAGGTGGACGCCCGTAACCTTCTCGACCGGCGCGAGGTTGATGACGCCGCCGACGGCCGCCAGGATCCCGAGCACGGCCAACGGGAGTTTGACGTTCCACCGGACCGCATGGGGGTTCTCGGCCGTCTCCGTCCGGGGCTCGCCGTGGAAGGTCAGCAGGACCATCCGGAAGGTGTAAAAGCCGGTGAAGGCGACGGCGGCCAGTCCCATCGCGTAGCCGGCGAGCAGGAGCGGCGAGCCGCCCAGCCCGTGGATCAGCGTCTCGTAGAGCACCTCGTCTTTCGACCAGAAGCCGGCAAAGGGGAAGATGCCAGCAAGCGCGAGCGAGCCCGAGAGGAACGCGTAGTAGGTCACGGGCATCTTGTCTTTGAGCCCACCCATGTCCCACATGTTCTCGTTGTGGTGCATGGCGATGATGACCGACCCGGCACCCAGGAACAGCAGCGCCTTAAATATCGCGTGGGTCGTGAGGTGGAAAACCGCCGCGACGTACCCGCCGCCGCCCAGCGCGAGCATCATATACCCGTACTGGGAGATCGTCGAATAGGCGAGCACCTGCTTGAGTTCCTGTTTGACCAGCGCCATCGACGCCGCAAAGAGCGCGGTGAATCCGCCGACGAGGGCGATCACGCCCAGGGCGGTCGGGGAAAGCAGGTAGAAGCCGTACATCCGCGCGACGAGGTAGACGCCGGCGGCGACCATCGTCGCCGCGTGGATCAGCGCCGAGACGGGGGTCGGACCCTCCATCGCGTCAGGGAGCCACGTGTGTAGCGGGAACTGGGCGGACTTGCCGATCACACCGCCGAGCACCAGCAGACCAGCGAGCGTAATGGCCGTCTCCGCACCCAGGCCATAGAAAGTCTGGCCCCCGTCGATCGCATGCTGGGCGAGTTTCGGGAAGCCCTCCTCGCCGACGAACAGCCCGGTGCCGAACATCGAGAGGATGGCGACGGTGCCCACGAGGAAGAAGTAGTCCCCGAAACGGGTCACGAGGAAGGCTTTCTTCGCGGCCGACGCCGGCCCGGGTTCGCGGAACCAAAAGCCGATCAGCAGGTACGAACACAGCCCGACGAGTTCGAAGAACATGAACGCCATCAGGAGATTGTCCGCGAAGACGAAGGCGAGCATACTGAAGGCGAACAGCGAGAGCTCGGCGTAGTACCGCCGGAGGCCGCCCTCTCCTTCGTCGTTCATGTACCCGAGCGAGAAGACGAAGACCAGCAGGGCGATCAACGAAACGAGGGTGAGCATCAGCGCCGAGAGCGGATCGATCAGGATGCCGAAGTGCAGACTGATCGCGCCCTCTCCGGAGAGGAACGTATAGAGTTCCGCGTGGTACGGATCGCCGTTGGCCACGGCCACCAGCGAAAGCGCCGAGAGGACGAGCGAGCCCCCCAGCGCGGCGATGCCGGCCAGCGCGCCGCGCTTTGGCAGGTAATTGCCGCCGAGCAGCACGACGACGAAGGCGGCCAGCGGGAGCAATGCGATCGCCGGAGCGAAGTCAAATATTCCTGTCATGTTACCACCGCATCGTCGTCGGAACGGTCACGTCGATATCACCGAAGTTACGGTACAGGACGAGGATGATGCCGATGCCGACTGCGACCTCGGCGGCGGCCAGCGCCATCACGAACAGTGCGAACACCTGCCCCGTCAGGTTGCCGTAGTGCAGCGAGAACGCCACGAAGTTGATGTTCGCGGCATTGAGCATCAACTCGACGGACATGAGGAAAATCAGGGCGTTCCGGCGCGTCAGCACGCCGAAGACGCCGATAGCGAAGACAGCAGCCGACAGCAGGAGGTACGGAATGACACCGACCATCACTGATCACCACCATCGTTCCCGGAGAGTACCGAGCCGTCTTCGTCCCGGGCGAGCAAGATCGCGCCGTCAAGCGCCGCGTCGAGAACGACGGCGATCAGGACGAACGACACCAGAAAGCCCTCGGTGACAAGGGCGGACTGGCCGGCCATGTCGAACAGCGCGTAGCCGATCCCCTCAGTGATGCTGAGGTCGGCCTCGAAGCCGGCCGCCTCGGGGAAGTTCGCGGTGACGAACACCGCAGCGAGGACGGCGAACAGCGCGATCGCCGCCACGCCGTGGCTCGCCCGCAGGTCCGTCGCCAGACGGGGACGGCTCACTGTGCCACCCCATCCGAGTCAGGATCATTGCGGCGCGTCAACATGACGGCGAAGCTAATCAGGATGAGGACGCCGCCGACGTACACCAGTACCTGCATCGCGGCGACGAACGGTGCCTGGTTCATGACGTAGAAGACGGCGACGCTGAGCAGGGCGATACCTAGCATCAGCGCCGCGTGCCAGACGTCACGTACCAGCACGACCCCCAGGCTGGCACCGACGGTCGTCAGTGCGAACAGCCCAAAAGCGATCAGTTCGAGTACTCCCATGCTACTACCCCAATGCGCCCGCACGCCCTTTGAAGATTACCTTATCGTTCAAAGATTCCGGCAATTACAGCCGACATCACGGCTAGGAGCCTGTCGTCCACCAGAAATCAGGATGATCTGTTTTGACAGAATTCGAAAATATGCCGCTCAGTAATCGCCGAGGACCCCGAGACGCCGCGCCCGCCTGGTCGCCAGGACGAACGCGAGATAACCGGCCCCGAGATAGAAGCCGGCAGTCCCGACCAGAATCGCGAGCGCGAGCGGGTCGAGTTCCCAGAGTCTGTCGCCGTCCCGCATGACGACCTGCAGGAGCGCACTCCCCTGGACCAGCGGGAGGATTCGCGTCCAGGGTATCTCGAACACCGGCGCGGAGATCAGCCCGATAAACGCGAACTGGAGGAGGTTCGCCACGTTGTTGATACGCTTATACAATACGCTCAGCCCACCCATCGCCAGCCCGAGACCGAACGCCGAGGCGACCGCGAGGGCTGCCACGACGACCACAGTCACGAGCGGCAATTCGAGGCTCCGGCCAGTCATCACGAGCATCGCCGCCAGCACGACCGCAGACGTGAGAAACGTCCGGAGGACGACGGCGATCGACTTCGCGAGGATCACCGGGCCGAAGCCAAAGGGCGTCATGAAGTGCCGCTCCAACGTGCCCCAACCGGCCTCGGCCTGGACGTCGTTCGTGATCCCGAAGTACGCCCCCTGGGCAAGCGTCCACAGGAAGTAGCCCACGATCAACCCCTCGATGGTATCGTCGATGGCCTGGCCGGCGACCAGCCGCCCGCCGTAGAAGATAAGGCCGAAGAAGATCAGGGCCATCAGGATCCCGGTCGCGGCGTTGACGGGATATCGGAGCCAGATCACCAGGTCCCGGTGGATCACAGCCTTCATGAGGTGGTAATACCCGCCAGATCGTGGGGGTTCGTTGCCGGCAGTCGCGCGCCCTCGACCAGTGTCACCATTAGTCATTGGTCTGTCCCTCCCGTAGCCCCGTTGGCCAGCGAATCACCGTTTCCGGTCACTTCGAGGAACGCCTCCGCGAGGTCCGGCTGGACCGTCTCGACGCCGCCGAGTTCAACGTCGGCCGCCTCCAGCGCGTCGGTCAGCCGATAAAAGGTCGCCGAGTCGGCCGCCACTTCGAAGCGAACACGGCCGTCCAGCCGTTCGACGGCCGACAGCTCGAATCGATCCTGGAGATCGGCAAGCGTCGGCTCGTCCAGCCCGCGGGCCGTGATGCGATAGCCCGTCGTCTCGAAGCCGTCGAGCAGATTCGCCACCGTGTCATCGACGACGATCCGTCCCTGGTTCATGATGATCACCCGATCACAGACGGCTTCGATGACGTCCATGTCGTGACTGGAGACGAACAGCGTCAGCTCGCGCTCCTCGACCAGCCTGACCAGCTCGCGCTGCAGCGTCAGCGAACTCTCGACGTCCAGTCCGAGCGTGGGCTCGTCGAGGAAGGCGACCGAGACGTCACCGGCGAGGACGCTGGCCAGCGAGACTTTCTGTTTCATGCCTCGCGAGAGGTCACGGACCTCCGTGTCGGCCTCCTCGGCGATGTCGAACGCCTCCAGTAATTCGGTATGGCGATCATCAAGTGTGTCCGGATCGTTGCCGCGGATCGCCGCGAAATACCGGAGGTTCTCCCGAACGGTGAGCCGCCAGTAGTCGTTGCGAGCACCCTCCAGCATCGCGTCGACGTGTTCGTACGCCCGACGTGGGCGGTCAGCGACGTCAACTCCCTGAATCCGAACGTCGCCCTCGTCGGGGAGAACCAGCCCCAGGATCGACTTGATCGTGGTCGTCTTGCCCGCGCCGTTTGGGCCGAGCAACCCGACGACTTCGCCGGGTTCGACCGTGAAAGAGACGTCGTCGACCGCGGTGACTTTGTCCTCGCCGCTGCCGAAGGTCTTCGACAATCCATCGACGGAGAGCGCGGCTGTCTCTGGAGTGAGCGCCTGCTCGCCATCGGTGGTGGTGTCTGGGGGTGGTCCGTCGGAGGCGTGATCAACGTTGTGGCGGGAACCCGACATCGGTGTCGTCCCGCCGTTCACCGGCCGGTGAAGTAAAAGTACATGTCTGTCACGGCTTCGACTCGCGGTCCGCACGTCGACGCCTGGCGACGAAGTGTCCAGGAGCAACCAGTCAAGTGTGTCGGTGGGCACTTCAACGCCGAACGTCGACTGTGTCCCATGGAGATCACCGTCTTCCTCCTCATCGCCCTGGCGTTGCTGGTCGGCGGCGTCATCGGGAGTTTCGTGCCGATGGTCCCCGCGGGCCTGCTCTCGATCGGTGGGATCGTCGTCTACTGGTGGAGTACCGGCTACGTGACCCCCGGGCCGTTCGTCCTCGTCGGCTTCCTCGCCGTCGGGGTGCTCGTCGTCGTGGTGGACTACCTGGCGGGCGCGATCGCCGCAAAAGCCGGCGGTGCCTCGACGCTCAGTAGCGTCGCCGGCGCGGTCGTCGGCGTGCTGTTGTTCTTCCCGCTCGGGCCGGTGGGAATCGTCCTCGGCATTACGGCCACCGTCTTCGTCCTCGAACTCTACCGGGGGAGAGCGCGGGGAGAGAGCCTGAAGGCCGCCGCCTACGCTCTGGTTGGCACCCTTGGATCGAGCGTGATGCAGTTCGTCCTGACGCTGTCGATGCTGGTGGCGTTTCTCATTGGGCTCGTAATCTGAGGTCGGTCGGTGCCCCGAAAGCTATCGGCTTGGCGATCTCGGATCTCGTTCGTCACGAGACCTCGCGCTCGAAGACGAGCCCAATCGTCGTGCCGTTGCGCGCGATCGTTTCCGTGAGGTGCCATCCTTCGCTCGCGTACTCGTTGATGATGGCGTCCAGATCGCCGATCGATTGCTTGTTCCCTTCCGTTTCGTGGAGTGTGTAGACGTATTGCTGGTCCGACATACTAGACAGAAGGGTCTCCAGGCCCAAAAGAACCGACCCGAATGCGGGTTTCAAGCAGCGGACCTCGCTCCGCTCGGTCCCGCGAAACGCGGCCTTCGGCCGCGTATGCTTCCTACTGATAGTCGACTTCGCCTTCACCTTCACCGATCCAACTGCCACGGTCCGGCTCCCGGGACTCCAGCGGGTCAATGTCCTTGTACCACGGGACGTTCTTGAGTTCCTCCTTGTCGTAGGCGAGATCGTCCTTCGTATCGCCGACGAACTCGAAGTTCTGTGTGAGCACGATGGCGTCGGTCGGACAGACCTCCTCACAGAGCCGGCAGTAGATGCACTGGCCGACGTGAAGGTTGTACTGCTCGCCGTTGCGCTGGTCGTCCATCACGATCTGGATGGTGTCGTTTGGGCAGACGTTTTCACATTGACGACACCAGATGCACCGTTCCTGGCTGTACTTGTGGACACCCCGGAACCGCGGGCTGACTTCCGGTGCGGTCTCGGGATACTCGACGGTGAACGTCTTGCCGTCGAGGGCGTGTTTCATCGTCGTTGCCATACCTTTGAGGACGCCGATCATGTCATGTCACCACCAGTGTAAACGCGTGTCGGGGACCCGTCAGCGAACATCAGGCGACCACCCCGACGATGATCGCCGTCAGCAGCAGATTTATCAGCGCGAGCACGAGCATCACCTTCCAGCCGATCTCGATCAACTGGTCGATCCGGACGCGGGGGACTGCCGAGCGCGCCCACTGCGTGAACAGGAACACGCCCCAGATCTTGATGAGGAACCAGACGATCCCCGGCAGGAGTGGGCCGGCCGGGCCGCCGAGGAACAGCGTCGCGACGATCGCCCCGCCGAGAAAGATGTGGATGAACTCCCCAAGGTAAAACAGGACGAAGTAGACACTGGAGTATTCGGTCTGATAGCCGGCGACGATTTCAGTCGGCGCTTCGGGGATGTCGAAGGGGTTGCGGCCGACCTCGGCAAGGTTCGCCAGCATGAACAGCGCGAACGCGAAGGGGTTGATGAACGCGAACCAGTTCGGGATCGCCACCGGCCCGAGCGAGAGGAACGTCCCCTGCTGGGCGGCGACGATCTCGCTGAGTCGCAACGAACCCGCGAAGATAACGACGGACGCGCCGGTCAAAACCAACGGGATCTCGTAAGCGAGGTTCTGGGCGACCGCACGCAGCCCGCCGAGAAAGGAGTACTTGTTGTTCGAAGCGTACCCGGCCATCAGCAGGCCGAGCGACGCGATCGACGCGACGGCGAAGACGTACGCCAGCCCGATCTCGGGGTCGGCGACCTGGATGCCCGACCCCATCGGAATCACGGCGAACCCGAGCAGCGCCGAGGAGGCGAGGAGGATTGGCGCGAGATCGTAGGCCGGTCGGTCGGCCTTCTCGGGGATGATCAACTCCTTGGAGAGCAGCCGGACGGAGTCGACGACGATCGTCCCAATCCCCATCGGCCCGATCCGATTGACCGAGATCCGGTCGGTGAACGCCGCGGTGATCTTCCGCTTCGCCCATGGCCCCGCGAGTGCCGCGTTGAGCAGGACGATCGTGGCGACGAGTGCCGCCGCAAGCAATCCGGCCAGCAAGACCACGAGCGGGTTCGCGGCGTCGAGTCCGAGCGAGCCCAGCACGTCGGCGATGGTGTCGGTCAACGTCGTTGCCTGCAGGATCATCACCGATCCACCTCCCCGAGCACGATGTCGAGGCTGCCGAGCGACGCCACCATGTCAGGGATGTACTCGCCCTCGGACATCACCGGCAGCGTCTGGAGATTCGAGAAACACGGACTCCGGATCTTGAACCGCGCCGGCTTGTCCGTGCCGTCGCTACGGATGTAGATGCCGAGTTCACCCTTCGCACCCTCGACCGCGCGGTAAACCTCCTTGTCCGGATCCGGTCGGAGGGTCCGCGGGACGTTCGACTGGATAGTGCGATCGTCTTCGGGCCAGTCCTCGAGCAGGTCGAGACACTGTCGGATGATCTTCGCGGACTCCTCGACCTCCTGAAGCCGGACCAGAACCCGGGCGTAGTTGTCCATCCCGTCCTCGGTCACGACGTCCCAGTCGAGTTCGTCGTAGTAGCCGTAGGGATCGTCACGACGAAGGTCGTAATCGACGCCCGAGCCGCGAGCAACGGGCCCGGTCGCGCCGTAGGACTTGGCGACCTCCGGCGGGAGGACGCCCGTGTCGATACACCGCATCTGGAAGATCTCGTTGCCCGTGATGAGGTCGTGGTACTCCTCAAGTCGCTCGGGGAGCTCATCGGTGAATTCCCGAACCTTCTCAAGATACTCCTGGCGGGGTTCGGGCAGATCCCAGGCGACGCCGCCAAGCCGGAAGTAATTGAACATGAGCCGCTGGCCAGTGAGGTCCTCGAGCAGGTTCTGGACGACTTCCCGGTCCCGCACGGCGTACATGAAGATGACCGTGAAGTCCCCGTAGAGGTCCAGCCCGAAGGTCCCGACCGCGAGCATGTGGGCCGCGATCCGGGTCAGCTCGGCACTCATCGTCCGGAGGACCTGGGCGTACTCCGGGACGTCGATGTCGGCCAAGTCCTCGGCTGCGCGGGCGTAGGCCCACTCGTTGAGCAAGCCACCGGGCGTGTAGTCCCACCGGTCGGGATAGGGCATGATCTGGTGGCGGTAGGTGCCCTGCTGGCACATTTGCTCCTCGCTCCGGTGGAGATACCCGATATCGGGGTCGAGATCGACGATCTGCTCGCCGTCCAGCACCGTCTTGACGTGGAGGACACCGTGAGTCGCCGGGTGGTGTGGCCCGATATTGACGAACAT
The DNA here is from genome assembly GCF_000023945.1 of Halorhabdus utahensis DSM 12940. Lineage (NCBI taxonomy): Archaea > Methanobacteriati > Methanobacteriota > Halobacteria > Halobacteriales > Haloarculaceae > Halorhabdus > Halorhabdus utahensis. Next base: position 694,531 of record NC_013158.1, read on the forward strand.
CGTATCGGGATCCTGGGGGCTCTGTTTGTCCTCCTGCAGGGGATTGGCGTGCTCTCGAAGGGTGACGACCTGTGGTTGGGTCTGGTTGTACTCATTCGAGAGCGGATGGCCCTGCCAGGTTTCGGGGAGGAGAATCCGGCGGAGATCCGGGTGCTCGTCGTACTCGATGCCCACGAGGTCGTAGGCCTCCCGCTCGTGCCAGTCGGCAGTGTCGAACACCGACGCGCCCGACTGACTCACCGGCTCCTCTGAACTCGTCGGAACGACGACGCTGAGTTCCTGGGTCGGGTCGTCGTACTTCTTGAGGTGATAGATCGACTCGTAGCGGTCGTCGTACTCCTGGGCGGTGACGGCCGAGAGGTGATCGAAGCCGGCCCGTTCCTTCAGCGTCGAAAGGACGTCTTCGACCTCGTCGGGCCGGATCACGAACCCTTCGGCGTTGACGTGTTCCTCGCGATCGAGGACGTGGTCGCCGAGGAGATCGGCGAGTTCGTCGTAGTCCAGTCCGTCCTCGGTCACGCCGACGTCCGGTTCGGCCGGCGAGCGTTCCTGTAAACTCATGGCGAATCAGCCCAGTTGTACCGCATGACGAGATCGTCCTCGTCGATCTGGTCGGCGAGTTTCTCGACGATTTCGTCCTGTTCGAGGTCGCCGAACTCCTCGAGTTCGTAGGGCTTGACGACCACGGGGGAGGACTCGCCGTTGGCGATCCGCTCCTGGAGTTTGGCGACGCCGTAGATCAGCGCTTCGGGACGGGGCGGACAGCCCGGAATCTGAATGTCGATCGGGATGACCTCCTCGGCCCCCTTCACGACGTTGTAGCCCTCCTGGAAGGGGCCGCCGGAGATCGTACACGACCCCATCCCGATGGTGAACTTCGGCTCGGGGACCTGATCGTAGACGCGCTTCATCCGCGGGGCGAACTTCGAGACGATGGTTCCGGGGACGATCATCACGTCGGCCTGCCGTGGCGAGGCGCGGGGCACACCGGCGTGGAAGCGATCGAGGTCATGTTTCACCGAGTAGGTGTGCATCATCTCGATCGAGCAACAGGCGATCCCGAACTGCAGCATGAACATCGACGACCCCCTGGCCCAGTTCATGAACTGGTCGAACTTCGTGAGGATGAACGGTGTCGAGCCCAGCGCCTCACGCAGCCGTGAGTTGAACCGGTCGTCGACCCCCTCGCCCATCCGGGCCTCGCGTGTGGATTTCGTGCCGGTACTCTCGGACTGCTGTGTGTTCTGACTCATACTATGATTCGACCCGTTGTCGGCTCGCGCGCTTGCTGGTCACCCATCTGACGGCCCCGTTGCGCCACGCCCAGCCGAGACCAACGGCGAGGATGGCGATGAACCCGACCATCGGCGCAAGCGCTCGCCAGAGGCCGACCGCCTCGACGGCGTCGCCGTAGATGACCGTCCAGGGGAAGATGAGGACGGTCTCGATGTCGAAGACGACGAACAGCAACGCGACCATGTAGTACTGAATGTTGAACTGGATGCGGGTACCGCCGGTCGGCACCTCGCCGCTCTCGTAGGTGGCTCGTTTGCTCTGTTCGGGGACGCTCGGGCGGATCAACGCCGAGATGGCAATCATCGACAACGGAATTACCAGCCCGACGACCGCCAACGCCCCGATCGCGATCCAGGGATTGCTCATTCGATCTCTCTGGGTCGGTTTGGGAGCGGTCCCACATAAGGGTTCAGTGTTCCGGCGGGAATCGCGGGCAATAGCGGTCGATGTTGCCGTTTTCCGGAGAATTAGCGATCGTTGAATGCCCGACAGGTGTGTCCGGAGCGAGTCGGTCGCCGAAGGGCTGACACGACTGGTCTGCTGTATCGTGTCGGGGAGCCTTAGGTGTCTCTGAATCCGGGCGTTCCGCGTTCGTGGAGGTCCCGCGAGACCTCGCCGACACCCTGCTGTAACCCCTCGTGGTACGCGAGGAGGCGCTCCTGGAGTTCGGGATGCTGCCGGGCGAGGATCTGGACAGCCGATAAAGCGGCGTTGAAGGATTTCCCGGCGTCGACGGCCACGATCGGCGCGCCCTGTGGCATGCCGATCACCGACGGGAGGGATTTCTCCTGAACGGGGACGCCGATGACGGGCAGTGGGTAGGCGATCGAGGCGGTCATGTTCGGCAGGTCGGCGCTCTTGCCGCCCGCGCCGGCGATGATGACGTCAAGGCCCCGATCCTCGGCCGTCTCGGCGTAGGTGTACATCAACTCCGGCGTCCGGTGGGCCGAGACGACGAACGTCTCGAAGGTAAAGCGTGCCTCGGGCGCGGTCTCGTAGTCGGTCTGCTCTTCGAAGCCGAGTTCCTCGGTCAGCACGTCGAAGGCCCCCGGCCGGCCGGATTCGGAGCCGGCCATCACGTCGAGATCCGAGTCCGAGCCCATGATGATCCCGATCTCCGGTGTTGCCTCGACCGGGCGATCCATTGCTGCCTCTGCTTCGAGCTGGTCGATCAACGACTGGACGCTCTCGCTCGTCATGAGCGAGTGTGCTCGCGGAGGTAGCCTAAGCGTGTCGGGATGGAGTCAGATGTCGTCCCAGTTCCTCAACTCGGCTGGAACGTCAGCTCGTCGCGAACGTCACGCGTCCGTTCGAGTAGCTCGCCCGGATCGGCGTTGTCATCTCCGACGGCAGTGACGTGGCCCATCTTCCGCAGGCGATAGACCTCCTCTTTCCCGTAGTAGTGCATCGACGCGCCGTCGGCTTCGAGCACCGATTCGAGATTCCGGAGCGTCGCTTCCTGTCGGTCGTCGACGTCACCCAGAATATTCCCAGTCACCGTCGGCGAGCGGCGATCGGTCGCCCCGAGCGGCCACCCGACCACGGCCCGGAGGTGCTGTTCGAACTGGGAGGTGAGCGCGCCTTCGATGGTCCAGTGGCCGGAGTTGTGCGGGCGAGGGGCGATCTCGTTGAGGAAGATCCCGTCGTCAGGCCCCTGGAACAGTTCGATCCCGAAGACGCCGCGGCCCTCCATGACGTCCAGCACGTCCAGGGCGACCTCCCGAGCGCGCTCGCGGACTGCCGGCTCGGCGCGGGGCGGCGAGACGGTCTCCCGGAGGATCTCCTCGCGGTGGATCGTCTCGGTGACGGGGAAGGTATCGCGCTCGCCGTCGCCCCGGACACCCATGACGGCGAGTTCGCGCTGGAAGTCGACGAATCCCTCGACCATCGCCGCCCCGGACGGATCGTCGAGAGTTGCACCGGGCGCGGCGTCGACAATGGTCTCGAAGGCGTCTTCCACGTCATCGGGCGTCTCGATCGGGACGTTGCCGCGGCCGTCGTAGCCACCTTCCCGGGCTTTCAGCATGGCTGGGTAGCCCAGTTCGTCGAGTGCATCGTGTAGCTCCCCGACGGAGTCGACACCGCGGAATTCGGGCACCGGAACCCCGGCGTCTTCGAGGCGGCGCTTCTGGACGAGTTTGTCCTCGATGAGCGACAGCGTTTCGGGCTTGGGATGGACGGGCGTCCCCGTCTCCTGGCTGACGGTCTGGAGCGCGCCAGTCCCGGCGAGTTCGATCTCGTACGTAATGTAGTCAGCGCGGTCGGCGAGTTCGGCAAGCGCGTCGGGATCGTCGAAGTCGGCGACGATCTGGTCGGCGACGACGGGCGATGCGGGCGCGTCGGGTGTGGGATCGACGACGATCACCTCGATCCCGAGCGGCGCGGCCGCCTCGCCGAGCATCCGGCCGAGTTGGCCGCCGCCGACGACACCGACGGTCGGGCCAGGTAGCGTAGTAGTCATTACTGGCTCGCGGTTTCACCAGCGCGGGCAAAAGGATTGCCTTGCCGACCGAACACGAGCGAGGTGACACCTCTACCGATCCACTCTCACTCCGCAGAGACGTCCTCGTGGACGTAAATTGTCGCTTCCGAGCCGTGCGTCCGGAGTCGATACGTGCGGGGCTGGTAGTCCGCTTCGAGCGCATCTTCGGGCACAGTGGCGTCACTCTCGCGCGTGATCACGATCGGGGGAGGATCCTCGGTCTCGATGCGCTCGATGAGACCGTCGCTGTCGGCGACACACTCGGTGTCGGCGTCGTAGGCGGCGAGATACCAGTTCAGCGGCAGTGTGTTGTCCCACTTCGTGCAGGTCGGCCGGAAGTCCTTGCTGGCTGTCTCTGAATCGCCCCTGACGAACGGTTCGCCGGAACGCGAGCCGTCGTAGACGATGACATCCGTCCCGGCGTGGGTGACAGCGGCCGTCTGCAACTGATCGAGCGTGGGGCGAAGGTCGTCGGCGGGCTGGCCGTACTGCACGAGCGGGTTGTCACCGGACCGATCGGCCGGCGGATACGCGCCAGGAACGGCTACCCACGCGACTAGCAGCGTGACGAGCAAGAGGACGACTGCGGACAGTCCAAGGTCGACCCGGTCGTGCCGTCGATAGGCGACCGTCGCCCACCGACCGACGATCCCGAGACCGACAGCCGCCGGGATCGACAGCGGGACGACGACGTGGACCATGTTCCACTTCCAGCCCGTGTCGATTGACAGTGTCAGCGGATAGCCGACCAGCGAAAACAGCGCCGCGAAGAACATGAACAGCACCAGCGTCCGGCTGCGTTCGGCGAGATATCGCTCATAGAGCACGCCGACGAGCCCGAAACCGAGGACGACCGGTGCCTTCGCCAGCAGACCGCCACCCATCGCGAACAACCGCGACAGGTACGGGACGGTTTTGGGATCGGAGCCCGATGCCGTCGCGTCGACTGCCGGCGGCCCCGGAAGGTCGATGAGGACGGCGTCCATTTTCGTGAATGCGAAGTACTCGCCGTTGGGATATATGACGTACGTGAGGGTATCGCTGACCAGATTCAGGATCCGCCACGGACTCGTGATCGCTGCCCAGAAACTCAATCCCTCCGGCGGCTGGTAGATCCCGTCGATGCCACCGCCACGCGTGGCGAACAGGAAGGTAAACAGCGCGATGGCCACGACTGCAATCCCGATGGTGTGGGTGGCATACTGCTGTCGATGCCGGATGTCGCCGAGTCGGCCCTTGAGGTGAGCGAACTTCGTCGCGATCAGGCCGAGGCCGCCGCGGTAGTTTCGGGGTCGGTAGAGTGCGACATCGAGGAGGATCGCTCCGGCCCCGAGCCACGTGAGGACGTACAGCGGCGCGTTCTCCTTGGACCCGATGCCAAGGACGATACAGATTGTTGCGGCATAGAGATACCGTATCCGGCGGGTATCGTAGAACCGAACGAGGAGGCCAAACGCGGTGAACATGAACGTCGCGACTAGCAGATCGCTACGCATGAACCGCGAATAGTACAGCAAGACGGCGTTAGCCGACAGCAATCCGGACAGGATGACGACCTCGACGTCCCGAAGGTGCTCACGATAGAGCAGTGCAGATACGGGGAGCAGGCCGCCGATGATCGCGACGGGGATTCGGATCGTGGTGTCGCTGGGACCCAGAATGCCGAAGAGATACCGCGAGAGGTGCTGGATCACCGGGCCGTGGGTGTGTGAGTTGTACGCGAAGCGGCCGGTCTCGAACGTGTAGTCGACCCAGTAGGCGACGCGGGCCTCGTCCCAGTGGGCAATCCGCGATCCCAGGATGGCAAAGCGGGCGAGCAACCCGATGGCCGTGATCGTGAGCACAGCAACCACGACCGGATGCTCGGCGACGAAGCTCCGATCCCGGGGACTGCCGTCGGCGGAGGGCGGATCGACAGCGTCTACAGCCTCGGCCATATCGCTTGCTGTGGCCCGGGAGGTTAGAATCCTTCCGATTGGCGGAGTGGCCGGGAGCGTCGATAGTCGAGCGGTACACCTTTACCCGCCGCGTGGTCATCACCCACCACGACACGCGGAAGCCGGGTCGTGACGGACTACAGCCGGCGACCGCACCAGGAGAGACTATACACATGGACTTCGCCGAACGTGTCACGAGAGTCGAACCGAGCGCAACCATCGCGATCAGCAACCTCGCCGCCGAGTTGGAGGCCGACGGCGTCGATGTCGTCGACCTGAGCGTGGGCGAACCGGACTTCGATACGCCCGAAAACGTCAAAAACGCCGCCAAGGAAGCCATGGATGCAGGCAACACTGGTTATACCCCCTCGGATGGCATCCCCGAACTCAAGGATGCCATCGTCGAGAAACTGCACGCCGACGGCCTCACCCAGTACGAGAGCGAGAACGTCCTCGTGACGCCGGGCGGCAAGCAGGCGCTGTACGAGGTCTTCCAGTCACTGATCGACGACGGGGATGAGGTCTGCCTGCTTGACCCCGCCTGGGTCTCCTACGAGGCAATGGTCAAACTCGCGGGCGGGAGCCTGACTCGCGTCGACACCGCCGCCCACGGTTTCGACCTCGAACCCGCGCTGGACGATCTGGCCGCAACCGTCAGCGACGACACCGAACTGCTGGTCGTCAACTCGCCGGGCAACCCCCACGGGTCGGTGTACTCCGACGCCGCCCTGGAGGGCGTCCGTGACCTGGCCGTCGAACACGACATCACCGTGATCTCCGACGAGATCTACAAGGAGATCACCTACGACGGCCGGGAAGCGACGAGTCTGGGCACGCTCGAGGGGATGGCAGACCGGACGATCACGCTCAACGGCTTCTCGAAGGCCTACGCGATGACAGGCTGGCGACTGGGTTACTTCGCCGGGCCCGAGGAACTGATCGAGCAGGCCGGGAAACTCCATTCCCACTCCGTGACCTGTGCGGTCAACTTCGTCCAGCACGCCGGCGTCGAAGCCCTCCGGAACACCGACGAGACCATCGAGGAAATGCGCGCGGCCTTCGAGCAGCGACGGGACATGCTCGTCGATCTGTTCGCCGAACACGGCAAAGACGTACCGGAGCCGGAAGGCGCGTTCTACATGATGCTTCCCGTGGATGGGGACGACCAGGACTGGGCCGAAAAAGCCGTCGAAGAAGCCCACGTCGCGACTGTGCCGGGGAGTCCATTCGGCACGCCGGGGTACGTCCGGCTCTCGTATGCGGCGAGCCGGGAGCGCCTTAGAGAGGCTGTCGAGCGACTGGCGGAAGCCGACTTGCTGTAGCGTCTTTCGTTCAGTATCGTATACGAAAAGTACTTAGTCTGTTCCGTTTCACCGACAGGTATGTCCCCAACTCGCCGCCAGGTCCTCCACGGGGCAGTGCCGACAGTCCTCGGACTTACAGGGTGTGTGAGCAGCGACGGCAACGAGAGCAACGACGACACCGACCCCTCCCATCGTGAGGCCGACCGCGCAACGGTCGAAAACTCCGGTCGCGTGTCGGATCCGTCTGTCGTGAAGCCCCGGAACCCCGACGGCCGGAGCGTCGTCGAACCGCCAGAGGACGATCCCGGCGACAGCTTTTTGATAGGTTCGACGGAGAAAGCGGATGCCCTGCAGTTCCAGCCGGGTGTGCCGTCTGAAGATGTGACCGCGACGCGGGAGTTCCTGAACGCGACGGACTTCAGCGAAGAGACCGTATACGTCACACACATCCGGCCCAAGTCCTGCTACCAGTACCGGATCCACTCGGTGAGCTGGCAGTACACCAATATCGAGTATGAGTACTGCAGTGAACTCCGGCCGCCCGACGAGCAGTGTGCGGCCGACACCCGGGTCGGCATGGCCCTTTGCTTTCGATTGCCGGCCGTCGTCGACATGGACGTCCACTCCGGCGGCTCGAGTGGCCACTTCCCGTGCGAGAGGAGCACCACTGATTGGGATGTCATCGAAAGCAATGGGACGGCGGGGAACAACACGACGACCGACGACACCGCGAGCGAGGACCGATGACCCGACAGTACACGCGCCGAAGCCTTCTCGCACTCGCTGCCGCGGGGGCGACTGCGGGCTGTCTGGGGAACAGTGAGTATTTCTGGGACGACCCGCCGGCCTTCGACCGCTCCGGCCTCGAATCGGTCACCGACCGACCGGTCCCGGATCGGCCCGCCGTCATTCCGGTGGCGCTGACCGAGTCCCAGCGTGGAGACCTCCGCGAGCGCGTCGAGAGCCGGCTGGCAACGGTCCCCGAACCGCTCACTGCTGAACGCCTCCCGAACGGAACGATCCGGGAGACGATCGTGGATCATCGGGCTGAAGCGCGATCGGCCCTCAAGGGGATGCGATCGGCGTCCGGAACTGTCAGGACTGTCGAGGCCGCCGCCCATGCCGCGGCACACGCCGGGCGCGCGGCGGCCATCTGGGCAGCCGTCCTTGTCGACCGGTCGCCGGCCGACGTCGTTCTCACGAACACCCAGGCGGAAGACAGGGTACGACGGGCTGAAGAGTCGCTACCGGGCCGGGCCGCCGACACCCAGTCGGCGGTCGTCGTCTACGGTGCCCTCGAGTCCGGGCTCTCCGAGGCAAGTCACGACATGCTCGCCGGGGGCACCACGAGTCCCCTCCGTGTCGGCCGATACGCCGCGACAAACGAGCGCGCCTGGGCGTGGACGACCGCAGCCGGATTCGTTCGGGACCGCTACGAATCGAGCCTGACGGATCCCGAGCCCGTCGGTGACGCCCTCGAGGAAGCCGTCGCCACGCTGGTTGAACCCACCAGAGAACGGTTGGTCGAGTTCCGGCCGTCGGAGTCGGACGAGAAGCTGTACAGACGGCCCGACAGGGACGCGCTCGTCGAGCGGGACGTCCGGCAAGGTGAGCCGGGAATGGCGCTATTGGGGGAGAAGCTTGACGAAGTATATCCCGACTACGACTTGCGAACAGTCGTCTGGTCCGACCAGCGATCCTACCCGGCCTATCGACTTCGCGAAACCCACTGGGTGTATGCCGCCCTCGACGCCCTCGAGACGGTGATCGCCCGTATCGACGACGGCGCGGATCTGTTCCCCCCAGACGCCGCGACTATCGAGAGCACGCGACAGGAGGCTATCGAGGCTGTCGAGACGTTGGTTGGATCCGATCAGCCACTGGATCGGTTCGTCGGATCCCGACTCGCCGAAACACTCACTGAAGCGGACGATGCACTGGCAGGAGCTGATGACGACATACAGACGGTGTCGAGCGCTCACAGCGAGTACGTCTGGACCCGGCTCGTGGCAGAGGCGGTGCCGGCTGCGACAGAGACGATCATAGCGGCGATCGACGGGTAATAGTCTCGACCGCAGACAGAACACATCTCAGAGTCGCGACTGTGCTGGGGAGCGCGTTCGGGACGCCGGGGTACGTCCGGCTCTCGTATGCCGCGAGTCGAGAACGACTCCGGGAAGGCGTCGAGCGGCTGGCCGAGGCAGACTTGCTATAGCACGATCGTTCGCTCACCCGGACATGTTCAAGGCTCCGCCGACAGCGATCACGATGCCGGCGGCCAGCGTCGCGATGATCCCGATGCCGGGGTCCGAGACGGCATCGCGGAAGGCACCCTCTATCCCACCGCCGAAGACCGTCTCCGGCGAGACGACAAAGATCACGGCGACGAGGGCGATCACGACGCCGGCGGCGATCTCACCCATCCGGGCGAGGTCGTTGTCCGGTACACCGACGCTCAACACGACGGCGAGAACGGCGAGCCCGACGGTCAGGATCGGGCTGTAGATCGGCAGCGCCGCGTCCGAAATCATACCGAGACCACTGGCGATGCTCGCGTCGCCAAGCCAGCCACCGGCCGTGAGCCACGGGAGGAACGCGCCAACGATCGCCACCAGCGTGCCGACGCCGATCAGTCCCGTCCCGACGTCGAGTTGCCCGTTTTGGCGCTTCGTATCCACTGACATATTATTCCGTCTACAAGTGTGGACTACCTAAACGTTTCCCTCCGGACGGAGAGTGCCACGTCGACAGAGGGCCGGCCGGAGACGTCAGTCCCGGGTTTCGAGAATCCGCTCGACGATCCGGCCCGTCGAGAGGACGGCCCCCTCGTAGCCGGGTTCGTACTCGCTTGCTCGCCTGACGACGCAGTCGATCCCGCGCTCGGCGAGTGCGTCGGCGATGTCCCCCCGGTCGTGATGCTGGTCGTATCCGAGCACCAGGAGATCAGGATCGATCCGCTCGACAGGAATGAAGATGTCGTCATCGTGGCCGACGATCGCCTCGTCGACCGGGTCGAGGGCGGCGACCATCTCCCGGCGCTGTTCGTTCGGCAGGATCGGCGGGTCCTTGTGGGTAACGTTCTCCCGCCGGGCGAGGATGACGTGAAGCTGATCACCCATGCCCGCGGCCTCGCGGAGATAGTGGAGGTGGCCCGGATGGAGCAAGTCAAAGGTGCCCTGAGCGACGACGGTCGTCATTCAGCGGTGTCCCTCCCAATCGTCGCTCTCCTCACGGAGTTCCCGGTCGATATCTTCCTGTGTGAAATCGAAAAAGGACTCCTCGGGTGGTTCGACATCGAAGACCGGCAACTCGATCGGCTCCCCGTCGCTGTCGAAGGCCTGCCAGTCGCCGCGCTCGTAGGGTGCGCCGACGATGATGTGGACGTCCCCGCGCTGAAACGAGGCGAGATCGGCGTCGCTCGGTCTGAGGACGCCGTTGGGGTGAGAGTGAACCGAGCCGACGCTCTGGACGTCGTTGGGAATCATACTCGTCTTGACGGTCGCACTCACCGAATTCGATTCAGTCCCGGGAATCACGAGTACGTCCGTGATGACTGTTCCGTCCCGATCGATACCGAGTGAGTGGGCGTCCTCGCCCCGGAGCATCCCCATGTACTCGTGGGGATGACTGTCACGGCTGGCTGCAAGCGCGAACGACAGGGCGGCCTCGGCGATGCCGACGACACCCGCGGAGCGAAACAGCCGCATGGTTCCCGTTCCGGCCGGGTTCCTTCTAAGGGTTCCGATGCGATCAACCTCGAACGATCGGCACTGTCTCCCGCCGTTGCTGTGGGCGTGTCCCAACCCGGATGTGAGCGACCGACCTCCAGCATAGAAGCCCTGACGGTCGTTTCCAAAGCTTAAAACGGCGACGACGCCGAACGCACATACACAATGCCGATTTCGTCAGATTCCAACGCCGGAAGCGCCGATCCGGATTCTTCGGACGGCGATCGTCCGGTCGTTTACGATCTCGATCCTCGCTGTACGTTTGAGGACGTCGAAGCGGGCGAGCAGTACCACGCGACAGTCAACGGCGTCGTCGAGTACGGCGTCTTCGTCGACCTCTCGGAAGAAGTCTCGGGGCTGGTTCACGAGTCGAACCTCCGGGGCAGCTACAATCGAGGCGACAAGCTCATCGTCGCGCTCGAAGACGTCCGGGAGAACGGTGACCTCGCGTTCGCCGAACGCCGGCCAGACGACTACCGCACGGTCGCCGTCGAAGCCGACACCGACGTCGGCAGCCCGGCCCTCTCGGACAACATCGGCGAATCAGTCCGACTGGCGGGCGAAGTCGTCCAGATCAAACAGACCGGGGGTCCGACCGTCTTTCACGTTCGAGACGGCGAGTCGGTCGTCCCGTGTGCCGCCTTCGAGGACGCAGGCGTCAGGGCCTATCCCGATGTCGATATCGAGGATCTGGTCCAGATCCGCGGGCGCGTCGAGGAGCGCAACGGCGGCATCCAGATCGAAGTCGAATCGCTGGAATCGGTCACGGACGACGCCGGGGCTGACCTCGCGGAGCGCCTCGAAACCAGGACCCAGGAGGCCGCACAACCCCACGACGTCGAGCCGTTCGTCGAGTGGGACGCGCTCGATCCGCTGCTCGATGACCTCGAAGGCGTCGCTCGCCGGCTCCGTCGTGCTGTGATCGAGGGACGGCCGATCCGGATGCGCCACCACGCAGACGGCGACGGGATCGCAGCGAGCGTCCCGCTTGCAGTCGCCCTGGAGAACTTCATCGAGGAGGTTCACGCGGACGGCGACGCCGCCCGGCACTTGCTCAAGCGCCTCCCGAGTCGCGCGCCGTACTACGAGATGGAGGACGTCACCCGCGACCTCAATCACGCCCTGGAGAGTCGCGAGCGCCACGGCCAGAAGCTCCCGCTGCTGATGATGCTGGACAACGGCTCGACCGAGGAGGACGTCCCGGCCTACCAGAATCTGGCCCACTACGACGTCCCGATCGTCGTGATCGACCACCACCACCCCGACCCCGAGGCGGTCGAGGGGCTCGTCGACGACCACGTCAATCCCTACCTCCACGACGAGGACTACCGGATCACGACGGGCATGCTGTGTGTCGAACTCGCCCGCATGATCGACCCCGACCTGACCGACGACCTCACGCACGTCCCGGCGGTCGCCGGCCTGGCCGACCGCTCGGAAGCCGAGGCGATGACCGACTACCTCGCTCTGGCCGAGCAAGCGGGATACAAACAGGAGGATCTCCGGGACATCGGCGAGGCGCTGGATTACGCCACCCACTGGCTGCGCTACGACGACGGCGACCCGCTGATCACCGACGTCCTCAACGTCGCGTGTGACGATCGCGATCGCCACGAGGAGATCGTCGACTTCCTCGCGACGCGGGCCGAACGTGACGTGGAGGAGCAACTCGACGCGGCGATGGATCACGTCGAACACGAGGAACTCGACAACGGCGCACACCTCTACCGCCTCGACGTCGAGAACGCCGCCCGGCGGTTCACCTACCCCGCGCCGGGCAAGACGACGGGGACCATCCACGATCGAAAAGTCGAGGAGACCGGCGACCCCGTCATCACGATCGGGTACGGCCCGGACTTCGCCGTGCTCCGGAGTGACGGCGTCCGGCTGGACATCCCGACGATGGTCACCGAACTCCGCGAGGAGATCCCGAGTGGCGGCGTCAGCGGCGGCGGCCACCTCGTCGTCGGCTCGATCAAGTTCGTCGAGGGACGACGCGAGGATGTCGTCGACGCCCTCGTCGAGAAGATGGCCGACGCCGAGATCGACGAGGAACTCCACAGTTCGGCCGCACTCCCCGAAGACGTCTGAAGCGCCAGAAAGTCGATTGCTGGCGGCTGGCTCTCGCAGTTTTCAGAACTCTCGATCAGGGATATCACCGAAATCCTCCGCCAGAAGCCTGTCCTCGCCGGGAGAGCCCGCGGTGTCGGCGAATTCGATGCGTCGGCCGACGAGGATCGCCACGAGGGTCGCCACGGCCACGACGACGGAGAGGCCGACGGACAGCCGCCAGACGGCCGCCTGCCAGTCGTCGGCGAAGACGCGTCCGAAGTATCCAGCCACTCCCTGCCCCGCCAGCGCGACGACGACCTCGCGGTTCTCCCGCGCCGAGTGGTCGTTCCAGTTGAGGCTGCCCACCAGCACCGTCTCGCCGTCGACGACAACGCCCTTGGCGTGGATCTTGCCAAACCGATCGCGGGGCCGGGCCAGCCGGACCGACAGTGACGCCTCCGCCTTTGTGGCCCACCGTTCGAGTCGGTCGGCGACTGCTTGATTCTCCTCGACGGCGTACCACGCCCGCGAGAGCAACAGTCGCACCTCGACACCCCGATCAGCGGCGCGTTTCAGCGCCCGGACGAACGACTGGTTGGCCCCGCCGACGCCGGCCTGGACGACGTCGATCGACGTCTCGGCGGCGTCGAGGCGCTCGATGACGGCCCCCTCGGCGTTGTCGGGAGCCACGAGCAGGGACGCACCCCTCGCGTCGTGTCGTTGTGGGCCGTACCGGCGGGCGAAACTACCGTCGGAGGGTTTCGGATCGCTGAACTCCCGGCCCTCGCGGAACTCCTGCCACGGAATCGCATCGCGCCACCCGGCGTCCGCCCGGAAGGTGTCGACGAGCGACTCGACGATCGCTGGGTCCGAAAGGACGACACCCCAGCCACGACTCGACCGACCACCAGTCCCTGCGGGTTTCCAGTTCTCGGTCAGCACCATCGCCCGGTCGTCGACGACGGCGTATTTCGCATGGTGGTGATCGACGCGGGCGGCGTCCCCGCCGACGGCGTTCACTTCGACGCCACCCTCGGCGAGTCGATCGAGGAGTCGCGCTTGCCGTCGACTCATGCCACCCACTGGCCCACCCTCGACGAGTACCTGAACGTCGACACCGCGCTCACTCGCGGCGATGAGGGTCTCAGAGGCGTCCCGCGACGTGAACGTATAGGCCGCCAGCAGGATCCGGTCGTCCGCGCTCGCGAGCACGTCACTCGGCAGACCGCCCGCGTCCGGAAGGACGAACGTCCGCACCTGTCCGCCGTCGCCCCGCCGGACGTTGAAGTCCGTTACCCCGATCGGTTCCCAGGCGATCGCCCCGTTCTCGACGCGACCGAGTTCTCCCTCGGGAGCGTCCTCGTAGCCGACAGTGTCGAGAACTCGGTCGCCGTCCCTGAGTGTCAGAGTCTCGCCGCTGTTGGCCAGTGGAACGTGGCCATCGAGCGTGTAGACGGGCACATCCGTGTGGTTGCGCGCCCGCGCCGGATCGGTCGAGAGCGCGAAGCGGCCGGAGACGGTCGCGTTCGGGAGCCGTGCCGTCGAGTGGTCATCGGCGAGCGTCCAGCCGGCCACGTTCGTCTCGCTGGACACTGAGAGGACGACGTACTCGCCAGCGTCGCCGTCGGCGACCGGATTCGGATAGATGGCGTCGATGGAGGCGTTGGCGGGCGTCTGCTCGGTCGCGTTCGGGCCGGGATCGGCGACCACGACACCGGCCCCGAGTACCACCACCATCCCGACCACCAGACAGGCGAACGCACGACGCACGGCGAGTGCTGGGTCGGTTCTGGTATATAAAATCGCGGGGCGCGGTGAACGTTGTCTCCGGCCGCGGCCGCTCAGACGCCGGCGGCCTTCTCGGCCTCAACCTGGACGACGTAGGCGCGGTCGTCGGCGTACTCGGCGGCGATCTCTTTGGCGCGTTCGGTCCCGATCTGGTTGAGCGCCCACGCCGCGCTGGCCCGGGCGTCGTCGGCGTCGTCCTCGGCGAGGACGTCCGCCAGGGGGTCGATCGCCCGCGTATCTCCGATGAGTCCGAGCGCGCGTGCGGCCGAACTCCGGACGCTGTCGGTGTCGTCGTCGAGGCAGTTCGCGACCGCCTGCGTTGCCTCGTGGCTGCCGATCTCGCCGAGGGCGCGCAACGTCACCCGCTGGAGCGCGGGGTCGCCGTCGAGGAAGTCCACAAGTGTCTCGACCGCTCGGTCATCGCCGATCTTCCCGAGGACGCGGATCGCCTGCTTGTCCCGGCGCTGGGCGAGTTGGTGAACCGGGTCGAACGCCTCGGGCGGGCCGACTCGCTCGAACGCGTCGAGGATGTTCTCCTCCATGAACTCCGAGTCCATGAGATCGAGTGCCAGGAGGATCTGTTCGACGTCGTCGGGATCGCGGCTCTGCTTGTAGCGGTGCTCCCAGGAAAGCACGGCGTTGAGCTCCGGCGGGAAGTCCTTGCGGTGCTCGCCCTCGATAACCTCGTAGAATCCCTCATAGCGGAGTTTTGCCCGGACGGAGAGGTCGTCGAAGGCTTCGGCGGCCTCGATGTCATCGGCGAGTGTCTCGGCCGCGTCGAGCAGCGACGCGATCACCTCGCTGTCGTCGTCGGGATCCAGATCGCGGTCGGCGAGGACATCGCTTGCTGCGGTGAGTGCCTCGCTCGCGGCCTGGATGTCGCCCGCGCCGTTCACGTCGACGTGCTCGGCGACGGCCTCGCCGAAGGCTTCGACAGCAGCGATCACTGCTTCCTCGCCGTCGTCAGTCCAACGCGTCTCGCTGACCGTCCCCGCGGCGGTCTCGACCTGCTCGGCGATGTCTTCGACGTATGGACCGCGCTGATCCGCAACGCCGTCCCGAAGGTCGCTCAGCCGATCTTCGAGCGCTTCCTGAGGATCGTCTTCGTCCTCGTCCGGTTCCGGGAGGTCGGCGTCCACCAGGTCCTCCTCGATGGCCGACAGCGTTCCCTCGACATCGTCGAGGTCAGCTTCCGTCTCGGCAGCATCGAGCGTGTCCTCGGCGTCATCGAGACGCCCCTCGAAGTCCTCGACTCCGAGTTCCGCGCCATCTCCGGACGCGCCGTCAGTTCCGTCCGGCTCGGCGTCGTCGTCACCGTTGGTCATGGAACGGATTGGGGCTGTGGCGGCCAAGAGCGTTTCCCTTCCCGCCATAGTTGGCCGGAATCACGGTATGAGAAGCAGCTGTGGAGAGCCGCTGGATGACGTGCTTCCGAATTGCCCGCTGGCCAGCCGCTCACGTCTCGACGCGCGGATAGAATCGCGGGGCGAGCAGCAGGTACGCCAGCGCGACCGTGAGGAGAAGGCGCGGAAACACCCGGGAGGCAATCCCGGGAACGAGTACCGCACCGGCCTGGACGACGCCCATGCTCAACGCATCCCGGGTCCGGAGGTCGGGATAGGGGATCCGGGTAATCATCAGGTACGCGAGGACGCCGACCGCGCCGACCAGCCACCACGCCGGAAGGTCGATGGCGAGCACTGCGGCCGCAAGCACCGTCGCAGCAAGCGTCGACTGGACCCCTTCGGTGACGCGCTCCTCGATATCGTAGGCGGTGTACATCGCCAGCCGGATCACCGCGGCAGTCACGAACAACGCGGGGACCCCGACGACCACTGCGGCCTCGACGGAACCCAGCAGGCTCGAAACGCTGTCGAGGTGGACAGTCTCATCCGCCAGGCTCACGACCACGGCGGCCGGGGCGACGCCGAAAGAGACAGCGTCAGCCAGTGAGTCGACGAACTCGCCGACCGGCGTCGAGCCGTACGAGCGGGCGATCAGTCCGTCGAGGCCGTCCGCGATCGCTGCCAACAGGATGAGCCGTGCGGCCAGGGCGGGATCCAGGGGGGCAACGATGATCGCGACGAACCCGACCACGACGTTGGCGACGGTGACGACGTCGGCGAGACCGAGTCGGCCCAGGAATCGCGGCCGCAATTGCATACCCTGGCGTTGGCGAGCGTCGCCTTAGTCGGTTCGATCTCTCCCGGCAGGACGCACTGCTCGACCCGTGCCTTCCGGCAGGGGCGACAGCAACCGGGAAGACTTTGTTCCGTTCGACCGAAGACGCGATATGATCGACCGGCGGACGTTCCTCGCCACGACGGGAGCCCTCGCGACCGGCCTCGCCGGCTGCCTCGGACGTGGCGCGGACAGCGGGAACCACGACATCGGGATGTCGAGCAGCGCCTTCCTCCCCGCCGAGTTGCGCGTCGAGCCCGGAACAACGGTCGTCTGGAAGAACACGAGCACCCACGCCCACACCGTCACGGCATACGAAAACACGCTCCCCGACGGAACCGAGTACTTCGCCTCCGGCGGTTACGAGACCGAACAGGGGGCCCGCGACGCGTGGTACGAGAGCGGCGGCGGCGCGATCTACGCCGGCAAAACGTTCTCACATACCTTCGAAGAACCTGGCCGCTACTCGTACGTCTGCATCCCGCACGAATCGAGCAATATGGCCGGCGTGATCCTCGTGGGCGACGTCGGAGAAGCGGACAGCTGATCGCCAGTCATTGCAACCGAAACCGAAGCAGAAACGGCGTTATTCCTCGACGTCGACGCTCGTCTCTTCCTCTTCGGCGACTTCTTCGGGATGGGCTTCGAGCGTCGTCTTCTGGATCTCGACGCGGCGAAGCGGGTAGATCGTCTTCGCCTCGTTGTAGATCGCACTCGAGAGCCGACCCTCGACGACGCTGTCGATCAGATCGTCGAAGGTCCGTTCCTCGGCCGCCTCCTCGATCATCTCGACCATCTGCTCGCGGATGGCCTGCTCCTGGCTCGCGTCGGCCTTCTTGGTCGTCAGCGCGACCGGCTGGATCTGGACGCGGTAGTCGTCCGTCGTCAGCACGGTGACGTAGGCCTCGACCTTCGAGGAGCCACGGCGCACGAGACTCCGCAGATAGTCCCGCGTGAGTTCGTGTCGGATGAACTCCGTATAGGCCGTGTCGCTGCCCATATCGCGGATGCGGAAGGTCAGCTTCGTGTTGTTCTCGCCAGCGTCGTTCCGGAGGTCACCGAGGGTCGTCTCGATGGTCCGGCCGAGCACCTGTTCCGGTTCGTCTGCAGGGGTGGTGCCGAGTTCCTCGCGGCCGAACTCCTCGGGCGCGAGCACGGTGTACCACCGCTTTTCCTGTGTCTGTCGTGATACTGATCGTTCACTCATGAGTAGGGTGTGTCTTCTCGTTCGATAGCTGTACGGCGACGGAGAGGTTCACGACGTAGTCATCGACCGTCGCGGCGAGGCCAGGAGTCGTCTCCCGGTCGATCGTCGTCTCGACGGTCCGTTCCTCGACTGTCGTCGTCATCTCCGTGGTGTTGTCCGGTGCCAGTGCCGCCGCGACTTGCGTCGCCGTCTCTTCGTCCTCGTGGGTCGTCCTGATCGTCGCCCGGCGCTCACTCATCGGCGATCACCTCGCGAACGGCCGCGACCAGCGTCTCGGTTGCGCCGGAGACAGTCAGGTGCGCCCGGTCGGCGTCACCGGCGACCGCTTCGGCGTGATCGATCGACGCCGTCGCCGAGTCGAGGATCGCGCGTGCGTCGTGGTCGGCGATCGCCGCCAGTGTGGCGCGGTCGCCGTCGGCGACGAGCGCGAGTGGTTCGGGCGAGCGGAAATCCCGTACGAGCCGAGCGACGGTGCCGGTCGGCCCCGCAGTCTCCGCGACGACGAGTCCCGCGTGTCGCCGAACGGTCGCGTCCCGGACGGCGTCGTGGGCTCGTTCAGCGTGGGTCCGCCAGGCCGACAGCGCGCCTTCAATTGCTGGCTCGTGACCGAGTGCAAGCGCGACCGCAACGCCGGGTTGCTCGCGAGCGGCGGCATCGAGGACGTCGGCGTACCCGCCGATGGTCGTCAGCGGACCACCTGCGTACGGTCGAAGGACATCCTCGACTGCCTCGCTTGCCCGGGAGTCGGCGTCCGCACCCTCGACAGCCGTCAGCGCGACGATCGACGCCGCGCGGAGACGCGCCTCGTCGTCTTTCGGGTCGAGAGCGTCACGCTCGGCGAGTGTCGCTCGGGCCGCTTCGGGATCGCCCGAAAACGGCGCGTGTACCAACGTCGAATAGGCGAGCCCATCGGCGAGGTCGGCCGTCGGGACGGCCACGCCCGGTCGACGCTCGATATCGGCCTCTTCGAGTGCGTCGGCGAGCGCGCCTGTCGGCTCGTCACCCGCAGCAACGACGCCCGCCGCGGCGAGTGCGACGACGTCGGTCGCGTCGGTTGTCGGCGCATCGAGCGAGCGGGCGACCCCGAAGGCCGCCACGCTCGCGGGTCGATCCGATCCGAGCGTCAGGTCTGCATCCTGGCTCGCCGGGCCGAGTGTGACCGTTCGATCCGCTTCGGTCGCTCGCGCGGCGTCCGCTGGCGTCTGGACGACGCTGATCTGGAATGGGACGCCGATCGCATCGAGCGCGCGGGCGAGAACGCCCGTCGCGGCGATGGCGTCACCGGTCGCTACGGGTGCGAGGTGGACGAGCCCAGCCTCGCGGAGGCGACTGGCGGCGTCGCGAGCGCCCTCACCCGACTGGCGACCGGTGGTGGACATCTATTCGAGGAGGGAAACGGCGACGTCGTAGCTGTAGGTGAAGTCCGCCTCGAGCTTGTCGCCGCGGTAGTAGTCGACGAGCCGGCGGATCTTCGACTCCGTGTTCTGGAGGGCGCGCTTGTTCTGGGCGTCGCCGGGATTGTCGTTCATGTGCTCCCGGAGACGGATGGCCCGCTCCATCAGATTCCGGAGATCTTCCGGAATCTCGGGGTCGGCGTCGTTCGCCTCGAGGATCTCGGTCACCTTCTTGCCGGTGGCAAGGGAGACATCCGGGATCGGTGTGCCCTGGACGCCCTCGTCGCGCAACTTGACGCCGATCTCGCTCGGGCTGTGGCCCTGTTCGGCGAGTTCGACGACGCGCTCCTCGATGTCGTCTTCGTCTACGTCGCTCCACTCCGGTGGGTCATCTGCCACTGGCTTGTCCGAGTCGGACGAGCCGCGGCGGCGTGTATGCATTCGTGCCATGGTCTGAATTGGAACACCTGAGACCGCCACGTGTGGCCGGATCGACCGACGCGACCGACTGGTCGGGTCGCCGATCCCGGCCGGACACGTCCGCAATCCCAAGTCGCGCACGGCGAAAGAGGCCTGAGGTGAGTGTCACCCGCGCGACGCGTCAGATTTGCGATCGTGTGTTCCCGTAGGATCACTCGGGAGTCGGCCACTAAACGGTTTCTACTTCAGTCCCAGGCGAAAGGTATGCAGCTACCGGGAGCACACTCGAACGGCCACTCGACTTATACGCCTGCACCTCGAATTCTCAGTGATGATATTCCCCGGATCCGACGAGCGATCCCAGTCGGAAGTACTTGGGACAGTGCTGTTGCTCGGGCTCGTGGTCGCCGGCGTCGGCATTCTCGGGGTGGTTGGGACAACCGCACTGACGGGGACTCAACAACAGGTTGGCGTCGAGCGCGCCATCAATTCGATGACGCTGTTCGACTCGCGCGCGGCGCTGGTGGGGCTCGGCGACGCCGACGCCCAGGCAGTCGACTTCGGGACTGGTCAAGGCAGTTACGAGGTGCAGCCGGATGCTGGACGGATCCAGATCACCCACTACAATTACAGCAACGAAGGGCGCACGGAGATGATATACAACGAGACGCTCGGAGCCTTGGTTTTCACATCGGGCGAGACGGAGATCGCCTACCAGGGTGGCGGCGTCTGGCGGCGCGGAGCGAACGGGGGCAGTCTGCTGCTGTCGCCGCCGGAGTTTCACTACCGTTCGGCGACGCTGACGCTGCCGATCATCCGGCTGGCAAACACTGCCGTCGACAGAGCGGGCGGCGGCCCCAGAGCGGTTGTCGAACCACGCGAACGTGCTCGGAAGATATTCCCGAACGAATCCGCGACAGCTGACGGGTCCAGCGAGGTTGGGGCACCCTATGACCCCAACAGTGCCGGCAACGAGTTAGCCTACGCGAACGCGATCCGCAACGGATCGGTCCAGATCACCGTCCAGAGCCGGTATTACCTGGGCTGGGCGCGGTATTTCAATCAGCGAACGGACGGCGATATCGAGATTTTCAAGTCCAACCAGTCGGTGCGCCTCGAACTCGAGACGATCGGCGGCAGCATCGGGGACTTCGACGTGCCACTGGACGGGAATGCCCTGCCTGTTCAAGGGATCGCCGCCGACCACCCGTTGACGGACTTCGAACTCACGCTCGCGCCGGACGGTCACTACGGCAACTTACACTGGTCGCTGTACGCTGACGAGGGCAACGAGGGCGTCGAAGTTCACTTTCACTCGTCAAATCCCGGGAAATGCAAGAGCGGATCCTTCGACGGTGAGCTCCGGCTCAGCGTCTATTACTTCAACGACACCGGAAGCGAGTACTATCACGAGGAGTGGCGAAACGAAACGATCGATCCGAACTCGAACTCGGACGTTTCGATCTCGTGTCCGAGCGGGGAATTGAAAGCCGATCTTCTCGGTGACATCACGATGACGTACGACGACATCGAGGACATGCCGGGCGTCAGTGGGAGTTCCAACAAGTGGTACTTCGGCTCGAAGATCACCGGCGAATCGATCACCGGCCCGACCGAGACGCTCGACATTCACAGCGTCGACCCAGGTCAAAAATCCGTCGGCGGGACGGCCGATCTCGGCCTGCTCGTCGACCACTACCTCGGACTGATGGGACCACAGTACGATCTCACCGTGACAGACGGGCCCGGCGGTTCGAGTCGGGTCGACGAGAGCGCCTCGACGGGCACGCTCTCGTTTGACTCCGCGACGTCGGCGGAGTATCTTACCTTCCTCCACATCACCGAAAACGAGATCGACATCGCCCTGGAGTGAGAGCCGTAATTGCGCCCGTGAACAGAGACGGGCCGGAGACCCAGTTCAGGTCGAAATAGAGACGTCGATCCTGACGACCGAAACGGCGACACGCGTGGGTACCCCCGAGGCAGTGAGATTGCAAGCCACGACATCACTCGGAGTGACACCGCCGGAATGACACGAAACGCCCGGCCGCTGCAAGGCCGTCTCCCACTGTTCCCAGCGCGGTGACGTGACGTTGAGCCAGAGGGGGTCCTCGGTCCCGTACTCGGCCAGAAATGCCGAAGCACGCTCACTTCTGAGGCGGACGGTTCCGCCGGTGACGGAATCTGCCTGCCGAGATCGCGTACCGACGACGGTCACGTGGACGCCATCGGGAGCGGTGATCACTGGCGGTTCACGGAGCACGACGCCACTATCGTCCTGCGTCCGAAAGACAGCGCCACCCTCGTAGACGATCCGGGATCGCGCCTCACCCTCGTAGACGATCGGCGTGATCTGCTGGCGGAGCAGCGTCGTCGATCCGTTCGTGACGTTCATCGTGATCGGCGTCCCGAGCGAGAGACTGGCCGAGGCAAGGTCGATCTCGGTCGCGCGACTCGGCGCGCCGCTCGCGTAGACGTCCCCCAGGTTCTCGGCGATCACGTCGAACGCCCGCTCGGCGTTGTCGATTTGCTCGTTCGTCCGGATATCCGCAAGCTCCGAAAGACCGGTCGTCGAGACGATGACGACTGCGCCCAGGATCAGCGCGAACACGAGCACGTACCCGATCACGTCACTGATCCCGCGATCGTCCAGTGGTGTCTCAGGCATTGTCCACCTCGATCTCGTCGTCGCCGTCGTCGTAGCGGATCACCACGCTACCGCCGACCGCCACGCTCGGCCCGATCGCCGTCGAACTGTGGATGGGGACGGTGATTGACATGTCCCGGTTTTTCGTTCGGAGTTCCAGAGCCGGGTCCGGGCCACTCGTGAGTTCAACGACGTACGGTTCGCCGGCGATGCTCTCAGGTAGATCCCGCCTGATCTGTCCTTCGTCTATCCGGGACGGGCTCGCGGCGACGACGCGGTCGAGGCGTTCGATATCACTGGCCAGCTGTTCGCCGACGATCTGTAGTTCCGTCTGGATGGCGCGCTCGCGCTGATCGGTGACGAACTCGCCACCGGCCAAAATGAGCCCAGTTGCCAACAGCGTCGTGATGCCCAGGGCGAGGACGTACGATAACGCGGTCGAAACAGCCCGCTCGTTCCCTGCGGTCGAGTCGGCATGCGTTTGGGTGGCGGAGAACCCAGCGCCCTCGCTCACGGCCACTCACCCGGGGCGACCCGGACCGTTCCGTTGTAGACGATGCGCTCACTGCGCTGAGTGATCCGAATCTCGGTCGCATACGCGGCGTGTGTTACGCGTGGCGATTCCGACGCAGTCGGTCCGAAATAGCGATCCGGATCGGGGCTGGTTGCGATCGTATCGTCGTCGACGATCACCTCGAAGGTGCCCGTAGCCAGGTCGCCATGGACCACTTCCAGATCGTATGGCGGGCCAGGCATGGACGTTCGGAGCGCCGGACACGCGGTGCCGTCGATCGTCCCCGCGGCGAGGTCGATACTCGCCCGCGTGGACCCGTCCGGGGATGGACTACAGGTGGCGACTGTGCCATCGACCCCCTCGACCTCGACGACCATGTCGGTCGAGTTCTCGTAGACGGCCATCCGCCAGACGTCCCCTCCGGACGTAGCATTCAGCTGAAAGCACTTGCCGCCGGGTGAACACGAGGTGCTCGACGTCCGGTTGTCCTCGATATCGAAGACGAGCGAACGCGCGTGCACGCCGCTTGCTAGCGTCCAGTTCGCCGTCCCGTCCCGGCGCGTCAGGTTTCGCGTCGCATTCGTCTGGCCGAGTCGACTCCCCATCGCGATGGACTCGATGGACACGTTCACCAGTCGCCCATCGACGGCGGCCCGTCTGCCGGCGATCTCACGGTAGTCCTCGACGGCCGCCGTCAGGTTGTCCGTGACGTGACTGGCGGCTGTGTTGTTGTACGTGTTGACGAAATCGAGTATCGATGCCGTCCCGCTTTGGACCTCGTTCCGTACTGAAATCGGGCCGTCGCCGGCCCCGGTCTCACTTCGCGTCGCCAGGTTCTCCGCGTAGATAGCCGAGTTGAGGATCAACGCCAGGGCGACGAACAGCACGGCCAGCGTGAACCCGACCAGGAGCACGATCTGTCCGCGGTCGTCCCGGGAGCGTGCCTCGCCGATCAGATCCGCCACACGACCACCTCCACGCTGAGGACGTTGTACAGCCCAGTCTGACTCACGTCCGGCGCGTAAAAGGAGTCGGTCTCCGAGACGTTCGTTGTCGTCGGCGTCCCGTCGGCAGCTCTGAGGGCGGCATCGTCCGTCAGCGTCACGGTGTGGCTCACCCGAACGGCGCTGTCACTGGGCGCTCCCTGATAGACCATCTGAATACGACGTTGGTCGTCTCCGGGGATCGCGAACGTCACGTAGACGTTGTACGCGATCCCCCGGCGGTCGAACGTCTCTTCGAGGAGTGTGCCGAACTCAGTGGGCGGTGCCGAGGCGTACCTGCCACGGGGCCCGGTATCGTGAAACGACGGGCCGCTCTCGTCCCAGTAGAGGGCAGTCCGTTCGAGCGCTCCACTCTCGGCGGCCGACGCGAGCACGCCAGCCGTCGCCGCACGCTGCTGGTTCTGGATGTGCTGGCTCGACGTGCTTGCCGACAGCGGTGTCACCGCCGTCACTTGCAGGGCAAAGACGATGCTGGAGAGGACGAGCAAGCCAGCGATGATCCCTTCCAACGTGTGGGCTTGCCCTCGTCGACCGTCGCAGGCGTCTCGCCGGGATCGCCGGTCGGCGCCAGTCGACATTACCAGATCACCACCCGAATGACGGCAGTCGTTCCATCGATAGCGACAACGCGTCTGGCGGTGATCGTCGGGATCGAAACGCTGGGAATCGGATCACCGGTCGCCAGTCGCTTGTCGCCAGTCCCACAGTTGGGTGAGTCGGCCTCCGTGAGGGCGGTACCGTTCCAGCAAAGCAGGCTGTAGTCAGTCCCGGACGTCGAGCCCCGAAGCGTGACGTTGACGTCCTGGAACGAACCGATCGACAGCCGCTCGGTGGCGGTCGAGCCGGTATACCGACAGCCGCTCGGAACGCCGGTGTCGAAGAATCCCACAGTACAGGTTGTATTGAGTACGTACGGGGTGGCTGGATCACCGAGCGTCCCCTCGGCGAGCGTATCCGCCGCCCGGTTGGCCCCGACCGTCTCGGCGGCCGTTCCCTCCGCGAACGGCTGGAGGATTCCCGGGATGAACGTGAATGCGAACGCCAACACGAGAAGGAAGATACTGACCCCGAACGCGAAATCCAGCGTCGTCTGCCCGCGATCGCGTGACGATGACCGTTCGGGGGATAGTTTCTGGGGAAACATTGTTCACTGCCGGTCGACCGGTGCCTGCGACAGCCGGTCGGTCGAGTCGACGGCTTCCCGATCATTTCGGGCGAGCAGTCAAAGCTATTATGGCCGTTCGACCGAACGGAGGGGGACTGGCGGAACCACTGTCGCTTCGATGGGTTTAAGAAAACACACCGGAAACGTACCGATGTCGACGCGGGCTCGTAGATCAGCGGTAGATCATCCCCCTGGCACGGGGAAGGCCGCGGGTTCAAATCCCGCCGAGTCCATCGGAGCGACCGAGTTTTCGAGGAAGCGAGAATGGTCGAGGCGGGATTTGAATCACGCGAGACGAGCGTAGCGAGTCTCGCCATCGGGTTCAAATCCCGCCGAGTCCACTTCTTTCGCTTCGTTGCACTCCGCTCAGCCAGTGGACTCGCCGAACATCGCAAACCCGTCGGGTTTGCTCAATCCCGCCGAGTCCACTCGACTCACTTCGTTCGTCTCGTTCCCTCGGCGACCTTCGCGAATCCACCGGATTCGCTCAATCCCGCCGTCCTCGCGAGTAGCGAGGGAGCTTGCTCCCTCGGACCATTCGCGCGGCTCGCCGCGCGAAGAAGGCGAGCGAGGGCTCGGAAGACGAACGAAGTAAGTCTTCCGGTGAGTCCATATGTTCTGTCGCTCGCAAACTCGCGAGCGACGCTGTTCTGATTGTTCGAGGCGGGATTTGAATGAGAACAGTCCCAGCGCCGAGAACAGTGGAGACGATCCGTTGGGGCCTCCGGAAGGGCGAAGTCACGATCGAAACGACCGGGAAACACTTCCCAGCGATTACCGGAGTGATCTCGTCGAGTAGTGGCCACCGAGACATACCGCCTCCAGTCATTGTGAGCTGGAAGAGCACGTTGGGCCGTTTGTCGCCCGCCCCAACATAGTGATACTCAGGGAACACTCCTCTCGACAAAATGTGGCGAACGGCGTCGTAGAAGATACATAACGGTTCGGTACTGACTCTATCACTCGAAATTCCTCGTTAGAGACACCGAAACCCAGTGATTGAATACTTATTCACATAATAGGATATATACCAAAGTTTTACAAGTAACCTCCTACATGAAGTAATTGGATCGGACGATTGCCCCCGGCGATACGCCGCGTCAATTGCCACGTGATGTGTCGAGCCTTCTCCCCCGATGGCTCGATACCCCCCGATTCGTCCGGTCCGCCGTTCTCTTATCCTTTCAGCGATTCCACGTACTGAGTGACGTGGTTGTCCATGCGGCGTTTGAACCCGGCCTGGCGGGCCAGGCGGTCGAGCTCGCGCGCGACGAGGCTGCCATACTGGAGTGCCTTCTTTTCGCGAAAGGCGATCCGATCGGGCAGCCACGCTCGAGTGGCAAGTCGAAACGCGTACTTCCGATCTCCCCGAGGAGAAACCAGCAAGCGGCCAGGGAGAGAAAGCGCGGCCTCGACGACGTGATCGTCGAGCAACGGCGCGACAGGTTCGACACCAGCCGCACGAATCGCCAGGATATCGCGTTCTAACTGGTCCGGGAGCGTTTCGAGTCCCTCGCGATGCGCACCCCGAACCGTGTCGGCCCCGACGCGAGAGTGCTCCGGCGCGTTGGCGACCTTGGCGTACCCGCCGAACAGTTCGTCGGCTCCCTGGCCAACGGCCAGACGGTCGAACCCGTCAGTCGCCGCCCGAGATGCGACGAGATACAGCGGTACGGCGATCTCGACGTCCATGGCGTTCGTCCGCCCCGTGGCCGCGACGACGTCCGGAACCGTCCGTTCCAGGAGTGCGTGATCGAGTTCCACGACGCGGAGGTCGGCGTCGAGCAGTGCGGCGGCTTCCCGAGCCGCCCGGACGTCGTGACTCTCGGGAAACCCAGCAACGTATAGCGGGACATCGAGTCTGGCCGCGAGGAGTGCCGAGTCGACGCCCCCCGAGAAGGCGACGGCGAGCCCGTCCGTCTCGACGGCATCAAGAGCGGTGTCCAGAGCCGAGCGGACGGCGTCGACCGCCCGTCGGCCACTCCGGGGCGATGGCTGTGGCAGCGACCACCATTGCGTGACGGTCTCGCCGTCCTGGACGGTGCCGGCAGGAACGGGAACCGGGTCGGCCAGTTTGCCGGGTTCGAACGACCAGCTGTCCGGATTATCGCGTTCGACGAACAGCGGGTAGCGCCCGAGGACGTCCCGGACGAGTCGCCCGTCGAGTCGGCCAGCAAACCCACGGGTGCCGGGCAAGGGATCGCCTGCCTCGATCGCCGCGCGGACAACGTCCGGATCGGCACCCTGGAGCCTCGATGGTGACGGATCGGAGGGGACGGAAACCATCGTCACTCAAGCAGCGAGGCGAGCCGCTCCCGAAACTTGCGCTTGGCTCCGCCGGCCGCCTGTCGGAAGCTGATGTGCCAGGGCGTTCGGCGACCCTCGATGTGGGTCCGTCCCTCACGGATCGCCTCGAGGATCGCCGGAACCGACCGCTCGTCAGTCTCGACGAGCGTGACGGCCCGGCCGACCATCTCGCTGATGTGAGCATCACTGCCGGCGGTCTGTGGAATCCCGTGTTCGCGGGCAAAGGTCCGGGCCTGTCGATTGGCACGACCGGTCAGTAACCGCGAGTTGTACACTTCGATGGCGTCGGCTCGCGCCAACTCCGCGCGCGAAATCTTCGCCATGACGCCACTACGCGATTCCTGGAACGGGTGCGGGACGACCACGACCCCGCCCTGGTCGTGAATCCGGTCGAGCGTCGTCCCGAACGGAAGCCCGTCCGTAATCTTCTCGTCGACACCCAGGGCAAGGACGTGCCCGGCGGCACTCGTCACTTCCATCCCCGGAATGCCGAGGAGGCCGTACTCGGGAGCCAGTTCGACGGCTCGGAGACTCGCTGCGATCTCGTCGTGGTCCGTGACCGCGAGCGCGTCGAGTCCTGCGTCTGCCGCCCTGGCGAGCAGTTTCTCGACACCATCCCGTCCATCGTACGACAGCGACGAATGGGCGTGCAACTCGACCGAAAGCACACTCCCGGGTACAGGGGGCAGTACAAAAAGCACCCCGATCCCGGGTGGAAATCACCGGAATGTCACGCGGAAAAGCGATAGGGCGTCAGTCGGCAGAAGAGGGGGAAGTATCGGCGTCGAGGCCGATCTCCTCGTCGGTGAGATAACAC
This sequence comes from Halorhabdus utahensis DSM 12940, assembly GCF_000023945.1. Classification (NCBI taxonomy): domain Archaea; kingdom Methanobacteriati; phylum Methanobacteriota; class Halobacteria; order Halobacteriales; family Haloarculaceae; genus Halorhabdus; species Halorhabdus utahensis. The sequence goes on from NC_013158.1 coordinate 722,774, forward strand.
TGGGGATCGCGAGCCCAGACGTCGCCCTCGGCCGCGAGTGCCCGGTGACGGGAACCGCCACGACACATCGCGTAGTACTCACAGTTCGGACACCGGTCCGGGACGTGCTCCTTGCGGTCCCGAAGCTTCGCCAGCAGGGGGTTGGATTCGTCCTCCCAGATGGCGCTGAAGGGGCGATCACGGACGTTGCCAAGCGAGTACGACTGCCAGTACGGGGTGAGGTGGACGTTGCCCTGGTAGTCGATGTCGGCGAGACGGTCGCCCGCTGGATCGCCGCCGACAGATGCGAGTCGCTCGCGGATCGCCGCGGCACGATCCTCACTCAGTTCCTCACGTGCGTACTGATAGATGTAGCCGGTGTCAGCCCAATTGCCGTCGAGCAGCGTCTCGACGTCGTGGCCGCGGTCGTGGGCGTCCAGCGTGATATCACAGACCCGCCGGACGGCACGTCGCTGGGCATCGTGATCCACGTCGAGTTCCATGAGCTCGTCGTCCTGTGTGCTGTACTCCAAGTGATGAAAGCGGAAGCGCTCGACACCCTGGAGAGCGAGCATATCGACGAGTTCCTCCATATCCGTGGCGTTGGTCTCGGTCAGCGTAAACCGAACGCCCGGATCGAGCTCCGCGTCCTGGGCAGCCTGAATGCCGTCGAGCGCATCGTCGAAGGCCCCCTCACGACCGACTAATTCGTCGTGATGGTCCGGCAAACCGTCGATGGCGACATCAACGTCATCGAGTCCGGCGTCCCGGAGCGACTCGGCCCGTTCGTCAGTGAGTAGGGTACCGTTGGTCGACAGTTCCGTCCGAAGACCGGCCTCGCTGGCTCGTTCGATCAGCGTTTCGAGATCGTCGCGCAATAGCGGCTCGCCACCGGCAAACCGAATCGCAGCGACGCCGTAGCCGGCAAGATCGTCGATGACGGCCGTCGCCTCCCCAGTGGTCAACTCGCCGTCGCCGTGGCCCGGGCCGGCAGTATCGTACCCGTATTCGGGATCGAGATTGTTCGCGCCAGTCACATGCCAGACGACGACTGGCTGGGATCGATCGGGTGCCAAGGACTGTTCGCTGGCCGCCCCATCCGCTCCAGCACCACCGGATTCGTCGTCCCCGACGCCGACCAGTAGATCACTGACTGGAATCATACACGCTCACCCGGCAGGAGTTCCGGATCGGGATATCGGGCGACTGCACTCCCGGGACAGAGCCAGACGGTAACGACGTCACCGAAGAGTGATTCAGCCTGCTCGCGGGCAGTTGCTTTCTCATCGGCCGTGACGCTTCCGACGTGTCTGAGCGGGTCCTCAACCGTTTCGCGGACGAACACTTCCCACTCGCGGGAGTCTCGACCGCGCGGTTGGTCGATCGCCTCGGGTCGACCGTCCGCATTAGCTGTCATCGGTCGTTCTTCTCTACGAACCTACAAACCAATCCTGTGAATTCCCACGTACTGGGAACGCGAGAGATCGCTTTGATGGACGGGACAGAAACACTCTAACGGAGGAACGCCAGCAAACAATCAGCAATATTGTCCGCTTTCTGCCCCATTTAGCTCAGAAGTTCGATACTTTTTGGACGGGCGGTGACCGGGAAAGCGGTTCGGGCGAGGACGCGAAATCCGTGGAAGCGTATTCTGGGGTTCCAGGGGCTGAGGACGACACTGATTGGCGATCGCCGCAAGCGGTTGGAGCGGAAGCCGAACCGAAACACAAATTCCGGTGAAGCGCCGACTCGAAGACATGCACCGGTCTCGACGAACGCGCGCCGTCCCCATCCATTCCGGATCCGTTTTCCCGACAGGACGGGGAGGGTCGGAATGAAATGGTCCGGGATCCGTTCGCAGCCGACGAATCTCCTGATCTACAGGCCGTCCTGGACGCACTCGACGATCCGGAGTGTCGGCGGATCGTCGAAGAACTCGACGAACCCATGACCGCCTCGGAGATCTCCGACGCGAGCGACATTCCGCTGTCGACCACCTACCGGAAACTCGACCTGCTGACAGAAGCCTCGCTGTTGACCGAGGGCGTCGAGATCCGGCCCGACGGCCAGCACGCGAGCACCTACGAGGTCGCTTTTGAGGAGGTCATCGTCGGCCTGTCGGACGACCGCGAGTGCGAAGTCCAGATCGCCCGTCGGGCCCAGACGGCCGACGAGCGCCTCGAAACCCTGTGGTCGGAGGTACGCAAAGAAACATGAGTCCACACTCGATAACCGTCATCGCACTGAAAACGCTCACCCTGCTGTTGGGTGGACTGATAACGTTTCTCGCTTACCGGGCCTACCGGCGGACCCAAGCCCAGTCGCTGGGCGCACTGGCACTTGGGTTCGGGGTGATTACACTCGGTGCATTTCTCGCGGGTGCCGGGAATATCGTCTTCTCGCTTGGGCTGAAAGAGAGTCTCCTCCTGGAATCCGGGCTCACGGCCAGCGGGTTCATCGTCATCGTCTACTCGCTGTACGCCACCGACTGAGTGTCGTCAACCCCGACGTTCTGTGAGACGTTCCCAAGAGGTGGTAACTGACTGCGGTTTATATTTGGCCAGCGGGCGGAGTACACCGACAAGGGCCGATAATGGAAAGCAGCGTGGCTATCGTGACCGTGGCCGAGGTGATCGTCCTGGGATGTACCGGCATCCTCACGTATCTCGCCTATCAGGCCTATCGACGCACCGGCTCTCCCTCCCTGCGGACGCTCACGCTCGGCCTTGGACTCGTCGCGACGAGCACACTTGCCGGGGGACTCCTGTATCAACTCGGTTTTATCGAGTTCGACGTCTGTATCGGCGTCGAGAGTAGCCTCACCGCGGTCGGTTTTCTCGTCGTCCTCTACGCGCTGTACGTCGGGGACACAGGCGGCGGTGTCACTCCCTGAGCCGCGCCGCGACAGCGACCAGTGATCCCCTCGCGAGCGACGCGGTTTTCACCCCGGCACTCCGTAGGTGACCCACATGGTACAACGACGGGCAGTACTCGCTGCTATCGGTGGCATTGCTGGTGGATCACTGGCCGGTTGCTCGGGCGACGAACCGGCCGAATCAACCGAGAGTGACTATCCCGAGTACACTGACGTTCCGGACGACGTCAAAGAGTATCTCTCGAACACGAGCAACTTCGACGGGACCGGCGTGGATCGAACTGACGCGGAGGAAGTCTCCGTCACCGTCGGTGCCCGCGGGAACGGGAGCTACTGGGCGTTCGATCCCGCTGTCGTCGCGGTCAGCCCCGGCACGACGGTCGTCTGGGAGTGGACGGGACGCGGCAGTACGCACAACGTGGCCTCACCTGACGGCCGTGAACCGCTGTACAGCGGCCCGGCAGTGACCAGCAGTAGCGAGACCTACGCCTACACCTTCGAGGAGTCAGGGGCCTATCAGTACGTCTGTGAGCCCCACGAGATCCAGGGGATGAAAGGCGCGGTGATCGTCGTCTGAGGCTCCGGACGGGACGCGACGACGACAGGACTCGTGTCCCTCACTCGGATTGTCGATCCGTGCCGGGAGCTGCCGTGTCCGCTTCCCCGTCCGCCGTCGTTCCGTCATCGTCGAGACGTTCGTCGAGTTCAGCTTCGACCTCGTCGGCGACCTGTGCTTCGAGTTCCGCCTCGACTTCATCGACAACCTGCTCCTCGACCCGATCCGTGACCTCTGCCTCCACCTGGTCGTCGAATTCCGTCTCGACTTCGGCAGGCACCTGTTCCTGTACTTCGGTCTGGACCTCCTCGGGAACCTGTTCGTCGAGTTCGGCCTCGACCTGGGACTCCGCGGCTTCCGAAACACGCTCTTCGATGATGCGCTCGTAGATGGACATCTTCTCCCAGACGCGGAGGATGTAGCCGATCACGAGCCCCCCTTCGAACGCCGCGACGCGGGGATCGAACTGGAACATGAGCAGCGCGAACCCGGCGATAAACAGGAAGCCGTAGAGGAACTCGATGTAAAACTGTGTCTGGCGACCCTGCAAACGACTGCGCCACGACATGGTTCGATCGAACGTAAGCGATTCGAGCAAAAAAGCGTAACTCGCGACGGACTGGCTGTGTGACGACCATCCGCCGTCGTTTTACCGCCGTCTCCCGTGCAGCCGGCATGGACGATCGCATCCACGAACACGCCGCAGTGCTGGTCGACTGGAGCGCACGGATCGAGTCGGGTGACGACGTCGTTCTCTCCGTGGACGAGGGCGCACACGATCTCGCTGTCGCGGTCGCCGAAAAGCTGGGTGACCGGGGCGCGAACCTCGTGAACGTCTATCGCTCTGACGAGATTCAGCGTGCATATCTCCAAGCGCACGACGACGATTTTGACGACGATCCTGAGTACGAACGCACACTCTACGAGAACGCCGACAGCGTCCTCGTGCTGAAGGGTACACGCAACACCGCTGGAATGGCCGACGTCCCCGACGACCGCCAGCAGGCGTTTGCCCGCGCCAGAGAAGAGGTCCGGGAAGCGCGCCTGGCGACCGACTGGGTCTCGACGCTGCATCCGACCCGCGCACTCGCCCAGGGGGCCGGGATGGCGTTCGAGGAGTACCGCGAGTTCGTCTACGACGCCACGCTCCGGGACTGGGAATCCCTCTCCGAAGAGATGGATCGACTCAAGACGATTCTCGACCAGGGCGACGAGGTCCACATCGACGCCCCTGGCACCGATCTCACGCTCTCGATCGCGGGGCGGACGGCAGTCAACAGCGCCGCGTCGGTGGCCTACGACTCCCATAACCTCCCCAGCGGCGAGGTCTTCACCGCGCCCGCCGACGCCGAGGGCGAGGTCACTTTCGACGTGCCGATGACGGTCCGGGGCAACACCCTGCGGGACGTCCACCTCGTCTTCGAGGACGGCGACGTCGTCGAGCACGCGGCCGCGGCCGGCGAGGAGACGCTGGCAGCGCTACTGGAGACCGACGCTGGCGCTCGTCGGCTCGGCGAGCTCGGCGTCGGCATGAATCGCGGCATCGACCGCTACACGGACAATATCCTCTTCGACGAGAAGATGGCCGAGACCGTCCACCTGGCGCTGGGCCGGGCCTACGACGCCTGTCTGCCCGAGGGCGAATCCGGCAACGACAGCGCGATCCACGTCGACCTGATCGCCGACACGAGCGAGGACGCGACGCTGTCGGTCGACGGCGAAGTGATCCAGCGGGACGGCGTCTTCCGGTGGGAAGACGGCTTCTAGTCGTCGGCGGTGTACGCGCCGCTTCGATGTTCGATCCGATGGACTTCGAGGACTGACGATTCCCTATCGAGGACACAGGCGAGACGGTACTGGCCGACGCGGAGTTTCGAGAACGGCCCGCCGGTCAGTGGTTCGAGAAAGTCGTCGGGATCGCGCCATTCCGAGCCGACGACTTCGTCGAGTTTCGAGACGATTCGATCCTGCACGTGTGCATCGAGATTTTCAAACTGATCTGCGGCTTGGGATGTGAACGCCCAGGTCCAGTCGTCACTACTCGGCATCGTCGTCCCGGTCCATCATCGCACGCACCTCGTCACGGGAGACGAGTTCCGCCTCGCCCGACCGCAACTCGTGTTCGCTCGCCGCGATCTGTTTCCACCCCTCACGGGAGAACGCCGGGTGTTTCACCGCGTCGCGAGCGGCGTACCGGAGAAACTCGCTGCGGGAGTTGAACCCCTCCTCCGTCCAGGTCGCGTCGATGTCCTCGAGAAACGCCTCGCTGAGCCGGAGGTTGATCTGTACTGTCTCCGGTTCGTCGTCGCCGGCCGCGGCGCTCGCGTTTGACATATACGAATGCTTTACGCTTGGGTACAGTAAGTCTTGGGGACAGTTCCGAACCATTCGGCGAAGACAGTGACCAGAGAACGTCAAGCGAAACGGCGTCTTCCGGTGGGAAGACGGGTTCTGACCGAAGGCGTGTGCGTTTCAGTCCCGTTTCCGGACTCGCACACGGACATCCTCGGCGGGCCGCAGGGTCGCCCCCATGGAGAAGTCCGGATCCGGATCCGAGAGCAACTCAAAGTCGACGCGCTGGAGCACTGTCGGGAGCACTGTCTTCAGTTCCTGCATGGCGAATCGCATCCCGATGCAGTGGCGCGGACCGCCACCGAACGGGAAGTAGGCGTAGTCGTGTAGCTCGTCCTCGAAGCCGTCCGTCCATCGGGACGGGTCGAACTCGTCGGGATCGTCGTAGAACGCCTCCTTGCGGTGGATCCAGAACTGCGGGACTGTGACCTTCTGACCCGACGGGACGCGGTAGCCGCCGAGTTCGACGTCCCGGTTGGCCTCCCGAAAGAGGACGTACACCGGCGGGTAGAGCCTCAGGGCTTCCTTGATCGCCCGCTCGGTGGCCTCCAGTTGCGGGAGCTGTGCGAGGCTGGGAATCCCGCCATCCAGGACTCTCTCGTGCTCCCGGTTCAGACGCTCACGTGGACCGGGATGGGTGGCAAGTGCCATGCAGGCGTAGGTCAACGCCAGCGAGGTCGTCTCGTGTCCGGCGAACAGGAACGTGGTCATCTGGTCGCGGATCTCCGTCTCGGTAAGCCCGTCGCCCTCGTGGGCCAGCAGGAGCGACAGCAGGTCATCGCGCTCGGTGGCGTCGGCCCGGCGCTGCTCGATCAGCTCCTCGACGAACGATTCGAAGGCCGCGACGCGCCGCTTGAACCGGCGGTTCCTGGGCAGCGGGACCCACAGCGGAACGAACGCGGTGAGATTGTCGACGTCCATGCGGTCGTTGACCGTCCGCGTGAACTCGGCGACCGTCCCCGCCTCCGCGTCGATGTCCAGATCGAACAGCGAGTGTGCCAGGATCCGGAGCGTGAGCCGGGAGAACGCCTCGTTCAGCGCTATCTCCTCGCCGTCGTCCCACGCCTCGACGGCCTCGGCGGCGTACTGCCCCATCGCGTCGCCGTACGCCCTGATTCGGTCCATCGTGAAGGCGTCCTGGATCACCCGGCGCTGGCGCTGCCACTGCTCGCCCTCCGTGAGGACCAGCCCCTCGCTCCCGATACCGCCGCCGACGTCCCCCAACGCCCACTTGCCGTAGGCATCGTGATCAGTCAACAATACCTGCTCGACGAGAGTCGGATCGAGAACGACGTTGAAGTCGTTCCCACCGGCCGTATAGTGGACGACATCGCCGTACGATTCCAGCTCCTCGTACAATGCCCACGGATCGCGATAGAGATCCAGCGTGTTCCCCAGCAGCGGCAACCCGCCCGGTCCCGGTGGCGTCTCACTCGGCTGTTCGCCCCGTTCGGTCGACGACCCCTGTGTCTCTGCCATGGCTGTTCGTTCGCCGCGCGGCCCAACCAGCGCTCGGCCGACGTCACTAGGCTATTTATTATCCCCCGCCGTCGACCCGGGCATGCGATACCTCCGTGCCAGGCTGGACCTGCCGGCGGAGTTGCACCATCCGATGCAGGAGTTCCTCCGGGAGAGCGACCGCATGGAGCGCGAGGAGTTGCTGACCTGGAACGTCCTGCCCGGCCGCGACGTCGAGTACGCGCTGTTCTACGCGGTCGGCGACCGGGCAGCCTATCGCGAGGCGATCGACGACGTCGACTCGATTCCCGAGTACACGCTGACGCCAATCGACGATGAAAGCTTCTACATCTACGTCTGCCAGGAGACTCGCGAGGAAGAGCGGGTCTGGCGAACGGTCTTCGCCGACCTGAACCTCGTTGTCATGCCGCCGATCGTCTACGACAGCCGCGCCCGAACCCACATCACGGTCGTCGGCACCGACGACTCGCTGAGCACCCTCGTCGAGCAGCTGGAGGCGGGTCCGGGCGTCGACGTCGAGGTGCTGGAGTTGGGTGACTTCGACCGCAGACACGGGGCGATCGCCGGCCAGTTGACCGGTCGTCAGCTCGAACTCGTCGAGACCGCCGCCGAACTCGGATACTACGAAGTGCCCCGAGGGGCGTCGCTGGAGGCGGTCGCCGACGCGGCGGGCGTCGCGCGCAGCACGGCCTCGACGGTTCTCCGACGGGCGGAATCGGCGGTGATGGGGGCGCTGGTCGGGGCCTAACAGGACTCAGTCGTCCGCCGGTGTCGACGTGCCATCGGACGGCACCTGGATCGACGGCGTCGGCAGGTCCGGCACTTCCAAGACCCCACCAGTGGCGGCGCTGGTTGCCATCGCGGCGAACCGTTCGAGATTCCCGCTTGCCTCGAGTTCCGGCGGTTCCCAGTCCGCAGCGCGCTCGCGAAGTTCGTCGTCCGAGACCTCCAGCGACAGCACGCCCTCGTCGACGTCGATCCGAATGGTGTCACCCTCTTCGACGAGCCCGATCGGGCCGCCCGCGGCCGCCTCGGGACTGGCGTGGCCGATGGCCGCGCCGCGCGTGCCGCCCGAGAAGCGACCGTCGGTCAGCAGCGCGACTTCGCCCGAGAGACGCGGTGACCCGCTGATCTTCGAGGTCGGTTCGAGCATCTCGGGCATCCCGGGGCCGCCCTTCGGGCCCTCGTACCGGATGACCACGAAGTCGCCGGGCTCGATCGCGCCCTCGTCGTAGGCATCGAGCATCGCCTGCTGAGACTCAAAGACCCGCGCACGGCCTTCGAACTGGTGCATGTCCTCGTCCATCGCGCCGGACTTCACGACGGCACCCTCGGGCGCGAGGTTCCCCCGGAGCACTGACAGGCCGCCCTCAGCGTGGACCGGGTCGTCGCGCGGCTGGATGACCTCACCGGGTTCGTCGCCTGCCTCCATGCGCTCGCCGATGGTTTTCTCGTCGACGGTGGGAAGATCGAGGTGGAGGAGATCCTCGATCCGACGATAGAGCGCGGGCAATCCGCCATCCTCGCGCAGGTGCTCCATCCGCCAGGGGCCGGCGGGACTCATGTGTGCGAGGTGAGTCGTTCGTGCCGCGATCTCCTCGAAATCGGTGAGCGTGATGTCCAGGCCCGCCTCCTGGGCGATGGCCGGGATGTGGAGCATGGTGTTGGTCGAGCCACCGAGGGCCAGGTCGACGGCGACGGCGTTCTCGAAGGCCTCCCGCGTCAGGAACTCCGAGGGGCGGACGTCCTTCTGGACGAGGTCGAGAATCTGCCGACCGGACTCGCGGGCGATCTCGAACTTGCGCTCGTCGGTCGCACCGTGGGTCGCACATTCTGTCCAGGAGAGTCCGAGCGTCTCCGTGACGCAGGCCATCGTGTTCGCGGTGAACATCCCGGCACAGGATCCCTCGCCCGGACAGGCGTTGCACTCGAGTTCGTAGAGTTCGTCGTCGGTCATCTCGCCCTCCTCGTACTGGCTGACGCCCTCGAAGACGGTGACGAGGTCGGCCGGTTCGTCCTCGAATTCGCCGGCGGCCATGTGTCCGCCAGTGACGACGATCGCCGGAATATCGAGGCGTGCGATCGCCATCAACATGCCAGGGACGATTTTATCGCAGGACGCGAGCGCGACGATACCGTCGAACTGGTGGGCGTTGGCCATGAGTTCGACCGAGTCGGCGATGACTTCCCGGGAGGGCAGCGAGGAGCGCATGCCCTCGTGACCCATCGCGATGCCGTCGTCGACGGCGATGGTGTTGAACTCCAGGGGCGTCCCGCCGGCCTCGCGGACGCCTTCCTTGACGTATTCGGCGAGTTCGTCCAGGTGGACGTGGCCGGGGACGATCTCGTTCCAGGAGTTGGCGATCCCGATGTGGGGATTATGTATCTCCTCGTCGCTCAGTCCCGCCGCACGAAACAGCGATCGATGGGGCGCACGGTCGGCCCCCTCGGTGACCTCCGCACTCCGGAGCCCCTCTTTTGGTGAGTCGGCCATTGCTGCCGCTAGATCAGTCACTCCCGGGGGTTAGCGTTTCGGTTCGCGCCGGTCAGTCGTCGACCGTCGGCTCCGGTTCGGTCTCGGCGGGATCGGTCGCGTCGACCTCGATATTCTCCCGGACGTCACCGTCCCGCCACGTCCCCCGCCGATACCACAGCCAGGCGATCAGCGCGCCGCCGGCGTTCGAGACGACGAAAGCGACCCAGATGCCGGTTCGCCCGAGCCAGAACTGCGAGGTCACAAACGCGACCGAGAGGCGAATCACGCCCAGGGTAAGCACGGCGATGGCGGCCGCGATCAGCGTCTTGCCCGCCCCGCGGAAGCTCCCGGAGAACGCCCGGATCACGCCGATGAAGCCAAACGAGAGGGCGGTGTAGCGCATGAATTCGACGCCGATCGCCGTCACCTCGGCGCTGGGCGACAGCGGCGCGACGATCGGCCGGGGGAACAGGAAGATCAGCAGCCCGAGGACCGACAGGATGGCGAACATCGCCTTCGCGGCGGCGTAGGCGGCCATCCCGGCCCGCTCGGGCTTGCCCGCGCCGATGTTCTGGCCGGTCATCGTCTCGACGCCCCGGCCGACGGCGATCGCCGGCAGGAAGATGACCGAGAACACGCGCGTCCCGATGCCGAAGGCGGCGACAACCGGATCGGCGAACATGCCGACGACGATCAGCATGGCGTTGACCGACAGCGCCCGGCCAGTGGACTCGACGCTCGCGGGCAGGCCGACCCGCAGCAGCGTCCGCAGGTAGCCGATGCTTGGCAGCATCGACCGGAGGTCGATGCGCACGCCGCGGCGACCCGAGAACATGATCGCCAGGCCGACGACCATCGCAAGGCTCCGTGAGAACACCGTCGCGATCGCCGCCCCCTGGATACCCAGTTCGGGGAACGCGATCGTCCCGACGACTGGGGCGTTCTCGACCAGCGTCCACCCGTAGATCAGGAACGGGTCCAGGGCGATGTTCAGGACGACGGTCCCGAACATGACGAGCATGGGCGTGATCGTGTCGCCCGACCCGCGCATCAGCGCAATGAACACGAAGAAGCCGAACATGAACGGCAGGCCGAGCGCGATGACCCGCATGTAGGCGCGTGCACCGGGGAGGACACTCGGCGAAGCCCCCAACAACTCGATGAGGGGGCCGACGACGGGGAAGGCCAGCAGGCCGAGCAGCGCCGAGCCACCGATCGCCCAGGCGACCGTCTGGGAGGCCGCGTACCGGGCCTCGCTACGCTCCTCGGCACCGAAGTGCTGGGCGACCAGGACGCTGCCGGCGACTGACAGCCCCATCCCGAAGGAGATGAGCAGGAACACCAGCGGAAACGCGAAGGTGATCCCCGCAACGGCGTCGGTACCGGCCTCACCACCGATGCCGCTCAGCCAGAAGGTGTCGGCGATGTTGTAGGCCACCTGCAACAGGTTCGTGACGACGATCGGCAGCGAGAGGTAAAAGAGGGGTTTGACGATGCTGCCCTCGGTGAGCGCCAGTTCCGACTGGCCTTTGAACAGGCTCACGCGTCGACCTCCGGAGCCCAGCCCAGGCTCTGTGCTAAGTACGCCGCAACGACGGCGCGCGTTTCCGCTGGCTCCTCGCCGAGTGCGACGCCGCGGACGTGGCCACCGTTGGCCATCGTGACGACACTCCGTGCGACCGTCGCAGGATCGACTGTGGCGAACTCGCCTGCCTCGATACCCTCGTTGACGGCCGCCCGAACTTCTTGGCGCATCCGCTGGTCGAACCGCTCGAAGTGGTCCCGAAACCCGTCCTGGTAGGGGGCCTGTGCCTTCAGTTCCATCAGCGCGACGGCGAACTCCCCGTCGTCGGTCTCCGGGGGCGTAAAGAGGACGTCGAGAAACTGCGCGAGTCGCCGCCGCGGATCAGCCGTCTCAGCCGCCAGCTGCCGCTCGATCCGGTCGATCGACCGATCCAGGAATGCGGTCAGGAGCGCTTCCTTCGTATCGAAGTGATAGTGTATCGCCGCGGTCGTCAACGAGGATTCCTCGGCGATGTGCTTGATCGTCAGATCCGCAAACCCGTGAGCACAGAGCGCACGACCGGTCGCTCGAAGGATCTCCTCGTCAGTCTCGCTATCCATCGGTACTGGCCCTAGTTGTCTGCGCTTCAAAAACTTACTGACTAGTCAGTCAGGCCAGGGCATGGCTCGCTCTCAGCCGAACCGATCCCGCTCCGCTCGTGGCACGGCCTCGTCTGACGCCGCCACCAACGTCCCGATGGCCCTCCCCAGCGTGCGCATACACTCCCGCTGGGAGTCGACGTCTAGCCGTTCCGTCACCGCAGCCCACGGTCGGCGCTGAAGTGCTTTCATGACCAGCAATCGTTCCTGGCGAGCTGTCAGCTCGCCCCCGTCGCGCGGCCCAGAGCAATGCCGAAGCGCCAGTCGGGCAAACGCTGCCGGGGCAGTAGCATAGAGTCCAGCACCGTGCGGTGACCCGGCGAGCACACGCCACTCGAAGGCAGTGAGGTCGAGTTCCGGAGTCCCGTCGACTGTCCGCAGGACTGCCCGCACGACGTCGGGATCGAGATCGGCGAGTGGGTCCGACAGCATCCCGCCGACGCGGTCGAGGAACCACTCGGTGTGTCGATCCAGCAGTGCCCGCCCGTCGTCCGACGTCGCAGTCAGCATGATCGCCGAGTGCTCGCCGCTGCGCTCGTTTCGCGAGGTCGAAAGGTGGACCGTGTGATAGCCGTTCCGGGCCCAGAAGTCGACGAGTGCCGGCGTCGCACCGTAACTGGTCCCGAGCCAGTCCACGTCGGGCACGAACTCGGATTCGATCTCGGCGAGGAGATGCGATCCCAATCCGCGCTCCCGGACGGCGTCGTGAGTCGCGATCCGCATGACACGCTGGCCGACGGGGACGGCGGCCGCCTCGTCCCGCAACTGGCTCGTCAGGACGTCGGGGATCATGTTTCCCGCGACGCGGGACCCCTCGTACATCTTAGCCCGCAAGTCGGGCGGCAACGCGCCCTCACGAGCCAGCAGGGCGACCGAGACGACGTGCCCGTCGTGGGTGAGCGCCCGCACGCTGACGTTCGGGGCGTCGAGTAACCGGGCGAGGTCAGCTGGCTCCGTCCGGTAATGGGCGGCGACGAGGAGGCCGAAGACTTCCCGGAGCAAGTGCTCGTCAGCGAGCAGTTCGGCCGGTTCGAGCCGCGCGTAGGAGGCTGACTCCGGCGTCGCGCCGGCGACGAGTTGCGCCGCTGGTGGACGCGCGTTGAGCAACAGCGCCCGGAACGCCCAGACTTCGACCGGATCGCCCGCAGCGTACCGGATCGGTTCTGTCAGCTGGCGCTCGGTAACGTCGAAGGCAGAGTCAGTGAGTCGGTCCCGGAACCGCACAGAAAACCCCCGGCCTGCGCCCTCGTAGCCGTGGACGGTCGTCGTGAACGCAACGGCCGGCGCAGCCAAGAGTGCTTCGAGAACACGGACCGGCAGTGCCGCGGCCTCATCGACGAACAGGGCGTCGACGTCCTCGGCGTGTGTGGTCGCTTCGGTCGGGGGTTCGAACCGGACGCACCCGTCGCCGACCCCGATCGCCCGTGGATCGGCTTCCCGATCACGTTCGACCTCCGCATCGACCGCCGTCGCGAGTTCCTCGACGCGGGCGAACAGTTCGGCCGCGCTCCGGTACTGTGGCGCGGTCACGAGGACGTCCTGGCCAGCGAGTGCGAGACTCCCGGCCGCCAGCCCGGCAGCGCTCGATTTGCCGCGTCCGCGGTCAGCCTCGATCACGACGGCGTTGCCTGCTGCACGGAGCGCCTCGAGGGCGGACACACATTCGACCTGGTCCGCTGTGAGACACGCGTCGTAGGCTGCACTGGGAAACGCATGATCGTCCGGCGGGGCTGGGACATCGCTATCCAGACGCGGGGCTGGATGAGTCAGTCCGTCGCGTTCGACACGGTCCGCCTCGGCATCGACGATGGCGATTCCAGGATGGGTTCGAAGCGTCTCGACGAGCCGGGACCGGAAATGTCCCGACACGTCCGCACGGTCGAACGGCGGAACGGCCAGTGACTCGTCGAAGGCGTCACGGCGATCGCTCCATCGATCGAGCGGCGGCGCGAGCAACACGAACAGCCCCCCACCGTCGACCGCGCCGACGACGCGGCCGAGGGCGTTGGGATCACACCGTTCGTGGCAGTCAAGGACGACCACGTCACGGGTTCGGCCGAGCAGGCGGTCTGCATGCGCCGGTTCGAGGTGTTCGTGAGACGCTCCAGCAAGGTCGCTTGTCAGCCCGTCGCCCGGACTGACGGTAGTGACGGTCTCGTCGTCCGCGATGACGCTCTCGACGGCCGTCGCGGCGGTCGAGCGCGTTCTTGCGGGATCGCCGTGGACCACGAGCAGCCGACGTTCGTCGGCGTTCCGGGCCTCCGCACGGAGCGGGACGACCACGTCCTCGATCATGGCTCCCGAATGGGTGAGTACGCACATGGACCCATCGATTCAGCAGGTGAGGGTCGGCCATTGTCGACAGATCTCGACCGTCGTGTGGCGGCCTCACACGCGCAAGCGGCTTCGAAAGCGCTTTTACGTCCGCCGGACCACGTTCGGGTACAGCCTGCACGGGGTTGATGATACTCCTAGCCATCTAGGACTTTCGCGCCGCCTCGATCTCCGGGGCGACGCCGGGATCTGCCCGTCCGGGGACGGTCCCGCACGGCGGGGGAGTGTGAGCCCACGTGCAGGAGGTGATCCAACCCATGCCAGTATACGTCGATTTCGATGTTCCCGCGGACCTCGAAGATGACGCCCTCGAGGCGCTCGAGGTCGCGCGAGACACAGGCCGAGTAAAGAAAGGAACCAACGAGACGACCAAGGCGATCGAGCGCGGCAACGCCGAGCTCGTCGTCGTCGCCGAGGACGTTCAGCCGGAGGAGATCGTGATGCACATTCCGGAACTCGCAGCCGAGAAGGACGTCCCCTATCTGTTCGTCGGCGCCCAGGACGATCTCGGTCACGCGGCCGGCCTCGAAGTCGGCTCCGCGGCGGCCGCGATCGTCGATGCGGGCGACGCCGACGGCGACGTCGAGGACATCGCCGGGAAGGTCGAGGATCTCCGCTGAGGTGATCACGCATGAGCGCTGAGGAGTCCACCGACGACGGATCCACGCCCGCGGAGGTCATCGAGGTCGTGGGCCGGACGGGGATGCACGGCGAGGCCATGCAGGTCAAGTGCCGCATCCGCGAGGGCGAGAACAAGGGCCGAATCATCACCCGCAACGTGCTCGGTGGCGTGCGCGAGGGGGACGTCCTCCAGCTGCGCGAGACCGCACGCGAGGCGGACGCCATCGGAGGCCAATAATGCCACAGACACGCGAATGTGACTACTGCGGCGCGGACATCGAGCCCGGCACCGGGACGATGTTCGTCCGGAAGAACGGGACGACGATCCACTTCTGCTCGTCGAAATGCGAGAAGAACGCCGATCTCGGTCGGGAGGCACGCGATCTCTCCTGGACCGAGGCCGGTCGCGGAACGGGCGGCGACGCTGCCGCCGAGCAGCAAACGGACACCGCCGACGCTGACGAGCAAGCCGAGACCGAAAACGAAGACGAAGCTGCCGAAGACGCTGCAGCCGCTGACGATGCGGACGAGGCCGAAGACGAAGTCGAAGCAGACGAGGCCGAAGACGAAGTCGACGCGGACGACGAATCTGACGCCGAAGCTGACGCAGACGCCGAGGAGACCGACACGGAGGAGCCGACGGAGGCTGACGCATGAGCCATCACGATGAGCGCACGTTCGTCATGGCCAAGCCCGACGCTGTCCAGCGCGGACTCATCGGCGAAATCGTCTCCCGGCTCGAGGAGCGCGGCCTGAAACTCGTCGGCGCGAAGTTCATGCAGATCGACGAGGACCTCGCTCACGAGCACTACGGCGAACACGAAGACAAGCCCTTCTTCGACGGGCTCGTCGAGTTCATCACCTCCGGCCCGGTCATGGCGATGGTCTGGGAGGGCGCGGACGCGACGCGGCAGGTCCGCCAGATGATGGGCGCGACCGATCCCGCCGAGGCCGCCCCCGGCACGATCCGGGGCGACTACGGTCTCGACCTGGGGCACAACATCATCCACGGCTCGGACAACGAAGATCCCGGAGCGAACGAACGCGAGATCGAGCTGTTCTTCGACGACGAGGAACTGGTCGACTACGAGCGCGCCGACGCTGAGTGGGTCTACGAAGACACCGGCGACCACTG
Source organism: Halorhabdus utahensis DSM 12940 (assembly GCF_000023945.1). NCBI lineage: Archaea > Methanobacteriati > Methanobacteriota > Halobacteria > Halobacteriales > Haloarculaceae > Halorhabdus > Halorhabdus utahensis. Next base: position 738,744 of record NC_013158.1, read on the forward strand.
ACCGGCGGTCCCGTTCATATTTTCGACACCACCGTAGCGAGCAGTGACCTCACTCGTCAGGACTGCTGACTGCCGGCGGATCGCCGACCCGGTAGGTCAACACCGGGACCGGCGCGGATCGGACGACGCGCTCGGCGACGCTCCCCAGCAACAGTCGATCGAGTCCGCCCCGGCCATGGGTCCCCATGACGATCAGGTCGACGTCCGATTGCTCGGCAGCGGCAGCGATCTCCCGACTTGGCGCACCTTCGGTCATCTCGGTCTCGACAGGGACGTCCCCGTCGGCCAGTTCCCCGATCTGTGCCAGTGCCTGCTCGCCCTCTTCGCGCAACATACCGGAGACGGCCTCCCAGGACGTGTCCATCGGCATCCGACTCATGGTCGCCGTGTCCAAGACGTATAACCCGTGAACCGTCCCATTGTGAACCGCTGCCAGCTCCAGGGCGTGCTCGATGACGGCGTCGATGCCCTCAGACCCGTCCGTCGGAACGAGAATGCGGTCGTACATGGACCTATGTTAACGTACAACGCCCCCCGACATAAGAGGCCATGTCAGTCGTCTGTCCAAATAGGCGGTTGCCCGGGATGAAATCAGTTCGCGAGGAGGACGTCAGTCACGTCGTCGACGCCGGCCCGCCGAACCACGGCGCGGACGACGTCTTCCGCGCCGGCGAGATTGTCCGAGTCGCCGTCCAGAACCAGCAGCCGAGCCTCGCGTCCCGGCTCGATCACGCCGGCGTCCAGCCCGGCGATCTCGGCACCGGCGACCGTCGCCATCTGCAGGACTTCCCGCGCCGAGACGTCGTAGAGTTTCGCGGCGAATTCCATCTCGCGGAACATCGACGGGCTGTTGAGGAACACGTTGTCCGTCCCGAGTGCGACTGTCGTGCGGTCGAAGAGTTCGCGGGCCGGCGCGACCCCGGCGTCGGTCACGAGGTTCGAACGTGGACAGAGGACGACCGGTGTCCCCTCGTCGTCGAGGCGTTCGTAGTGAATCGCGTCGAGGTGGACCATATGAACGAGGAAGTCCGGATCCAGATCCAGCGCCGGGTTGACGTCGTCGCTGTCACGCTCACCGGCGTGGATGCCAAAGAGTTTGCCGGCCTCGCGTGTCGCCGAGCGTTCGGCCCCGAACTCGCCGTCGCGTGCGCCGCTTGCGCCGAAGCCGTCGGCGGCGGCCATCGCGTCGATCGTCTCCCGGCCCAGGATCACGCCCTCGATCGCGAGCCCGTCGAGGGCCGCTTCGATCGCTTCGACGCCGGAGACACCGCCCTCCCGGAACTCGAGGAACGCACCAGTTCCGGCCCGTTCCATGAACGAAAGCGAGCGCCGCATGGCAGCGACAAGCTCCTCGCGACTCGCCTCACGGAGGAGCTGGTGTTTCAACCCGTCCGGCGGCGCAACGAGTTCGTCGAGGCTGAGGCCGGCCCCGGCTTCTTTTGCGATGGAATCGCCGATGTGCGTGTGGGCGTTGACGAACGCCGGCAGGATGATCTGATCGGTGTCGATGCTGGCTTCTTCGACGGCTGTGATCTCACCGTCCTCGACGACGACTCGGCCTTCGACCGGCGCGAACTCCCGCCCGCGGAGAATCGTCCCTTCCAGTTGCATGGTCGGGTCGTTGGGGTGAGCGGGGTTTGACGGTTTCGAGGATCGTACGGTTCCAAGGGAGGAGGCTCCTGGCCGACCGGCGGTTGCGTCGACTCGAGCCGGCGTTGTTGTTCGGAGTGACACCACTATCCGACGTAATGGAAAACTTTTATGACTCTTGGTAAAGTTAGCTTTACACAGAGATGCGGACAAAACGGTATCGACACGCGTCGGTCGTGGCATCGGCGGAGGGGACAACCACGACAGGCGAGCGACAGTTTGACGACGAGCAGACCGTCGAGTACCGAGGGAAGCCATGACAATGTGGTATCGAGCCAAGCGCGTCAGGTTGCTCGTGGCCTTCGCCGCCGCTATCCTGTTCGGGGTCGTCCTCGAGGCGGCGATGGACCCGTTCGAGGGTACTGGCATCGCAGCGATCGGCCTCCTGGCTGGGATGGTGGGTATGGGAGCCGTCGGCGGGTATTGGTACTGGCGTGAGATACGAACAGTCCCGGACGCCGACGAGCGCCAGCGATCGATCGAGCGCCGTGCATCCCGCCTGGCCCATGGGGCGTTGTTACTCGGGGTGACAGGGCTCGGGACCGTCCTGGCGACGCCGTTGTATACCGGCCCAGTCTGGCCGCTCCTGCTCGGCCTCGTCGGCCTGAACATCGCCGTCCACGAGCTTTCGATCGAGTATTACCGTCGACAGATGTAATCATGAGGCTTTCAACAATGGAATTCACCAACTGGAGTTCGATCGGTCGTATCAGAGTCGTAATCGTGGGGATGTTCCTGGGCGGTATCGGGTTCGGTTTCACCATGGCAATGCTCGAAGATTCGATCCCGGCCTTCTCCCCGTTCTGGGCCGGTATCGGTCTGATGGGGGTCGCCGGTGTCGCCGGGTACGCGTACTACAGACGACTGGATCGGGCGGGGATCGCCGACGAGCGGAGCAAGCAGATCAGTTACAAGGCAACCGCAATCTCCTGGAGCGGACTGCTGGTCGGCCTGTCAGTGGTGCTGTTGATCCTTAGCATGACGAATCTCGACCTCCCGATGATCCCGGTGCTGCTGGGGTTCATCGTGGGAAGTATCGTGGTTCAGCAGGTAGCAAACGAGTACTACCGACGACAGATGTAACCATGGAGAACGATCTCAAGGTCTGGCGGGCGAAAGAGGACATCACGCAGGGGGAACTCGCCGACGCGGTCGGCGTCTCCAGACAGACGATCAACGCGCTCGAACGGGAGCGCTACGACCCGAGCCTCGAACTGGCGTTCAAACTCGCAAGACACTTCGACTGTGCGATCGAGGACATCTTCGAGTATGACCCAGCGGATGCATCAGAGAAGTAAACCATGTGCTCGCCGACGGCAGACCACAACCATCACTCGAACTCGTCTAAGGTTGCATGAATCCCCCGCGGCGTGTCGCTGACGCGCGCGCCATCGATGTCGAGGCCGAGCGTTCGCACGGCGGCGTCGCCGACGCGCTCGCGGACGTCCGTCGGGGCGTAGACGCCGAGCCGCCAGCGGTCGCGTTGGGCTGCCTGCAGCGCACGCACGAGCGTCGATTGTTCTTCGAGCCGGCGCACAGTCCCGTTGACGAGTACCTGGGAACTCGACTCGGCCATCGACGGGTCCGGGGCCACGTCGAGGATGACTGCTTCCGGGTCGACGCCCGCGTCCGCAGCAATCGCCCGCTCGCGCTCGCGGATCGCCCCCTGCTCCATCGCAAGGAGGTCCGCAGGGACCGCACCGCGCTCGGCCCACACCGCACGCTTGTAGAGATCGCGGTAAGTCAACCGCCGCCCGATCTCGGCCGTCTCCTCGGTCGAGCGCAGCGCGACCAGCAGTTCGGCGTCGTCCATCCGTCGAAACGTTTCGGGGCTGGTCTCGGTCTCCTCGAGGAGGCGGGCACTGCCACGACGAAGCATCGCCTTGGCGATGCGGGCGACGTGATGGCTGTAGACCGTCGGCGTCATCAGCGCGCGAGCGAGCAGGAGGCTCTCGGCAGTCTGGACGTTGCCCTCAGCGAGGACGAGTTCGCCGTCCCGGAAGCGCAGTTCCCGGACGAGTCGCCCGTGGTCGATAGTGCCGTAGGGGACGCCCGTGTGATGGGCGTCCCGGACGAGATAATCCATCCGGTCGACGTCGAGTTCGCCCGAGACGAGCTGGCCGAGTTCACCGTCCCCAGCCACCAGATCCGCGACTGCATCGGGATTCAGCCCCGCTTCGGTCAGCACGCGTGCGACCTGGCCCTCGCCGATCAGGTCGTGAACGTCGTCGTGGTACTTGCCCGTGTGTCGGTGGATCAACCCCTCGACGTTGTGGCTGTACGGGCCGTGACCGATATCGTGAAGCAACGCAGCCGCACGGACGCGTTCGCCCTGCTGGCCGGAGATGCCGAGGTGTTCAAGCGCCTGGTCGGCGAGATGGTAGACGCCGAGGCTGTGCTCGAATCGCGTGTGGTTCGCTGAGGGATACACCAGCGTGACCGTACCGAGCTGGCTGACGTGTCGCAACCGCTGGAGTGGCGGCGTGTCCAGCAGCGACAGCGCCACGCCCTCGACCTCGATGTAGTCGTGGACGCTGTCCTTGATCGTCTTCATGCTCGACCGTATGAAGCGCCACCTCAAAACAGTGGGTGGCCTACGTGTCGACGGATTCAGAGACAGTGGCGACGCAGTGAATCGAGCGAGATCCCGGGAAGCAGGTCAGCCAACCGTTTCCAGGTGCCCGAGCAAGTCTTCCTCGGTCGTCCGGTCGAATTCGATCGGCTCCTCGGGATAGCGGCCCATCGCTTCGACGGTTTCGACGGCCCGGTCGGGCTGGTAGCCACGGCCATAGACCAGCCAGGCGGCAAGTACCTGCCCGGTCCGTCCCAGTCCGGAGAGCCCCTGGACGACAACTGGCTCGTCACGCCGAACAGATTCTTCAAGAAAGGGCAAGATGGTTTCTTCGAGGACGGTACTGTCGCCGAGTTGCCGGTCCAACAGCGGTGCGTGAACAACGTTGTCTTCACCGAAGGCAGCCGTATACTCTTCGAGATTGTACCCACAGCCATCAGCATCGGCACCTGGCAACAGACAACAGACTCGTCGGATTCCCCGGTCTCGCATGAACTCGATCCAGGCTGAGACGGCTACCGCCTGATCGGCAGCCGAGTGCCACCCCGGCGCAGCCGCCCCGTGGACGTATTCTTCATCGGGGGCGGCCGGCGCGAACCGATACGCGTCATCCATATGCAATGAACTGCGACCCAGAGTCTTGAGTCTATACCTCCAATTCTCAGGTTTGAAACGTGGGTCGATGTCAGGAGGAATCGGGGTGAAGACACACCCTTATGAGTGTCCTGGACGCAACGGTCGATATGATCACGTTTCTCGCCGGCGGGACGGGAACCCCGAAGCTGCTCGCCGGTGCCGACGACGTGTTTCCGCCGTCGGAGACGACCGTCGTCGCGAACACGGGCGACGACGTCGAACTGGGCGGCCTGCTGGTCTGCCCCGACGTCGATACGTGTCTCTTTCAGGCGGGAGAGATCCTCGATACGGACACCTGGTGGGGGATCGACGGCGACACGGCTGAGACCCACGAGTACGTCCGGACGCTGAGTGAGCGGGCGGGATTGGATGGCGGCCCGCGATATCTCCCCGACGAGCGCCAGACTGCCGGCCGCGACCTCGCCGACTGGCGACGCTTCTCGGCCGTCGGCGAGTTCATGTACATCGGCGATCGCGATCGGGCGATCCACGTCACCCGGACAAGCCTCCTCGACGAAAGGCACACACTCACGGAGGCAACGCGGATTCTCGGCGACGCCCTCGGAGTCGACCGCGAGATCCTGCCGATGAGCGACGACTCCGTCGCTTCAATCGTCCACACGCCCGACGGGCCAATGCACTTCCAGGAGTTCTGGGTGGCCCGTGATGGCGAACCCACGGTCGATTCAGTCGAGTTTCGTGGCGCGGAAGACGCGGCGGCGACCGACGCGGTCCTCGATGCCCTTTCCGCCCCGGTCGTGATCGGCCCGTCGAACCCGATCACGAGCATCGGGCCGATGACTGCCATCGACGACATCGCCGCCGCCCTCGACGAGACGCCCGTCGTCGCCGTCTCCCCCTTCGTCGAGGACCAGGTCTTCTCCGGTCCAGCGGCGAAACTCATGGCCGCGGAAGGGTACGATCCCTCGACAGCTGGGGTCGCGGCAGCGTATCCATTCGTGGACGGGTTCGTCCTCGACGAGGCTGACGGGACCGATCTCGACCGGCCGACAGTCCGCACGGACACGACGCTCGACACCGACGAGGACGCCGCCCGAGTCGCCCGGGCCGTCCGGGAGGCCCTGGAGGTGGTGGCGTGAGTGGTGTCGAGCCCCTGCCGTTCGAGCCACGGGTCGCCGCCGCCAGCCTGAGTGGCGAGTCAGATGTCGAGTGGGCAAAAGCAACTATCCCACACGTCGGCGCGGCGTTCCTCGGCGGATTGGCGATCGACGAGCCGACGCGGGCGGCCGCCCGCAAGATGGTCGAAGACCGCGACCGTGAGGAGTTCCTGCCCGCAAATCCGTTCGCGTTCGCCGACGAGCAACTGAATCGGCTCGCCGACGAGCCGCTCGTCGCCGGGCTGAACGTCCGGAGTGCATCCCGCGAGCCGCTCGAACGGATCGCGGAGAGCTGTGCCGACCACGGCGCGATCTGTGAGCTCAACGCCCACTGCCGACAGGACGAGATGTGCGAGACAGGGGCGGGAGAAGCGTTGCTGGCCGAGCCGGATCGACTCGCCAAGCAGGTCGAGACCGCGGCCGATGCCGGCGCGACCGTCAGCGTGAAAGTCCGGACAGAGATCGACGGCGTCGACCTCCTGGCCGTTGCCCGACGGATCGAGGCAGCGGGGGCGGACGCCGTCCACGTCGACGCGATGGACAGCGAAGGCGTCGTCGCCGAAATCGTCGCCGCGACCGATCTGTTTGTCATCGCCAACAACGGCGTCCGCGACCGGGAGACGGTCCGCGAGTACCTCGCCTGCGGCGCGGACGCCGTCAGTGTCGGTCGGCCAAGCGACCGCCCCGCCGTGCTCAAACGCGTCCGAAACGCGACTGAAGGGTGGTTCGAATCGGCCGAGACAGCCACGAGGGAAGCCACACAATGACGCGAACCATCGCCCAACAGGCCGAACTCGCCCTCCTGCTGGAAGTGGCAACGACGCCCAAGCCGGGCAACGTCGACCGCCACCGCGATCACGACGACCTCCGTTTCGAGCACTTTCTCGCTGGGGCCGTGGGCGCAAGTGAGGGGCTTCGAGACCTGGCAGATCCTGACGGACCACCGATCGGGGTGGCCTTCGAGCAGGCGGTCGCGGGCATGAGCGACCAGTCCGGCGGCAACACCCAGTTCGGCGGGTTGTTGTTGCTCGCGCCGCTGGTCCGGGCCGCCGCGCTGGGGGAGTTGACGCCGGAACGGGCCACAACCGTCGCCGAGGGGACTGGCGTCGAGGACGCTGCGGGGTTCTACCGCGCGTTCGAGCACGTCGACGTCGCTGTCGCCGACCCACCCGACGACATGGACGCCCTGGATGTCCGTCGTGGAAGCGATGCGGTCCCTGAAATCCGAGAGCGTGGCCTGTCGCTGTCCGACGTGCTGGCTCGCTCGACCGATCACGACGGTATCGCCCGCGAGTGGACGAGCGGGTTCGAACGGACTTTCGACGCTGCGGACCAGCTCGTGAGTCGCGACGGACCGCTGCCTGATCGCGCCGCCGATGTGTTTCTCGAATTGCTCGCAGCCGACCCTGACACCTTCGTCGCGATCAACCACGGCGAAGAGACGGCCCGCGAGGTTCGTGGACGGGCCGAGGCCGCCCGAGAGGGCGACACCGATCCCGAAACGCTCGCCGACGAACTCGTCGCCGAGGGGATCAACCCCGGAACGACGGCCGACATGCTGGCCGGCGGGCTGTTCGTCGCGCTCGAACGGGGGGCCGAGGTGTGAGCGAGGACTGGCCCGTCGAACTGCGCGGGATCACCGAGTCCGTCGTGACGACGCAGGGGCCGGACGGATCGTACAACGTCGCTGCGCTGGGACTATCGGCCGACGATCCAGTCACCGCGACGACCTGGGGACAAACGCGGACGCGCCGGAACTTCGAGCGGGTTGGTGAAGCCCACGTCCAGTTCACTCGGGATCCGGTGGACTTCGTCGAAGCGGCGCTGACAGTCCGGGAGATCGAGGAACCGATCCTCTCGAGTGCCGACGCCTGGGCGCGCGTGGCGGTCGAAGAGATCGACGCCGGAACGGAAGACGGAACCGAATGGGTCGAATGGGCGCTCGAACCGGTCGAGTCGGCGGTCGAGCGCGAAACGGTAACGACGACGAACCGGGGGTACGCCGCCGTGATCGAGGCGACGGTCGCAGCCTCCCGGCTCGGCGTCCCGGCCTACGACGACGACCGCCTCGCAGCGCGGCTAGCCTATTTCGCGGACGTTATCGAACGGTGTGGCGGCGAGCGCGAGCAGGTCGCCTGGCAGCGCCTGGAGACGGCTGTCGATCTGCCGGCGTTAGACGGGCGATTCGAATCCTTTTAGGCCCCGAGTCGGTAACGGGTCTACATGGCAATCAAACCCGCATACGTCAAAAAGACCGGGACGATCCTGCTGGAGCGATATCCGCGGGCGTTCTCGGCGGACTTCGAGCACAACAAGGACGTCGTCGAGGAACTCACCAACATCGAATCGAAGGGCGTGCGCAACCGCATCGCCGGCTACGTCACCCACAAGCAGGGCTCGGCCGTCGAAGCCTGATCGTCGTCTCGAACACTGTTTTCTCTCAGTCGGGACGTACCACCGGCGGCGATCGTGAGTTCAGCAGTATTGATAGACAGCACAGGCGTGCCTCAGTCCGGCAGTTATCACAGACAACACCACGTCTCGGTCAGTAAATCACTGCGAAAAGGTACTGACCGATCGCTGAATCGATGAGAACGAAATACGCACCGAAGGCGAGTCCCGGCACCCAAACGGACTCCGTTCGTTCGTAGCCGATCGCCGCGGCAGCCGGGACAGCCGCGAGGGAGATCATCGGCAAAGCGCCGACAGCCGGATCGCCCCGGACGAGAGTTGTGAGTACAGCCCCGATCGAGACCACTGCGACAGCGGCGATCCCCGAATACAACGGAGTCACCCTCCCGTCCACCCGCGACTGGACGATCTCCACACTGCGTGCGAACAGCCACGCAACCATGACACCGACGACCACCGCTGCGATCGCTCTACCGAGCGATTGAGCGAGCGGAACCGACGACATCGCCCGCTGTCCTGCGGCAGTGAGCGAGGATATTTTGGCCCCGGCCCAGGCGCGGACGGGCAGGAGTACTGTCACCGCCGCCACAGCCTGAGCAGGTCCCGTCACCCCAGCCAATCGCCCCTGGATCGCAGCGTTATAGAGGAGTGCGTACCCTACACCGCCGAGCACACCGGTGACGACGACGCTTCGAAGTATCTCGATCGGGCCGATCCGTGGCTCGAAAAACCACTCGAACCCCATGTCTCGGCCAGTCCCCACACCGAACAGGACGCCACTCCCGGCGATGACGGCGACAACGGCGACGCCCAGAACAGTCGGCAGTGCGTCAGAACCCGGAAGCGCCCTTTGGACGGTCACGTCGCGATACTGTATATATCCGACCGCGAGGACGCCTATTGTGGCGGGGCCGGCAAGATAGACGGCGATCGGCGTGACCGACTGCTGTATCAACTCGATCGCGAGGTACGCGATGACGAATGCGGCCGCGCCGATCGTCCCGGCGATCGTGACCAGATCGGGACTCGCTACCCGATCGAGCCGATCAGTCCAGTCACGGATCAGCACGTAGCTGACACCGACCACGAGCATGACGAGAACGGTGTAGACGACCGCCAGGAGGATGTGTCCGGTGAACGCCCCTCCTGGACCGATGATGGGATCGTTGGTCGGCGGGACATGCATAAGCTGGTTGAGTACTCTCCGCAACACCGTGCCCACAACGACGACGGCAGCCAGCAGGACTGCCACACTACCGTATTCGATGAGTGACGCACGGGCCGAAAGCACGCGTGATCGTTGGAGGGGACGATCAGTCATACGGAGACCAATCAAGGGAACGTGCAAATAGATTTATGTTCGGGTCGATGGATGTGGCTGGCCGGTGGCAACCGGCCCACCGGCGATCCAAACAGTTTTGACTCGTCCTCGCCCAATCCTCCAGTCATGCCAGTAACCGTCGGAATTCTGGGTGCGACAGGGGCTGTGGGTCAGCGACTCGTCCAGCTACTCGACCCGCATCCGGACTTCGAGATCGCCGCACTGACCGCGAGTGAAAACAGTGCCGGCACGTCGTATCGCGAGGCTGCCAAATGGCGCATCGACACACCGATCCCCGATCACATCGGCGAGATGACCGTCCGGGCGACCGAACCCGCGGCCGTTCCCGACGACATCGATCTGCTGTTCTCGTCGTTACCCTCCGCAGTGGGCGAAGCGGTCGAGCCCGACTTCGCCGAGGCGGGCTACGTCGTCTCCTCGAACTCCTCGAACTTCCGGACGGACCCGGACGTGCCGCTCACGATCCCCGAGGTCAACCCCGATCACGTCGAACTCCTCGACGTCCAGCGCGACCAACGCGGGTGGGACGGCGCACTCCTGAAGAACCCCAACTGCTCGACGATCACGATGGTCCCGCCGCTGGCTGCGCTGGATGAAGCCTTCGGCGTCGAGCGCGTCGACGTCTCGACGCTGCAGGCTGTCTCCGGGGCCGGCTACTCGGGGGTCACCTCGATGGAGATCATCGACAACGCCATCCCGCACATCGGCGGCGAGGAAACGAAGATGGAAACCGAATCCCGGAAGCTCCTCGGCGAGTTCGACGGCAGCGAGGTGGAGTGGTTGGATGCTGACGTCGCTGCTTCGTGCAACCGGATCCCGACCCTCGACGGCCATCTGGAGAACGTCTGGGCGGACCTGGACGGGGATGTCAGCGTCGAAGAAGCCGCCGAAGCGATGGCGGCGTACCCCTCCGCGGACCTCCACAGTTCGCCTGGTCCGCTGATCAAGGTCTTTGACGAACCCGACCGACCCCAGCCCCGACTCGACCGCAACCGCGAGGACGGGATGCAGATCAGCGTCGGCGGGATCCAGGAAACCGAGACCGGAATCCAGTTCAATACCCTCGCGCACAACACCCTCCGCGGCGCGGCCGGCGCGAGCATCCTCAACGGCGAGTTGCTCGTCGAGAAAGGCTACGTCTGAGACAGCGGACGACGGGAACGGAAATCCACGGGGGAAGACACTTCACCCGTCCCCGCACATGCTGGGCATGGTCTCCCGTGAAACGCTCGTTCACCTCGGTTCTGTCCTGGCGGCGTTGTCGCTACTCGTCGTCTCAGGATGGCTGTTCCCGGCACTCGACGGTTCGCTGCTCGTCTTCGTGTATCTGTGCTATCACGCACTGATCTTCGGGGGTGCCCACGCATATTTTGCCTGGCGTGGCGAGGCTGGTACCGTGCCGGTACCCTCACGCTGGCGATTCCTGTGGGCACTCGCCGCATGGATCGTCCTCGGGGTTGTCGGTGCGTTGGGCCCCGATTGGACTGTCCAAGGCGTTCCGACTGATGCAGTGATGGCCGGCCTGGGTGTCGTCGTCCTCCTCGGCTACTGGCTCCTGGAAGCACAGGACGGCTACCGAAGCAGTCGGCCCACCTGACACGCGAGATGGCTCGAACGGCGACTCCGGACCACAACGCCTTCGTAGACACCGCCCGCAGGTGGACTATGGCCGATCGTCAACGCGTCCGGTTTGTCATCGGGGCGATTGCGACCGCCGGGTTGGTCGCGGTCTCGCTGTTCACCGATCTGGACGATCCCGTCGTGTTGGGTGCCGTCGTCCTCGCGTATTTCGGCGCGATCTACGGCGGGACGAGCCTGTATCTGTGGTTTCGCGAGGAACGGTCCGTCCGGATCACGGGACGGGTGCGGTTCCTGGGTGCACTCCTCGTGCTCCTCGGGGTTGGTCTGCTCAACCGGTTCGGCCCGAACGGGCAGATCGCTGGGGCCGACGTCGACGCTGTCCTGGCCTGGTTCGGACTCGCCGTCCTCGTCGTCTTCGGCGCATTGGCCGTCCGTGATCGCTACGTGGACGGCCGACGCACCGAGTTGCGTAGAGAGCGACCCTAGCCGAATGACGACGCCCCTCAGCCGACCCTGTTTTCGAGTTCGTCGTGATCGCCGCCAGCGAGGATTGTCTCGACGTTCGGCGCGACGATGTCGGCCAGCCGCTCGTAGTATTCGGGCGTATGACCGGAGACGTGGGGCGTGATGAGCACGTTCTCGAAGTCCCACAGCGGGTGGTCGTTCGGCAGTGGTTCGGGGTCAGTCACGTCCAGGGCTGCGCCGCGGAGGTGGTTCTGACGGAGTGCGGAGAGGAGTGCGTCCGTGTCCACGATCGGTCCCCGGGCGACGTTGACGAGTACCGCCGACGGCGGGAGCGTCTGGAGTTCGTCACGGCCGATCAGCCCCCGCGTCTCCTCGGTCAGCGGACTGGCGACAGCGACGTACTCAGCGTCGACAAGGGCCTCGTGGATCTCGTCGAGTCCGTAGACTTCGTCGGTCGGCCCGCCCTTCTCGGGACTGTACCGGACGCCAACCGTCGTCACGTCGAAGCCGGACAGCCGTTCGACGATCGTCCGCCCGATCGCGCCCATCCCGACGATGGCGACCCGACTGCCGGTGAGTTCCGTCGACTGGAAATGCCGCCACTCGTGACGGTCCTGCTGGCGACGGGCGCGATTGAAGTTCCGGGCAAAGGAAAGAAACGCGCCGATGACGTGCTCGGCGATGTTGGGGCCGTGGACGCCGGCGGCGTTGGTGACGGCGACGTCCCGCTCGGCAAGCGTCTCCAGGGGGAGGTGTTCATAGCCGGCGTACATACAAGCGAAGAGTTCGAGCGCCTCGGCCCGCTCCAGCAGTTCCTCCCGGAAGTGCCCGCCCGAGACGACCGACGCGTCGGTGATCGCCGTCCGCTCCTCGGCCGGCGTCTGAGCGATCCGGACACTCACAGACGCAGGCAGTCGCTGTCGGAGCGCCTCGGCGTATTCTGCGCCCGGGATCCCGTGGGGCTTCTCACGGAAGACGAGGACGTCGGGGCTCTCAGTGCGCACACTCGCGCCTCCGTTGAGTGCTTTCCTCAGAGTCAAGCATGCCTCAGGACTGGGACCCGAACGGCAAAAGCGTCCGGGGCTCGACGCCACCGCCCCCGTGGCGCGCGGGTGGCCGCTCGACGCACTTCTCCGCCCTGGCCGGAGCAGACAGAGAGTCGGTCACTCGTTCGTGGCATAGAAGTCGAGAAGCGTGCTGTCCGGGGATTAAACGGTCGTGAACGGTTCGAACAGTCGAGTGTATATACGGTCTTTCCACCCAGAGAGTGAATCGAAATGGCTGGCCCAGTGTCGATTCTCGTCGTCGAAGACGATCCGGATCTGCGGAGTCTGTTCCGTGTCTGGCTTGCGGACGACGACGTCAAGACGGTCGAAAGTGGGGAATTAGCCGTCCAGAGCGCGGACGAGACCGTCGACGTCGTGTTGCTGGACCGTGACTTGCCAGGCATAGATGGCAAGGTCGTCGCTCGTCGCCTCCAAGCAGAGGGGTTCCAGGGGACGGTTGCCATGGTTACTGGTCGGGACCCGGAGCCAGCCGTCGCAACGTTCCCGATCGACGAGTACGTCACGAAGCCGATCGAGCGCGCCGAGCTCCGGGCCGTCGTCGACCGGTTGTCTGCGCGTCGTGAGGTGCCCGAGTCGGTGCGGACCCTCTTTGGACTGCTCACGCGGCGCGCCCGACTGGAATCGACGCTCGATACCCGCCGCCTTGCCGACAGCGACGAGTTCGAGGCACTCACAGGACGGATCGACGACCAGTGGGCGACCGTCCGAAAGGAGACAACCGTCTCAGCGGTATCGACCATGGCCGAGGCGTGTCTGTCACCGGTCGTCGACTGTGGCCGGACACTCGAAACCCCGGCCCGGGTGCAACAGTAACGGCGACGGCTGGTCCGAACCGAGGACAGGACCTTTAAGATGCACCGGGTCAGGGTTGCGGTATGGAGCGGACAGACGTCGCAGTCGTCGGCGGTGGTCCGGGCGGCGCCGCCGCCGCCCGAGCGGCGGCAATGGCTGGTGCCGACGTCACACTTTTCGAGAAGGGAGTCCCGCGGACGGACAGAAACGACGAACTCGGTCCGGACTCGACGGATGCTGCTGGCATTCTCGACTACTGGGTCGACATCATGGACGAGGATCCGGCCGAGATCCCCGAAGACGTCATCCTCAGCGAGCTCGACGGCGCGACCTTTCATGGCCCCACTGAATCGGTCACGATCGCCGACACCGGTCTCGACGGATCCTACGACGGATTCGGCTTCACGGTCCATCGGGCCCGGTTCGACGACTGGCTCCGGCAACGTGCCGAGGACGCGGGTGCCGACTATCGGGTCGGAACGAGTGTCACCGGCGTAGAAACTGAGCTCTCAGGATCATCCCCCACGCATACGCTCTCGCTGGCTGGCGACGGGACGGTCGAGGCCGACGCGCTGGTGCTGGCTGACGGCCCACAACGGACCGTTACCCTCGACGTCCTGGATCAGTTCCTGCCGGACGGCGAGAGTTCGGGCCAGTACCTCTCGCCGGACCGGGCGAATCACATCGCCTACCAGGAACACCGTCGCATGCCCGCAGAGCTGTTCGACCCCGATCACATCGAGTTCTGGTGGGGGGTCATGCCCGGCCACACTGCCTATCCCTGGATCTTCCCGAACGACGATTACGTCGCCCGGATCGGCCTGACGATGCCCATCGGGATGGACATCGACGACGTCGAGGACAGAGACGACTATGCCTTACTCGAACCGGACGACGAGAGCATTCCGCCGGGCCGTGTCTATATCCGCCGGCTGCTCGAACAGGAGTTCCCCGACTACGATCTGGAAGACTTCCCGATCGTGGAAGATCGGGGCAAGCAAGCCGGCACCGAAGCCTATCCGATCTCCTCGACCCGACCCGTCGAGTCGCCGACCGGCGCGAACGTGGCGGTCGTCGGTGGCGCGATGGGGGCAACCTCCGCGTTCCACGAAGGCGGCGATCACGTCGCGATCCGGACAGGGAAGATCGCGGGGGAGCTCGCAGCCACAGACGATCTGGGACAGTACAATGCGGCCTGGAAGGACGCGCTCGGTCCGGAGATGCGCCGAAACGTCACGTTTGCTGACCTGGTTCGCGGGATGGGGCCGACGGACTGGGATCGGCACTTCCGGACGATTCGGCGGATGCTCGAGCGGACGGGCTCACGTAAGCGACAGGCGATTGCGGCGGGAATCAGCGGGATCGACGTCTATCTTCGCTACCGACGCAAACGCTGGTCCTATCGCGGTGACCGATACATTCAGCTACCCGAGTCGCAATACACGGTCTGAGAGGGAGTGACTTCGGGCGGCGTCCGACCGGGCGCAACATCCATACTCGTCGGGACCTGACTGCAGGTGTGCGTATCGAAACCCCGTCGATGAGTGCCGTCGACGCGCTCGCGGATCTGTGGGTGGACCTCGCCGAGGGCCAGCGCGCGTACGGCTCCCACCTCGCGACAGCCCCGAACCGAGGACGGATCCGCGAGTCGATCAGTCGCCACGTCGTGACCGGTCGGATTCGGGTCGCCCGTGAAGCCGACCGCACAATCGGCTTCGTGATGTTTACCGTCGAGTCGGGCACACTCGAACGGACGGAACTGCGCGGGCTGATCGAGAATCTCTACGTCGTACCTGCCCGGCGCGATGAAGGCATCGGCACGAAACTCCTTGCGGAAGCCGAGACAGCGCTACGGGAGGAAGGCGCAACTGTCGTCGTGCTCGACGTCCTGGCCGACAACGAGGCCGCCCGGGAATTCTACCGAGCCCGTGGGTACGACCCACACCGCGTGACCGTCGAGAAGTCGATCGAAAGCGATACGCCTTCAAAGGGGTAGGAATAACTACCGACTGCGCCAGGGGAGCTTGGGTGGTTCAAGCACTCGACTTGTAATCGAGAATGCGTGGGTTCAAATCCCACCCCTGGCTTACTTTTCCATTCGCCAGTACTGCGTCCCGGTCGGCCGCTCAATACCCGGTCCCAAGGTAGGTGTGGACAGCGTCGCCGGATTCGAGTTCGTCCACGAACGCGACGGCGAAGTCTTCCATCGAGATGTAGCTGTCGCCGTCCTCGTCGGCGACGAGTTCGCCATCGGCGGTGCGGTACTCGCCGGTCCGCTCGCCGGGTTCGATCAGCGCGGCGGGCGCGACGTACGTCCACGCGAGATCCTGGGTCTCCGCGAGTCGGTCGTAGGCGTCGATCGCCGCCCGGGCGACCGGCTCCCACTCTTCGGGGAACTCCTCGGTGTCGACGAGTCGCGTCTCCGGGCCGACATGCAGCCCGCCAGCGCCACCCGTCCAGACGAGTCGCTCGACTGAGGCGCGTCCCATTCCGTCGATGACGGCGTCCATCATGTCGACGAGGACATCCGGTGGCGTGTCCTCGTCGGGACCGAGCGCGGACGCGACGGCGTCATGGCCGGTCGCGAGTTGCGCGATGTCGTCGGGGTCGGTCGCGTCGCCCGCGACGGCGACGAACGCCGGATCGTCGATTGCATCGACATCGCCGCTCCGGGAGACACCCGTGACGGTGTGGCCTCGATCGAGCAGTTCCGCCGCGATTCGCTGTCCGATCCGCCCGCTCGCGCCGAGAAGTAACACGTCCATGGTCAGTGACACGCATAGCTGGGGGAGAAGCATAGAACTTCTGCCGTGGTGTCCAGTTTTCCGGTTTGCGGGACAGGTGTGTCCCTGAAGCTGGATGCTTTTTGTCCGCACCGAAAGTACGGCCACATATGAGCGAACTCGTCGACAACGTCGAAGGCATCGTCCATGAACCGACGCAAGTGCATGAGGACGGGGGTGTCGACCTCACCGTGACGGAGATCTATACCGTCGAGACGCCGGGACGGGTCGACTTCGGCGGTGGCGAACTACAGCCGGCGAACGTAGCGCCTCATCCCCGAGTCTGGCGCAACGACGATGACGACTACCAGTGGTGGCATCTCGACGCGGGAACCTACCTGATCGAGTACAACGAATCCCTCTCGGAGACGGCACTCCTCCAGCCCCGGAGTGAGATCGTCGAACGTGGGGCGAGTCATCCGACGCTCCGGATTGCGGAACTGCCGCGGATGCCGCTCACGGTCGGTGGAGCAGGGCTCCGCCTCAAGGAGAACGCGCGAGTCTCGACGCTGATACCCCGGTGAAGAAGTAGAAAAAACCTACCGTCGTCCCGCCCTCACGCCGACGAGCGGGTCACTCGATGTGGCCTTCGCGCCGCAGCTGGTCGGCGTCCTGGTTGTCGTAGCGCCATTCGATGGTCGCCTTCTCGTCTTGCCAGTCCCACGGCTCGGCGATGACGACGTCGTCCTCTTCGATCCAGACGCGGTACTTCATGCGGCCGGGGATCCGACCCATGCGGGTCTCGCCGTCCGCACACCGCAACCGGACGTGATTCCCACCGAGGTGTTCGGTCACGACCGCGAACACTTCGTTGCTGTCGGGCATACGGAGGTTCCGTCGCCCTGAATTTTCACTCATACCGTTCCTACGAGCGGCGCACGATTAAGTGATCCGCGATTCCCGGTATCGTGTGACATGCGGCGGAACCGCCACCGTGGGCCCGCGTCGATTCCGGAAACTACTGGACGCTCGGGTGTGAGACCCCGGTACGTGTGTTGATCAGCCATTACTTCGAATGGGAGGGCGTCATCACCGGCGGCCACGCCCAGTCGGTCCAAAACCAGCGGAAGATGCTCGACGCCCGCGACGTCGAGTACACGACAGAACCCGTCCTGGACGCCGACATCCTCCACCTCAACAACATGGGGCCGCGATCGATCTACTACGCGAAGCGGGCCCAGCGCGCGGACGTCCCGGTCGTGGTTCATGCCCACCAGACAGCCGAGGACTTCCGGGAGAGTTTCGCCTTCTCGAACGCCCTGGCCCGACCGATGCGTCCCTATCTCGAGTACGCTTACTCCCTCGCTGATCACCTGATCTGTCCCTCCGAGCACAACCAGGACGTGATCGAGACCTACACCGACACGCCGACGACGGTCCTCTCGAACGGTTTCGACCCTGATCGACTGACCGGTTTCGAATCGCTTCGCGAAGAATACCTGAATCGGTACGACCTCGACCCGCCGGTCGTCTTTACCGTCGGCCACGTCATCCCACGGAAGGGACTGGAAGCGTTCGTCGAGACGGCCCGCGCCATGCCGGATCTCGACTTCGCGTGGTTCGGCTATCTGAACCCGACCGGCGGCGGGCCCGTGGACCGACTGCTCCGCTCCAAAGAGACCACGCGGCTCGTCGAAAACGCCCCCGAGAACTGCACCTTTACCGGCTACGTCGAGGACATCCGCGGCGGGTTTGCGGCCGGCGACATCTTCTTTTTCCCGACCAAAAACGAGAACGAAGGGATGGCGCTACTGGAGGCGATGGCGTGTGGCCGCCCGCCAGTCGTCCGGGACATCCCGACCTTCGAGTGGCTCGAAGACGGCGAGGACAGCCTGAAAGCGTCCGAAGATTTCACCGACCCGCTCGACCGGCTACGCGATCCGGAACTGCGCGAGCGACTTGGCCAACGCGCCGCCGAGCGGAGCGAGGCCTTCACACTCGACGCCATCGGTGACGATCTCGTCGACCTCTATCGGCAGGTTCTGTCGAACTGAATTCTATTGACAACTTCGGCGGCGAACAACAAGCCGGGAGCGTGTTGGAGTGTATCACGACTCACAGAGTTGGCTTACGTCTGGAAAACATATTGTAGGTATGAACTACGATCAGGCACTCGATCGCGCCTACGAATCGCTCCCTGAGCGGCCTGCAGACGGTGACGAGCGGCTGTCCGTTCCAGACCCCGAGGCCCAGACCGACGGGGCGTTCACTCGCCTCACGAACCTCCGGGACATCGCCGATGCCCTCTCGCGGGAGGCCGAACACCTCCATCGCTCGATCCAGCGTGATCTGGGAACCAGCGGCCAGTTCGACGAGGACCGCGCCCGATACAACGGGTCGTTCGACGCCGGTGACTTCAGCGCCGCGGTCGACCGCTACGTCACGGAGTTCGTCACGTGTTCGGAGTGTGGCCTGCCGGATACAGTCCTGACGAGCGAGGACGGCATCGAGATGCTCCGGTGTCAGGCATGCGGGGCCTTCCGGCCGGTCGAGACCGGCACCACGACGAGCAATACCCACACTGACCGTCCCACGGTCGAGGAAGGCAAAACCTACGAGGTCGAGATCGTTGGCACCGGCCGAAAGGGAGACGGTGTCGCCGAGAAGGGCAACTACACTATTTTCGTCCCCGGCGCACAAGAGGGCGACGTCGTTTCGGCCTATATCGAATCGATCAACGGCCATCTGGCGTTCGCACAGCTGGCGTAGGCCATTCTCTCGAAAATGATTCAAACCACCACCGTAGTGGCAACGCTTTCAGATACGTCCTACCATGCAATCCAGCCCGTCACGCAAGCTGGATGTCGTCGATCTCGAAGTGACGGCCAGCAAGTCGGCGGGCGAGTTCGATCGTCCGCCCCTCTGTGCCGATCGCTGCGCCGGTGTCCGCCTCGTCGACATCGGCGAAAGCGACGCGTTCCCCGTCGCGCTCCTCGATCGTGACGTCGTAGACCGCGGCCGGCGCGAGTGCGTTGGCGACGAACCCCTCCGGAGTGGGGGCATCCTCGACCAGCGTGACGTCCCGACCCAAGCGGTCCTCGATCCGGGCGACTGTCTCGCCGTCCCGACCGATCGCCTTGCCGACCTCGCCGGCCTTGACGACGAAGGCGATCCGGTCGTGCTCGTCGTCGATAAGACAGTCCCGGATAGTCACGTCGGCGATCTCCTCGGCGACGACGATCGCCCGGCGCTCGTCGTCCGACAGCGAGATGGTCACGGGTCAGTCGGCCGCGCCGCCGCCGGTGTGACTGCCCATCCGGAGGTTGACGTCGCCGGTGCCGAGCTTGATCGGCTTGCCGACGATGACGTTCTCGGTGACGCCGTTGAGGGCGTCGATCTCGCCGTGGATGGCGGCGTCCAGCAGGTGTGAGACGGTGACCTCGAAGGCAGCCCGTGCAAGGACGGAGTCCTTGCTGCCGGAGATGCCGTGGCGACCGATCGACTCGATGACCCCGTTGTTGGTCATGATGTCGGCGACCAGCATCAGGTGACGGACGTTCACGTCGTCCAGCCCCTGTTCCTCGAGGGTGTTCATCGTCTCCTCGATGATCGACTCGCGTGCCGCCTCGACGCCGAGATTGCTGTAGATCTCGTGGATGTTGTTACACGTCGTCCGCGAGGCGTCGACCCCCTCGATCCCGAGGACGTCGCCGAAGGCCGACCCCTCGGTGTAGAGGACGAACTCCTCGTCGTTCTCGTGGTCCTCGTCCATCTCCTCCTTGCGGATGACGACCCGGGAGACTTCCTCGATCCCTTTGAAGACGATCTCGCGTAACTCCTCGACCAGCTGGAGGAGATCCCGGTAGGACGGTTCCTCTGGGCCGAACTGGATGACCGTCTCCTTGCGCTGGGTTTCGACGCCCAGCTGGGACTCGATCGTGGCGGCGATCTCCTCGGCGACGCTCTCGACGCTGTCGGCCGTCGGCCAGCGCTCCTCGAGCGTGTCGGGATTGAGATCGACCTGAACGAGCATGTCCGCGACGTTCGTCGAGACGTCGCCCAGCGCGAGGATGCGCGTCGCCTCGATCTTCCAGACGACCTCGTGGGCGCGCTCGCGCTCGGTGGCGTACTCGCCGTCCAGATTGACGGTCATCATCGGCGTGTCGGGCTCCTTGCGGGCGTCGACCAGCTCGATGAGCCGCGGTAGCCCCTGGGTGACGTCGATCTCGGCGACACCCGCATAGTGGAAGGTGTTCATCGTGTTGTGAGTCACGACGCCCTGCGCGGTCGTGAACGTCTCCAGACCGGCCACAGAGAAGTCGTATACGTACCCGCTCTCGGGTTCGACGGTCCGGATGGATTCGATCCGTTCCCAGACGACATCGCCGTCGACTGCCCGTTCGAGTGCACCCAGTTGCGGGGGACGTTCCTCGGCCGTTTCGTCGATCTGCTCGACGAGCGAACGGAGACGGTTGCGACCGACTCGCTGGCGCTTGTGGGCGCTATTGACCTGGCGTGATGGGATGCCCGCCGCTTTGGCCGCCTGTTTCAGCGAATCCCCGAAGTTCGGGATCTGATCCGTCGTATCCGGGCCGTCGGTGTCGACGTCGGTCGCCAGATCCTCGAGTTCGTCACCGCGCTCACCGATCATCCCGATGCGATCTGTGAACGCCGGAACGAACTTCTTGGGCACCCGAAGCGTCTTCGAGTCGTCTTGCGTGCCGAACGTCGCGTAAATATCGAATCGTGCCAGCAGAAGCGTGACACCGTCGATCAGTTCGTTGGACGTCGAACTAGCTCGGACGGCGTTTTTGCCGACGTTTCCGTCTCCACTGAAGTATCCTGAAAGGAGCCCCCGGACAAACGAGGACGTTGCACCGAACGCGAAGTCCGGAATAGCCTTCTCGCCGTCTACGGTGCAGACTTCTCGCAGGAAGTCAGCGAGAACGGTTCCATTGACGCGAATGTCGTAACCAGTGGCAAATCCGCTGTCATTCTCGTATTCGTTGACGGAGAGATCGAAGCGCTCCGCGAACGCACGGACCCGATTCTGGAACGTCTCGTCGACGTTCGAGATGGAAACGTAATGATCCGTCAGGTTCCCCTCGGCGAGGAACGCCCCGACGAAGAATCCGGTTTCCTCGTCGAGCGGGAACCGTTCGGGTAGTCCGACCGTTCCCTGGACGGGATAGACAGCGTGTTCCTCGATCTCGCCGGCTTCGAGCGCCTGGCGTTTGTTCCGGATCTGGTCTTCACCGCCCGGGAGCGTCGTGGCCCCACCGTCGGTCAGGGTCGAGGTGTACCAGTAGTCACTCGCCGGGAGATACTCCCGCAGGTCGACGGAATCCTGGCCGTCACTGTCGAGCGAACGGACGACGGGCAACCAGTCGCCTTCCTCGAGATCACTCCCTTCGACAGGGATGACCTCGTTGTCTTCCCGTGTGACAAACGAGTGTGCTTTTGTCGCCCGGATCGTCCGGCCGGATTCGAGTTCGAACTGGAGGAGCTCGTCGGGGGCTTCGTGACGACTTACCTGTTCGAGTGGCTTCCACTCGACGCGCTCGTCAGCCCGGAGAGACGGGACTTCCATCTCTTCGGGCGCAGAGACTACCTCGTGGCCCTCTACAGTCGTGGATTCTCGTACGGACGCGAGACCGTCGACGAGCGAGCCGATCTCGGTCACGTCGGTCTCGCCATCCCGGCGGACGATAACCCTCTCGTCACCAGGAATCGACATCTGGGTGCCGGGTTCCCCGATCGACTGGGCCGAAACCGTCCCGACGGGGTCGAGCGGATCGACGCGCGTGTCGAGATAGCGGGACTCGACGGCCTTGGCGATGTCGTCGGCCTGCTCGACCGTGACGCCGTCGCGGTCCTCGATGGCCTCGTAGACGCGAGTTTTCAGCCGGCGCGGCAGGTCCGTGTCCTCGACGACGGCCGCGATGTCCGTGTCGACGGCCGCATAGCGGTTCATCGGATCGTATTCGGTTGGCGTGTCTGTCATGATAACCACCTCAGTCTCCGGCCTCCGCGTGCCACCACTCGTCTGCGTGTTCCGAGAGGTTGGTCGGACTCGCCTCGCGCTCGAGGAACGTCGCCTTCTCGCTTTCATCGTCGAACTCGGCCTCGACGATCCGCTCGGTGATCGCCTCGACGTCGATGTCGAAGTCCTCGTTGGAGGAAACATCCACGGGCGAGGTGCCGTCCTCGCCGAACTCGAACTGGACGACGGTATCGCTGGTGTCCCGAACGGTGCCGTCGTACTGAGTTTCCAGTTCGGAGAGGGCGTTGATCAGCCGACGCTGGAGGTACCCGGACTTGGAGGTCCGGACTGCCGTGTCGACCAGCCCCTCGCGGCCACCCATCGCGTGGAAGAAGAACTCCTTCGGGCCGAGGCCCTCACGATAGGAGTGCTCGACGAAGCCGTGGGCCTCCGCCGAGAGGTCGTTCTCTTCGAAGTGGCTGAGCGTGCGGTCCTCGTAGCCACGGTTGATCCGCTCGCCGCGGACTGCCTGCTGGCCGACACATCCGGCCATCTGGGTCAGGTTGAGCATCGACCCACGCGCACCGGAGTCGGCCATCACCACTGCCGGGTTGTCCTCGGCGAAGTGGTCCTCGGCGATGTCACCCGCGCTGTCACGGGCCTGGCCGAGCGTCTGCATGATCTTCATCTCCAGGGTCTCGTCGACCGTCCGACCCGGGAGCGATTCGAGATCGCCCTGTTCGTAGGTCTCGATGAGTTCCTGGACGCGGTCGTAGGCGCTGCCGATTGCCTCCTCGACCTGCTCCTGGGCTGCCGGCGGGATCGACTCGTCGTCGATCCCGATCGAGAACCCGAAGTGCATGATCGTCCGGACCGCGAGCGTCGAGACCTCGTTGATGAAGATCCGCGCCCGCGTCTTGTCGTAGACCTTCGCGATCGTGTCGACGATCTCGCCGCCGAAGGCCCCGACTGCGCTGTCGTCGATCGTCCCTTCGAGCAACTGGCCGTCCTCGATGACGACGTCGTCGCCGGCCTCGCTCGTGAATTCGAGGTCGAGGTCGTCCGGCAACAGTTCCGAGAAGATCGACCGACCCGTCCAGTAGGCCCGGCCATCTTCCTCTCCATCAGGTTCCGGCAGTTCGTCGACGTTCGTCGCCCGCAGGAGGTCCAGGGCCTGGGTCTCGTTGAAGTGGGGGTTCTGGTGGGTCAGCAGGTACACCGACGTGATGTGGTCCTGGATCGCCCCGATGATGTTCTCGCCGAAGCGCGGCGAGAGCATCTGTTCCTGGACGCGCATGAGGACGCGAGCCTCGGCACGGGCCTCCTCGTTCTGGAGGGCGTGCATGTTCATCTCGTCGCCGTCGAAGTCAGCGTTGTACGGCGGACAGACGACGGTGTTCAGCCGGAACGTCTTGTAGGGCATCACCACGACCTCGTGGGCCATGATGGACATCCGGTGGAGACTCGGCTGGCGATTGAAGATCACGATGTCGCCGTCGAGCAGGTGGCGAGCCACTTCCCAGCCCGGCTCGACCTTCTCGGCGAGCTCCTCGCAGTTCTTCTCGGTCACCTTGAGCCGCCGACCGTCCGGCCGGCGGACGTAGTTCGCACCCGGATGGGCCTCCGGTCCGTTGGACACGTACTGGCGGGCCTCCGCGAGGTTGCGCTCGTTGACGTTCATCGTCTGGGTCATCTCGCTTGCGACCCGGTCGGGCACCCCGACCTCGTTGAGGCTAAGGGTCGGGTCCGGGGAGATGACGGTCCGGGCCGAGAAGTTCACGCGCTTCCCGGAGAGGCTCCCACGGAAGCGACCTTCCTTGCCCTTCAGGCGCTGGGAGAGTGTCTTCAGCGGCCGTCCGGAGCGGTGTCGGGCCGGCGGCGTCCCGCTGATCTCGTTGTCCATGAACGTGGTGACGTGGTACTGCAGCAGTTCCCAGAGGTCCTCGATGATCAGCTGTGGCGCGCCGGCCTCGCGGTTCTCCATGAACCGCTGGTTGATCCGGATGATGTCCACCAGCTTGTGAGTCAGGTCGTCCTCGCTCCGCTGGCCGTTGTCCAGCGTGATCGAGGGACGGGCCGTCACCGGCGGCACCGGCAGGACGGTGAGGATCATCCACTCCGGCCGGGACGTTTCAGGATTGACCCCGATCGCCTCGAGGTCGTCGTCCGGGATCTCCTCGAACCAGTCCCGGATGTCGCTGGGCATCAGCTTGTCCATGTCCTCCTCGAGGAGGAACGACGACGGACTCTCGATGTCGAGTTCGTCGCCGAGGTGCTCTTCGAGGTCGTTGAACCGATGGAGCGCGCTGCCGATCTCCTGGAGCGCGGGGATGTCATTGCGGTCGGGGCGGTAGGTGTCCGAGAGGAGTTCCCGGATCCGACCGGCGTCGAACCCACCGTCAGTCGCCTCTTCGAGTTCGTCGGGCGTGACTGGCTCACCTTCCGGCGGGTCCATCGCCATGCTGAGCCGCTCGGCGAGTTCGGCGTGGGGAACCTCGATGATCTCGTAGTACGTCGTCGGTTTCTCGTGTTTGACGTCGAACTGCTTTTCGCCGCAGTGGGGACACCGGCTGGCCGAGCGGGCCTGCCGGATCGCGGACTTGAGGACGTCCGAAGGGTCGTTCGAGAGTTCTCGCGCCCGCCGGAGTTCCTCCTTGAATTCGCGTTTCTTGTCCTCGGCAGCGGCCGAAGCCGCTTCGAGATCGACGTTGCCGTCGCCATCAGTGTACTTCGAGCCGTCGACGGCTGTCAACCGCGAACACTCCCGACACGTTCCGCGAAGGAGCCGTCGGATGAGCTTCGAGAAGCCGACGTGGATGACGGGAGCGGCGAGTTCGATATGTCCGAAGTGGCCGTTACACGAGCCCGAGTGTTTGCCACAGGTCTTACACTCCAGTCCGGGGTCGATCACGCCGAGTCGCGGGTCCATCAGCCCCATGTCGATGGGGAAGCCGTCGTCGTCGTAGGTGTCGGCCGTGATGACCTTCGTGGCACTCATATCCCGGTACTCCTCGGGGTTCATCAGCCCGAAGCTGAGACGCCCGATCGACTTGGGTGATTGTCCTGTGCTCATGTTAGACTGCGTCCTCCAGTTCGATCCGCGGAGCAATACCCAGGGCCTTCATCTCGTCCAAGAGGAGTTTGAAGGCGTAACTCATCTCGACCTCGTGGACGTCCGTCTCCTCGTCGCAGTTGGGGCAATACACCCGGCGCTGGTCGACGTTCTCGACGGCGGTCATGCCACACTGCCCACAGACGTGGATCCACTCCTGGTCTGACTCGTCGAGCAGACGCTCCTTGAGCGTGAGTGCTGCCCCGTGACCGATGAAGACGTCGCGTTCCATCTCCCCGATCCGGAGGCCACCCTCGCGGGCACGCCCCTCGGTCGGCTGGCGGGTCAGCACCTGGACCGGGCCACGCGAGCGGGCGTGGATCTTGTTCGAGACCATGTGATAGAGCTTCTGATAGAAGATGTTCCCGACGAAGATCTCGGCCTCGACCTTCTCGCCCGTGATGCCGGAATACATGACCTCCTTGCCCGAGGAGTCGAATCCGTGGTCCTCCAGGGAGTCCCGGAGGTCCTCCTCGTCCTCGCCCGTGAAGGCCGTCCCGTCGACCCGTCGGCCTTCGAGTGCGCCGACCTTCCCGCCGATCATCTCCAGAATGTGACCGACGGTCATCCGCGAGGGAAGTGCGTGCGGATTGATGATGAGGTCCGGGACGACACCTTGCTCGGTGAACGGCATGTCCTCCTGGGGCGCGATGTGGCCGACGATCCCCTTCTGGCCGTGCCGGGAAGCGAACTTGTCTCCGAGTTCCGGGATCCGCTCGTCGCGGACCTTGACCTTCGAGAGCTTCGAACCGTCCTCGCCCTCCATCAGGGTGACCGTGTCGACGACCCCGCTCTCGCCCGATCGCATGGTGACGCTCGTTTCGCGGCGCTTCTGGGGGGAGAGCCCACCCATGTCGTCCGGTTCTTCGAGGAACCGGGGCGGCGAAGTCTTCCCGAGCAGGACGGCGTTCTCGCCGACCTTCGTCTCGGGGTTGACCAGGCCGTCCTCGTCGAGATGCGTATAGGCGTCCTCGCCGCGTGCGCCCCGAACCTCGTCGTCGGGGATCTCGAAGCGATCCTCCTGGCCGCCGGGGTAGCGGCGTTCCTCGCCCTCGTAGGTCCGGAAGAAGTGCGAGCGGGCGAGCGCACGCTCGACCGACCCCTTGTTCATGACGAGGGCGTCCTCGATGTTGAACCCCTCGTAGCTCATTACGGCGACCGTGAAGTTCTGGGCGGCCGGACGGTCGTCGTACCCGATCTGTTCGGTGGTCTGGGTTTTGACCATCGAGAGCTGGGGGTAATGCAGCAGGTGCTGGCGCGTGTCCGGGCGTACCCGGTAGTTCGCGCTCGGGAGCCCCAGACTCTGCTTGATCATCCCCGAACCCATGGTAATCCGCGGGCTGGCGTTGTGCTCGGGGTAGGGGATCATCCCTGCACCGATCCCGAAGATGAGTTGCGGGTCGACTTCGAGATGGGTGTGATTCTCCGTGAGTTCGTCCGTATCGACGGCGACGAGGATGTCCTCTTCCTCCTCCGCGTCGATGAACTCGACGAACCCGCGTTCGACAAGCTCCTCGAAGGTGAGTTCGCCGTTCTCGATGGCGGCGTACTCCTCCTCGGAGATCAATGGTTCGCCGTCCTCGACGACCAGCAGCGGGCGGCGCGCCCGGCCGGCGTCGGCGTTGATGATGACTTCGCCGGTGCGCGGTTTCACCGAGACGTTGACCATCTCGCTGATCTCGCCGCGCCGGCGGGCTCTCCGTACCTGATCGGCGAGCTGGTTCGGTTCGGGATGGGTCCCGACGAGACTTCCGTTGACGTAGACTTTGGCGTCGCGTCCCTGACTCATGTTAATCGTCCGCGGGCTGTTGTGCGGCTGTCTCGATGGCGGGGATGCCCTGGACCCCCATCTCAGCGAGCGTCTGTTTGAGTTCCCGTTCGTCCTCGACGTGCTGGGAGAGCTCCATCGCCTGCGCGAAGTTCTTCACCAGCCCACAGTTGGGCCCCTCGGGCGTCTCCGAGGGACAGATCCGCCCCCACTGCGTGGCGTGAAGGTCCCGCGCTTCGAAGTGTGGCTGTGACCGACTCAGCGGCGAGCGCAGCCGGCGGAGATGGGAAAGCACACCCATGAAGTCGGTCCGGTCGACAAGCTGGCTCACGCCGGAGCGCCCGCCGACCCAGTTCCCGGTCGCGATCGGGTGTTCGAGTCGCTCGGTCAGCACGTCCGACCGGACGACCGTCGAGACCGACAGTTGCCGGTTGCGCATGTTGGCGCGTTCGAGCTGGTACTTCACGTCACGTGCGAGCTTGTTCAGCGCCGTCCGGAAGAGGTCCCGCATGAGGTCGCCCGACACTTTCAGGCGCTTGTTGGCATAGTGGTCCTTGTCGTCTGACTCCCGGCGGTCGAGTGCGAGTTCGAAACACGCCTCGGCCATCCGACAGAGATAGTAGGCCTTGTTGATCCGGGTCTCCTCCTCGTCGATGCCCTCCTCGTGGAGATGGGGCAGAAGGTACCGGTCGATGACGTAGTTGGCCCGCTTGAGCTGGTAGTTCTTGCCCTGTCCGGAGGCGACGCGCTGACCCAGCGTCTCGATGGCTTCCTCCTGGGTCTGGACTTCGGCAGCCTCCAGATTCTCGAGCATGAACTTCACGATCTCGGGATCGTCACTGACCTGGTGGACGATCTCCTCGTCGCTTTCGAGGCCGAGTGCCCGCACGAGTGTCACGAAGTTGACCGAGCCCGAAACGCTCGGGAACGAGACTTCGAGCAGGCCGTCCCGGGTGCGCTCGGTGAGCACCAGCGCACGGTAGCCACGGCGCTGAGAGAACGTTTTGGCGACCTGCACCTCGTCGCCGTACTTCGTGTCGTATTCGGCGAGGATCTTGTTCGGCGCGAGGTCCTCGCTGGTCATCAGGACGCGCTCGGAGCCGTTGACGATGAAGTACCCACCGGGGTCGGCGGGGTCCTCGCCGATGTCGATGAGTTCCTCGTCGGAGAAGCCGGCGATGTTACACTTCTGTGAGCCGACCATGATCGGCATCCGGCCGACCTTGGTCTCGGTCTGGTCGACGACCCGCTCTTCCTCTTCCTCGCCGCCCTTGACGATCGCCATTTCCATGAAGACCGGCGCGGCGTAGGTAATGTTCCGGAGGCGGGCTTCCTGGGGGTACAGCAGTTCCTCGCTGCCGTCGGCCTCCCGGACTCGCGGGGTGACGATCCGGACGTCGCCCAACTCGACCCAGACCGGTTCCTCGCCCTCCTTGTCGCCGATGTCGGTTTCGATGGTGGCTTTCTCGTCGACGACTTCCTGCATGCCCCGGTCGAGAAACGCGTTGAACGACCGGAAGTGGTGTTCGGCGAGTCGATCCCTTGAGAAGTACTCCCGTGATATGGTGCGTCGATTTTCCGTGTCCATGTTATTCCACGACGAGTCGATAGACGACCGCGGTGTCAGTTGTGCGTGAATCCCGAGCGATCTTGATGACGTCACCGACCTCCGCCTCGTCAGGCAAAGCCGGATCCGCGCGTTTGATCTTCGGGAGATCTGTCCGTTTGATGTCGTATTCCCCGAGCACTTCCTCGAGTTCACCGTCGTCGAGAATGGTGTGCTCCGGGACGAGTTCGTGTTGGCTTACATCTACCATGTGTGGGGTGGTTGTATCGACTGGAGAAGGCTGTTCGAGATACTACAGGCGGCTACTACTGGGAGGCATTTAACGCTTGTCAAAACCGCCGGCAACAGCTATCGACGTGTGGGCGTTCTGCGGGCATGTGTTGGTCAACCATGGATAAATGTGTTCTGGTCGGGTACAACCGGGAGCGTAGACGGAAACCACGACAGATCGCCCCACGGCATCCGTCCGCAGTCCGGATCTGTTTGGAAAGCCTTAATAATGGCACCGCGATACGGAGTAGTGTAGCAGGCCCGGATGGTGTAGTGGCCCATCATACGACCCTGTCACGGTCGTGACGCGGGTTCAAATCCCGCTCCGGGCGTATTTTTGCCGAACTCAATTCACGAGCGAGGCGTCTCGTCGCCGAGCGACCCGAGTTCGGCAAATACCTCAAAAGGGATTTGAACACAAGGAGTCGCAGCCCCGCGCAGGCGAGTGGAACGAGCCGAGCAGGAACGTCTCCGCACGGGTTCAAATCCCGCTCCGGGCGCTTCTGCAAATTCAAACAACAAGCGGCGCGTTTCATCGCGCCGCGTGCTGGATTTGCTGTGCGACCAAGAGGGGTTTGAACCCTGCCAGTCGCGCGCAACGAAGTGAGCACGTCTGGCTTCGGTTCAAATCCCGCTCCAGGCGGCCTTTTGTCGAACTCAGCCCACAAGCGAGGCGTCTCATCGCCGACAATTCGGGGCCGAGCAACGAAACGATATCGACAAGGGTCCAGTACCGTCTACTCGTCCATGCTGGCAGCCTGAGCACGGATCTCGTCGAGGGTCGTGCCGTCATAGGAGTTCTCCAGCAGGGCAACGAGTGCGGCGACGCCGAGCGCCTGTCTGACGTCGGGTTCCAGATCAGTATCGGGAGAGGGAGCGTCCGTAAGATCGCCAAGCGTGTCGTCGTCGATATTCAGGATCTCGTGGAGGTCCAGTTCGTCGACGTCGGTGAGGTGTGAGAAGTCCGCGAGGCCGGCCTGAACGTCCGAAAGGAGCTGGTCGTGGTAGGCCACCTCGGGGTCCAGCGGTCGTGCCCCGTGGCGAACCCCCTGGAGATACTGGATCGACGAGCGCTGGAGGAAGCCATCACGGGAATCCTCATCGAAGGTGAGCCGTTCGCCACACCGGTCGCAATAGCGGGCGTCGTCCTCGGTGTCGGCACCACAGTACGGACACTCGATCATGGGGACTGGTTCGACCCTCCCCGTCAATTGCCTTTCGCCGATATGGATTACTGTATTTGTTTGGTGTGGTGGTTGTGGATGAGTTTTCAACAACAACAGGAAAGCCCCAGCCGGCTACGCTCCCGGGCCTCGCTGCGCGCGCTCGCTTCGCTACGCGTGCTTACGTCGGCCGGGTTCGCGTAGCCGGCTGCCCCTTTCAGTCCCGCCCAATTTGGTTTGCCACGCCGGGTGGGACTGAAAGGGGCGTGTCGTTCGACGAGCGAGACGACGCAAGCACCACAGCGAAAGTAGTGAGCGAGGAGCGCAGCGAGTCGCAGCCGTCGAACGACACGGGGCTTTCTTGCTGTTCTCGATGCGCTTCCCCGCAGCTCTCGTCCGAGTTCACGTCCAGAGGCGAGAAGGGTTTTGTACCGCGGCCCGAAACGCTCGGCATGGACCAGCCGGACGAACCCAGCGGCGAACTCCCAGGCATACTCGCCGAGGAGTATTTACAGCGCGAGGCAGGGGTGCGGGCACTGCTTGACGATCTCGATCGACAGGCGCTCGAAGGCGAACACGAGGCGGTGCGCGAACGGATTCGAGGGCTTGCCGAGACCGACCAGGGCGTCTTCTTCACGATCGCACTGAGCCTGACTGGCTCGGCGCAGTTCTTCGGCGACGTCGAGGCCCAGCTCGACGTGACGGCCGCCGATCGGCTCCGGGACCTTGCCGACTCCTATCCCGCCTTGGAGCAGCCGTTCAGCATCGTCAGGCGCGAACAGGCCCACGACCGACAAAATCCGGTGACTGGACTCCAGACGACGACCAGCTATCATGCCGAGGAGGAGTTGCCGCTGATCCGTTACACCGTCTCCTCTGGATCGGTGGATCTCTACGAAGGATGTGAATCGCCGGAGGAGATTCTCGGCGTCGCCACGCAGTTCGTCCAGTCGACGGCCGACTCGCTCGACGCCGCACTCGACGAGGAGTTCTCCGTGAACACCGAGGAGTTGAGCAACCTCATCGACCGCCGGGAAGAGCTCGAATCCGAACTCGACCGGCTGCGCGACCAGATCGACGAACTCCGCCGCCGGCCGATCGGTGACGAGTGAGAGCGTGTAACTGGTCCGACTCAGAGTGCTTCGAGCAACCGATCGACATCCTCGGCCGTATTGAACCCGTGAACCGAGGCCCGCACAGCCTCAGGATACGGCAGTGATCGAACGATGACACCGGCGTCCGCCAGCCGCTCGACCGTGGCTTCGGGATCCCCAGCGTCGAACGTGACCAGGCCCGATTCGTACTCCCGGGGGCTGATGAGCCGCTCGCCGAGTCCCGCCTTCAGCCGGTCTGTCAGTCGTTCGATCCGTGTCTGAACAGTTTCCATCCCGATCGATTCCAGCAGGTCGATCGCCGCGGCGAGGCCGACGTGCGGGGCTGGCGAGGCCGTCCCGAGTTCGAATCGCGGTGCGCCGGTCTTGTACTCGTAGGACGTAGCCCCGGACTCCTCGACACTCCGGTAGCCGATCTGCCGCGGCGCAAGTGCGTCGATCGCCTCGGGCGCGACATAGAGAAAGCCAGCCCCCCAGGGGCCGAGCAGCCACTTGTGACCCGACCCGGCGACGAAGTCCGCGTCCCAGGCCTCGAAGTCGACGGGCCGCTGGCCCGGCGACTGGACGGCGTCGATCAATACTCGCGCCCCAGCGTCGTGGGCGATATCGACTGTCTCCTCGACCGGCAACCGGGTGCCGTGACTCCAGGTGAGAGAACTCATCGCGAGCAGGCGGGCGTCGTCGACGGCAGTCCGGAGTTCGTCGCGGTCGATTCGCCCGTCGGTGGTTTCGAGCGTCCGGACTTCGATCCCGTGGAGATCGGCCATGCGATCGAACGGGAGGACGCCGGCGGGATGCTCCAGATCGGTTCTGACGACCACGTCGCCGGGTTGCCAGTCGATCGACGAGACGATCAGGTTGATGCCGTGGACCGTGCTTGACGTGAGGGCGATCGTCTCCGGCGAAACGCCAAGGAAGGGAGCGATGGTTTCGCGGGCCGCCTCGTAGCTGTCCCAGGCGTGTGGGTAGATTCCCTCGTCGATCGGGGCCTCGAAATTGTGATACTCGATCCAGTCCGTCGTCGCTTCGACGACCGACCGCGGGGCAGGGCTGCTCGCACCGGTGTTCAGGTACGCGGTATCGGTGAGGACGGGGATGTCGTGGCGTAGCGCGTCGAGGTCCATATCGGACGAAGGGGCGGACGCTACGTGAATCCACGGAACAAGCTCGTCCAGTGGTTGTGGTGTGACCTGCCGGAACGCAATTCAGGTGGTGAGTGTTCGATCCTCGACGGTTCGGATTCGCATGGAAGCTGAGCAATAGCAAGTGTGAACTCGCGGGGGTCTCGCGAGGTGCGAGACGTGAGCACCGCGAACGTCTCGAAGCGAGTGAGACCACGCGAGGGAACGAGTGTGTTCGCGCAACGCGCGAACCAGGAGTGGACTCGCGGGGACTGAGCGGCGACATCGTCGCCGCGAGGGTCGAAAGGCGGCTCGCCGCCTTTCGGAATTTGAACAGCGGAAGACGGTCGCCTCGCTGCCTCACGGCGACGCCGTTCGGCTTTCGAGGTCGCTCCGCGACCTCGCATCGCTCGGCGCTGCGACTTCCTGGCTCAAATCCCCGCTCAGACAATCAGGTTTGCGTCGCTCGCGAATTTGCGAGCGACAGCAGACATGGACTCGCGGGGTAGGAGGGATAAATTCGACAGACAGCGTGGGGTTCGTGTTGGGTTCGGTCATGGTCAAAACTCCGAAAGTTGACGCTTTCGCACAGCCATTTTCTCCTGGTCAGTGCGGACATCGTAGTGCTCATACAGCACGTCAAGCGTCACGTCGCACCGTTCGCTCACGATCTCCGGCGAGACGTCCGTATTCAGGTGGTGAGTGATCGATCCCCGGCGGATACCGTGGGGTGATCGCGCCGACGGGCACCGGCTCGGTGATCCATCACTCCCGAGCGCATCGCAGGTGCTCGGGTCGGACGGATCGCGGTCGTGGGGGCAGCCACCGATCCGGCAGGGCTGCGTCAGTCGGTTCACCCACGAATAGATCGTGTCACCGATCGGCCGCCCGTACGGCGTCGTCAACAGCGGTTCGCGGCCGTGATCGTCTGTCACGTCGTACCGATCCGGATTATCCAGATAGTCGTCGATCACCTGGTACGTCGACGGACCGAGGTAGACCCACCGCTCGCCACTCTCGCCGTTCTTGAGCTTGGTTCCCTCGTCGATCCGATGCCGGAGCACGATCGCGTGGTCATCCGGCCGGAGGTCGTCGACGTCGATCGAGCGGAGCGCACCCCGGCGCATCGCGGTCCGCCACAAGATCTCCATGACGACGTGATCGCGGCTCGCGTAGTGGAGTTCGCGAAGATACTCCAGAATGTCCGCCGCCCGATCGGCATCGAGGGCGACGTCTCGACTCTCCGCACCGTCGGGCAGCTCCGGCGCGTGCAACTTCTCGGCGAGTCCCTCCTGGACGGCCTCGACGTCAGCCCAAAATCGCAGGGCGGTCCGAATCGTCGATAGCTGTTTCTGGAGAGTGAGGGCCTTCACGTCACCACGTCTCCAGGCGACGAAATCGGCCAGGTCACGCCCGGTGAGGGTGTTGAGGTTCTCGATCTCGCGCTCCTCACACCATTCACGGAAGAACCGCAAGCGTGTCCGGGCGTTGCGCATCGTACTCTCGCGCACGCTCGGCTCGCGATGCCGGAGGAACCGATCGATTCCCTCCTCCGGGGACAAAGGGGAGAGTTCCTCGCTCACGCCCGGCCACCTCCGCATTTCGACCAGCCGCATTCAGGGCAGAACGGGCAGCCACCGGACGGGTGGACGCGCCCGCTGTTGCACTCGGGGCAGGTCATGGTCATGATCGATACACCTCTCGGGGGCACCTCAGGGGAGGCATATCTGAACCGACCGCCGTGTTGCCCTTAGCTAAATCCGGGGTGTTTCCGGATTTCCGGATTGAACGGTATTTGGCGAATATCGACA
This sequence comes from Halorhabdus utahensis DSM 12940, assembly GCF_000023945.1. NCBI lineage: Archaea > Methanobacteriati > Methanobacteriota > Halobacteria > Halobacteriales > Haloarculaceae > Halorhabdus > Halorhabdus utahensis. Next base: position 773,009 of record NC_013158.1, read on the forward strand.
AGTAATAGCGCTGAAATGCAGATACTCTCAGTTTCCGGGTAGTTTCCGGGTAGGCGATACCGCCCGGCGGGAGTGCCGGGGTGACTTTTTGTCGCGGGGTTGGTGGTCTCATTCGGGTCGCTCCTAAGAGCGACACCCCGGCCGACTGGCACCTCGGCGGGCAACTCCTTTTCGCGGCCCTGCGCGTGCAGGTCCAGGTGTGTCGCTCTTAGTGAGTCTATGATACAGCCCCCTCACTTAAAACCTAACGTACGTTATTCTATATCGTATTATATGGTATCTAACTCAGAGCCGTCCGATGGAAATATGCAATCGTCTCACAAGTATGGAATATGCGACGACCGAGGGTTTCGTGGATGACTCAAGCAGATGACCGTCTTCTCGAAACCCTCGAAGAGTCCAGCTTGATCCTCTCGCCACGTATTCTATCCGTCAATACGGACTACTCACGGCACTACGTCAGCGAACGCCTCGCGAAGCTTCTCGATGCAAAGCTCGTAGAGAAAAAAGGGGACGGCCTATACCAGATCACGGAAGACGGTCAAAAATATTTAGCGGGGGATCTCGATGCCGATGCACTTGCACGTGAAAACGAAAAATAAGTAGTGGCAGGGAAATTTTCGAGGTCAAACCGAAGCACGAGTTACCACTGCTTAAGCGTGTGTGAAATACGGAAGAAAACTGCTACGGCGCTACGTCAGGCTTCCCATTCGGCCATGATCTGAGTCTCGCCCGAGTCGGGGTTCTCCCAGATGATCTGGATTTCGCCATCGCTGAAACTAATACTACTTTCCTGGATGTCAACACTACTACTGCCACTAAACCCAACTACAAGATCGCTTCCAGCGGTCAACTCACTACCGGAACCATACGGGCTGACGGAGCTTAAATCTGTAGACCCACCACCACCACTGCCGTCAGAGACCTTTATCTGTACGTTGTCGGCTTTGACAGGACTGCCGCCATTGTGTTCGATTGTAACTTCACTAGCTCCCTCGTCCTCGTTGAAGTTCCACTGCGCGTTGGGCATCGTAGTCTCGGTCGGCCCCATGTTCATCACGAACGTCGCGATCACGGCCGCGAGGATCACCGTGATAGCGACCATCAGGATGACGCCGATAACTGGTGATACGCCCCGATCTTCGTCCAACAGGAATCCTTTTGGATCCATACGCTATCACGAATGATAGATATGCATATAAAGGGAACCTACGGTTTGCCACGGATTTGGCGTTTTCAGAGATATTAAATGCCGCTTTGTCTGGTGGTTTTACTCAAGTGCGCTCACGAGCGACCGATTCCAGTCGATCAACTCCTCGCTGGAGTGTCCGCCCGGAGCACTCCGGGCGTTGGCTGACAAGCGCCTGCACGTCCGCGAAGCGTGGCCGCGTGCCATGTAATACCACATGGTCACAGGCGGTTGAAAAATACAGAAGAAAAGCTGCTACGGCGCTACGTCAGGGTTCCCAGTCGGCCATGATCTGAGTCTCGCCCGAGTCGGGGTTCTCCCAGATGATCTGGACTTCATTGCCACCATGGGTAAGAGGATCAGTCTTGGCACCTGCTGTTATCTCCGTTGATCCGAAGGCATTACTAGCGGTACCGTCCGTGGTACCACTATTATGCTTAATCTGGATGTTGGACGGATCGACTTCACCGCCGCCGTTGTGCTCGATAATCACGTTATTACTACCGTCCTCGTCAAAGTTCCACTGTGCGTTCGGCATCGTGGTCTCGGTCGGCCCCATGTTCATCACGAACGTCGCGATCACGGCCGCGAGGATCACCGTGATAGCGACCATCAGGATGACTCCGATAACTGGCGATACGCCCCGATCTTCGTCCAACAGGAATCCTTTTGGATCCATACACTATCACGAATGATAGATGTGTATATAAAGGGAACCAACGGTTTGGCCGGGAAATAGCGTCTTCAGATTCGTTAAACGCCCCTTCGTCTGGTGATCACTCCTGAGATCGCTCTGCAACGATTGATTCCAACCGATCAACACCACGCCGAAGTGTCCGCCGCACACTTCCAGGCTCGACACCACGTCGACGGGCCTGTTCGGTAATGCCGCGTCCTTCGACCGCGACCGCCTTGAGATCCTCACGCTGCTGGGGCGTCAACCAGTCGAGATACTGGAGCAACTCGTCGTCGAGATCGTGGAACTGACTCTGCTGTTGTGCCCGCGTCTCGATATCGAGTGCCTGCAGACGCTTCCAAATCTGCGCTTTTGACCACCCAGTCGCTTCGGCGATCTCGGCGGTCGACTGGCCGCGGTCGTGATACCGACGAACCAATAACTCGCGGGTTAACTCCGGCCGCTCCTCCTCAGCGGCACTGTCAGCATCCGCGTCTATCTCGGACCCACCCATATGTGTGGCAAACATCGGCCGGCCCAAAACAGCTCTGGGTCCGAAAGAGCGGGCCGTTTGCAGGCTCTGAAACCAGCAAGAAAGTTTATGTGACTCACCGGTAATATCTCGCGTAGGCCGGGACGATTCCCGTCTCCGGCCAGGGTGCGTCCTGACCCCAATCGGGACTCCATCCCCATGGTGTTTGATTCGAGTTCGTCCCCCCGAACTCCCCCACCATCAATTGTCCTGCCAGGCTCCCCCTGCCTGGCAGACTCCTAACGCCCGCGTAGCACTACGCCCGCGCGGCCATTCACTCCCGCCCAACGGTCACGTCCTCGTCGATCTCGACGTCCAGCGTCCCGGCGATCGAGAGCGTCTCGGCGATCTCCCGCTTCTGCCGGCTCGTCAGATCCTCCCGCGCAAGGACTTGCTCGATTCGCGGAACGATACGCGGCGCGAAATCGGCGCTCAACAACAGCGCTCGCGTCTTGTTGCAGTCCCAAAACTCGGCAGCCTCCTCGATCGTCGTCTCACGGTGGGATCTATCTCCGTCGGTTCGAATTCGCATGGCTCGCGCTCGTACACACGACGCCGTAAGTCAGGGTCATCTAAGGTCACAGAAAGCACGTTCATTTATATACCTCGCCGGATAGTCGGCTCGATCACGCCGAACACCCACCCCGGCGGGCTGGGCAGCCTCGAAATATGCACACGCTGGCGAGCATCTCGTGTGCATATCGAGAGGAGCGTATTTCTCTACGTGTGAACCCAGGGTGTGAGAGTGTTTGTTCAAGACTCCCCTTCTTATCCGAGTTCGTCCGCAAGCCCAAACCCATCCTACGAGAAACTCTATACACAATAATATGTCCGGCACCTTCACCTGGCGTTCAATTGATGAACAAACAAGGATTAATTATGTATGGTATGGTGGCCATCAGAACATGGATTGAGTTCCATTAAGTTGTTATTACGTGAACTGTGGCGGGCACACATTTCGAATGATAGGGTGTCGATTTTCAATAATATTTATAGAATACTCTCTGTAACGGACCCCGGATTTTCGCCTGACACCCGTTGATAGAGATCTACTGCTTGGCTTTCGCTGAGGCTTGCAATTAGATCCGCTACTATTCGAGCCCGCGTTTCTTTAGATGTGCTATCATCAAGGTCGGCCTCATAGACATCTTGGTTCAGCATTGAGCAAAACGGCTCAGGGATAATTTCATTGTATTCAGCCCCCTTTTCAGAGGCTTTATAGAGAGTGGTGAATAGTTCTTCAATGATTTTTCTTTGACCACGTTGCTGTGCTACAAGAGTGGGGTCTTGGAAAACATAATATTCTGTTAGAAACTTGAGTAATTTGATCTCATGTTTTAGTGACTCGGTGATATACAGACCTCCATTAATTGAGGGGTCAACGAAAACTTCGGTATCTTTGTTCAAACCAAGGTATCTTCTAATCAATTCGGATGTCATGAAATTGAGGGTGCCTCGATTTTCAGGCTTATTTGAAAATGAAGATTTGAAGGGGTTTTCTCCTCCAGATGCAGCGATCTCCCCAGTTTTCAAAATGTTTTCCTCCAAAAACTTTTCTGGGTCCCAATTCTTGGGTGTGTCATATTTTTCGCCGAATGCTTTGACAAATACTTCTCTTTCTGAAGAGTCTCGTATAAGTTGTTCAAGAGGAATCAGTCCTGCCTTGTAGAAGTCCGACATATCATGGATAGCATATGCTATGTCGTCTGCCCAATCCATAATGCACGCTTCCAGACTTTGACCCTGATCATCCGGGCCTGGCGTTGGTAATTTCCTCACCTCTTCAAAAATCTCTCTTTCCGTATGGTACGTGCCCCATTTTGTCCGTTCTGGACCAGCTGAACCACGGGTCCAAGGATATTTTAGTATTGCATTAAGCGTGGCATAGGTGAGATCGAGTCCCCGATAATCACTGCTATGCGTAGCAACTTTATTTACAATCCGAAACGATTGTGGATTTCCCTCAAATCCCCCTATAAGACCCTTAGCTGCAGTCTGTATCATCAATTCTTCTTCAGCTGCATGTCCGAATGGAGGATGGCCTAGGTCATGAGCCAAAGCAGCGGCCTCGACGACATCAGGGCTCAGACCACCTGCTTTTTGGATAGTGTCTTCGTCTGCATCTTCAATCAGATATTCAGCCAATCGCTGCCCAATTTGAGCTACCTTTAAAGAGTGCGTGAGGCGATTATGATAGTTCATCCCCTCATCGGCATGGACAACCTGAGTCACACTACCGAGGCGACGAAAAGCACGAGTGTGAAGAATACGGTCTCTGTCCCTTTGAAAAGGACTTCTTCTGTCATTGGTTTCTTCAATATGGAAACGGTCAGTCCGAGAAACCTCTGGACCCATAAATCAGTGTAGAACAGTTAATCTTCTAAAATCAGCTGCCAGTCGCTAGTATGAGAGATCTCGTTTTTTCGCATCATCTCTTTCAATGCTGCGTAAACCTCCTCTTCCTCAAGCCCAGAATTAGTTAAACGCTCAATTAATAGATCCTGGTCTAAACGATTGTCCGGAGCTTTCCTTAATGATTTCCGGATTTTATTTTCCGGTCTTTTGACTCCAACAGCCATGTATGTATGTCTGGACGGGATAGACTTATAACTTTGCAAGTAAGCATCAACTATGATAATTTTAAAAACCGCTTACCAGGGGTATGCACACCACAAAGACAGGCACGCTGTTTTGACTATGACGTTTGGGATGGTACAGGGGGGATCATAAATGGATTTCTATATTTATCTTACCAATCCGAAGTGGATATTGTATCTGAGGATGCGTTCAGGGCTAGGTGTCTTTTACCGTACTAGACAGGTCGGTCGGGTGTGCAGCATTGCAATTGCTGTGGCACCCGACTGAACCGGATCAAAGTCCGGGTGTTTGACTCGACGTATTGTACCGTCTGTGCACCGATCTCGGCCGTTACGGGGGTGAGTGGGTGATGGAGAAGCGTATCGACTTGAACGACGCCTTCGTGAGTCCGTTCTTCGTGCTCGCGAGTGGCGTCCAGGCGAAGCTCTTCGAGCTCGTCCTGTTCGGCCTCGACTTCTCGAAGTCGGTCATGGTCATCGGCAGCGGGCCCGCCGCGATCACGATCTCCGCGGCGAAGATCATCAGCATCCTGGCAATCGTCGTCGCGATCGGGACGAACAAACCGGACCTGGATTCGATGGGCGCGGTCCAGACCTGGACGGCGATCGCCACGATCGGGCTGGTACTCGCGCCGCCGTTCTCGCCGATGCTCGAAGCACTGATTCAGAGTAGCGCGATCGCCGGCATCATCGCGCTCGTCGTGCAGTCGGCCGGCTTCTACACTCTCAGTTACCTGGGGTGATCCATTCCATGAAACAGACACACATCGGTATGATCCTCGCCGCATCGCTCCTCAGTCTCGTCCTGGTCGTCGTCGCGATCGCGCCGGCGGCCGGGGCGCTCACGACCGACACGATCACGCTCGACGACCCGGCCAACGAGACTGTCGAGGTCGATCTGGACTTCTCCGGCTCGACGTCGGCGACCGTCGCACTCGAAGACAGTGATGGGTCGGTCGTCACCAGTGAAACGCTGTCCGGTGCCTCCGGAGACACGCTGACGGCATCGCTGTCGGCAGGCTACGCGACTCCCGGAAATTACACGCTCAACGTCACGGCGACGGATGAGACAGTAGTCTCACTCAACGAGACGCGCCTGACGGACACCGAGACCGTCGAAGTCACCGACGCCGGCAACGAGACGCTGGCAGTGGAAGCTGGCTTCGAGGGATCGGAGAACGCCACGGCGACCGTCTCGATCGAGAATGAATCTGGTAGTGAGATCCTGACGGACTCGATTCAGTACGTCGCCGACGGCGGCAACGAAACCACGATCGGCGCGGAGTACAACGGCAGTGACCTTGTGACCGGGAACCTGACGGTCTCGATCACCACGACCCCGGCCACCGCCTACACGGGCGGATGGGCGACGATCGCTGACGACACGGGCCAGGGGGCTGGCGCGATCATCCCGGAAGGCGGACCCTCAATCCCCGAAGCGGTCGGTCTCGTGGCATTGATCGGCCTGCTGGGGCTCTTCGGGCTCCGGAGCAACCGAGGCGACTAATCGGAGGATCTGATTTATGGGATATTCAAAACACATTGCAGCAATCGCATTGATCGCGCTGCTGGTCGTCTCGCCGATCGCGTCGATGCTGGCGGTCCCTGGTCCCGGTCCTGTCGGGACTGCATCCGCGAGCGACGACCGCTGCCATCCGGGGATTTGGCCGCTGAATCCCGGCTACTGTATTGCTCAAGAGATCGACTACAGTGAAAACGATTCGGTCTCTGAGTATTCGTCAAAGCTCGACGCCTACCGAGACGCGAAGTCGATCGAGGCACAGACGAAAACCGCGCTTCAGCAGGCTGAAAACTCGGTCCATGACGCTGAGAATCAAGCATGGCTCGAAGCCGAGCAAGCGTTCTTAGAAGCCTACATGAACGGTGACTCTCTGTCTACCTCGAAACAGGCCGGCGTCGATGCGATGAAATCGCATTACACTGTCCGGCAGACGGCCCTGGCAGAGTTGCAAAACAATTTCGTCGCTTCTCTGTACGGGTATCAAAACTCATCATCGGCGCTGTCCCGTCCGGGAGATGTATCGTCGAACTCGTACGGGATGCACACGTATCAGGATTACCCGGCAATTCAGTTGAAGGTTAACATTACTGACTATACCGAGTCGTATTCGGATCAGAATTACAACACCCAACACCCTCCGGGTGAGCCGATCAAGTTCACTGCCGACATTCTCGGTACTGAATCGAAATCTGTCTCGCTGCTGGATGGCTCCACGAAGCCCATGATCGGGTTGGACTTGTCGTCTGATGCGTATTATGTAGGCTCGAATGACGATTTCGTCAAATTCCGCTGGTTCGAATCGAATCCCAAGATGTCGTCTGTTGACTCGTCGTACTATCTGATTGATGACACTGGATCTAGCGATGAGTTGGCGCTAACGTATACGTATGATTCTTATGACCCTTCGACAATCGGTGTCTGGGGTGATATCTCTGATATCAAGGCTAATCTCTATCCTGACGATTACCCGATCACGTCGTCTAAACAGACGCATATTGCGTCAACTGCCCGATTCGGTCAGCTATGGCAGGACTACATTGATTCGTACAATCAACAGTCCAGTGCGTTCGAAACCTGGGCTGACGGGAGCTATACCGCCCTGGAGAACGGCACGATCTCCGCGGAAGACGTGCTCTCACGGCTGAATCAGATGCAGATGGCTGCCGATATTGACTGGCAAAATGCTACGTTCAATGACGGCGTGGTCGCGCTGTCCTCGATGGGTCTCGCTGCCCCGTCCGGCAGTACGGCCTATATGAATCTCTCCTATCAGACGAGCTTCAACGGGTCGATGCAGACGACGACGGGCCTGCTCATGTCCCAGACGAACCCGCCTAACGGGACGTGGACGAGAGGCTTAACCTACAACTCCACGATGCTCGACGGCAGTCAGATCATCATGCATCTGGACGGCAACCAGTCGTCCGTCCGGGGCGACTTCCGGATCAACGGAGCCTACGACGTGAACGGGACGCTGATCGAGGGCGGTAACATCTCCGTCGATCAGGCCACCTATCAGGCGACGAACCTCACCGATCTTCGGAATGAGGTGCTCAACCTCTCCGAACGGATCGGGGAGTTACGGAACCAGTCGCTCGCTACTGCCGGCGGTGGCGGTAGCTTCGCTTGGCCGGACATGGGCATCCCGAACCCGTTTGCTGCTCTCGGCGCTGTCGGGCAGTGGATCACCCTGTTCGGCGTCCTGTTCGTCGCCTTATTGCTACTCTCGGTGGTGAGTTGATGAATCGGACACTCCCGTTACTGGCGGCACTGGCAGCCGTCTTGGTACTCGTCGGAACAGCGGCCCCGGTCGCTGCTCAGTCCAACGCAACCACCGCACCGAACGGAACCAACGCGACTGACGTCGAGCGCATCGATTCCCAGACGGTCCTGCTCGATACCGGGTACAACGCTCAGACGGGCATGGCAAGCGTCACGATCCGGTCGGAGACGCTTCAACAGATCACTATCACGGACGCGGGCGGGTTCTGGCAAGGTGGCGAGATCGCCCGGCGCTCGGTCATGGTCAAGCCAGGTGAGACGACGACGCTCAAAGTTCCCGTGACAGAAGTCCGTGGGTTCGTTGGCGTTTCGATCGGGACGCCAAACACGCTCTATGGCGCGCCTATCTCCGGAATGAATACTAACACGCTGTCGTTCGTGGACCGTCTCACGTCGCCGGAGGCACTCGCGACGGGCGCGGGCAGCATGGCGCTATGGATGGTGATCGCCGGGCTGTACGTGCTCTGGATCGAAGGCGGCGAGCCGGAGGTGGCCTGAATGGACCGCGAACCCATCCCTACCTTTCAGGATCGGTGGGACCGGCTCACCTGGCTGTTGCACTCCTATCGGTTCTGGATCGGGACGGCCGTCGTCGTCGCCGTGCTCGCGCTGGCGTACTTCCGGCCGACGATCGACGTCCCGCCCGAGCTGACCGCGGCGATCGGCGCGTTCGTGCTCGTCGGGATCCCCGGCATCCCCGCGGGCTTCTACTTCGGCCGGTGGCTCCGGCGCTACCGGGCGGTGACGGTCTATCACGTCAACGCCGTCGACGACGTACTTGAGAAGTGGTACGTCCCGCCCGCGCTGTGGGATGAGAAGCGCGTCGACGGGGTAGATCCCTACCCGGTGAACGACAGCGATGACTACGCTGTTCGGGAGTTCGATTACTACGATGGCCTGGATCAACTGGTAGTCCGTGGCGTCTGGCTCGAAGGCGCTCAGGATGATCAACTCTTCACGAAGAAGGGGCAGGTCGAGGAGATCCACGAGTTCCTCCTGGACGGCTACGAGGCGATCGCCAAGATCCGCGGGCGTATCTCCCGCATGGCGATGGACGTCCAGCGACGGACAATCACAGCTCTAGCTGAGGCACAGGAGAAAGGGAAGATGATCGATCAGGACGCTGTTGAAGATGTCTGGCAAGAGGCGTCTGAGAACATCGAGGATGAACTCCCCGACACCCCGCCGAAGCTCGATCCCGACGCCGACCTGGACGGCTACCGAACGCCCGAGCATGACCTAAATGACCACGAGAGTCTCACCGCGGCGATGAACCAACACGATCACATCCAGACAGAGACCGATGAGTGACGACAACACCGAACTGTACACGGCCGCACAGACACGCGAGTACCTCGAAGGCCACGGCGTCAGAGACCCGAAAGCAGGCCCACAGGCCGGCATCATTCGAGACCCGCACATCTCCCGCACGGCCGCAATCGCTCGCGAAGACTACGATCCGAACCTTCTCGACGAGCCCGGCGAGATGCCCGCGGACCTCCTCGATGCCGACCCGTGGCAGGACATCGTGGCCGTCGAGGAGACCGAGACGATCCGCGAGGCGATGGACGCGGGTGATATGCCCTCTCTCAAGCACATCACCGGGGACGCCGGGCAGCGGGCAGACGTCAGTGGCCTGGAGGCGATCGGCGATCTCCGTGACCATGTGACCGGCGATGCCGTGATCATCTACCTGTGGGCACCGCCAGGACGCGGGAAGACGGACTTCGCGCTGTTGCTCAGTCAGCTATACGAGGAAGCCCATCCGGGCGCGGAAACCGGGAGCAACATCCGGACCTGGACGGAGAAAGACGAGTGGATCCCGACCTATCCGGACCTCATGGACTGGATGGAAGCCGATGAAGAGGCTGTCCTGGCGGGCGACGTCGAGGATAAGCTGTTCATCTTCGACGAGGCGAGCAGCCACGCCAGCGGGCGCGGTGAGGACGGGTATGAAGCCGGGCAGAAGCTCGGTCCGCTCGTCTACAAGATCCGGAAGTACGGCGGCTCTATCATCATAATCGGCCACGACGGGAAGGACGTCCACCCGGTCGTCAGGGAGATGGCGACCTGTATCAAGAAGACGTCGAAGAAGTCGGCGAACGTCTTCGAGACGGTGAACAACCGGAGGGGGATGAACAAACTCCTCGAAATCGACGGCATTCCGGCGACGGACCACACGTTCAACACGAACGAACCGACCGCCTGGCGGTGGGACGGCACGGGCGAAGACGACGGCGTACCGGAGCCTGGATCGGTCGCCTACGACGTCGCGCTGTGGACAGTCGTCAAGTGCAAACAGGACGGACTAACCCACCGCGAGACGGCTCAATACGTCCCATATAGCAAGTCCTGGGTCGGCGATCGGTGGGGTGAATGGGAAGCCGGCGAGCACCGGGACGCCGTGGACAAAGTGGAGGAACTCACTGAGTGACAGCGAGGCGATCGCCGACTGTCCATGACCATGACCCCCCATGTGTACGAAGGGATGGACGTGACGTCCATGACCAGCAGGAGGAGACGGTATTTATGACGCACGCGAGGCAACAGAATGACTGAATCGAAGAAGGCCGCGAGGTACGGCAGTCGCGCCGAGAAGAAGGCGGCCGACCGCTTCAACCTGACACTGGATCACTCCCCGTGGCACGATGCTCACCGACCGGACGGGACGCCCGTCGAGATCAAGGCGGCCGCCGTCGAGCGAGCCAACGGCAGTGAGGGACGGTTCCGGGTGTTCAGGAAGTACCACGATCGGCTCCGGCGCGAGGGCGGCGTCTACGTGTTCGTGGCGTATCGGCCTCGCGGGACGGGGATCTCTGTCGTCGACATGACCATGACCCACAGCAGCAACCTCCCGCTGTCAACGTGGTACGGCGCTGGCGGCCACCGAGAGAGCCAGCAGCGGAAGATCCCCGTCACTGCCGTCTTCTGACGGTTGATTAGGTCGTCAGCCGTTTACTGCTTCATGCAGACAAGATGTGATCAGAAAACAGATTTGTATGCGTCCCGATCGTCTGGAAGTTCGTCATACTCATCTCTTGGAATCCTCAACTCAAAGTCAGTACTTCCAGTAGTCTTATTAGATATGTCTGATATATACCCTTCCAGCGGGATTTTCTGCACTTGTGTTGTACCTACGAAATTTGATCCAGAATATTCTTGACTGTTCTTAAGAACAGTCATTTCGACAACAGTGATTGTCGTATTTCGGGGATGATCCTTTGATCTCCACCTGTCAATCCTCACTTTGTCACCCTTTTCAATATCTGCTAAATCTTTGAATGAGGCTTGGACCTCTGCAAAGTGATTTGAAGGTGCATCTTCCAGATTAACCTCTTGTTCTTCAGATGCATCCTTAATTGATTGGAAAACTTTTGAGGCAACTTCTTGTACATTATCTTTACTGATTTCTACTCCATGTAAATCTGACAAACTCCAACTCTGTTGCTCTAACTCCTCAAATGATATTTCATATAAGACTGGGAGAATTACCTTTCCATCAGACCGGCTTTGCTTTTTGAATAGTCCACCAAGCTCCAGATCAGACATGCCTTCAAAATATGACGGAGAGACTATAACGACTGCGTGATTGCTGGTTTGAAGGCCTCTATCAATTGAATTAGATATGCGATCTCCTATAGAAATATCAACTTCATCATACCAGACGTCTAGTCCATACCCAGTCAATTCTTCAAATAACATTTCTGCAATTTCAGAAGAATCGCTATGCGAGTATGATATCATCAAGTCGCGGTTTTCATCATCTTTTGACTCCGTCATGAGATTGATTACGGAAGCTGGACTAATAAATTCTCCAACTACCTTCTCTATTTTTCGCGCGACCCGCAAGGGGTCCGTTTCGGCTCGATTTGCGCAACCGCGGGCGGTGTGTTTTAGAGAAGTGGCCTTAGCCACACCCCTAAGCGAGAACCAAACCCCTGGGGTGGTGTTCTCGCGCCGGCGATCGCCCCGATCTCCCCGGCGCGCCGATCGGCCAGCTCGAGGAAGTCAATTCAGCTTGCACTCACGGCGCCGTGAGGCATAACCTGAGTTGCATAACTCCCCGAAAATAGAGTCGAAACCGAGCGTTGCCACTGTCCGCGGACCGGGACTTTCCCGGCCCGCGGGGGCTACCTACTACCCTGGCGTGAGCCACCGCCAGGCGTCACCGCGGCTCCCGTCCTGGAAGAGAACCTTTGCCATCCGATAGCGCTCTTCGGGCAGCCCGGCATCTTTCCAGACGCGGAATCCCTCGCGAATCGACCGGCCAACGTCAGTGTGATCGTTGAACCGGAGCGTCAGGCGGGCCTCACGGGCGTCGTTCACGTCCACTCCGTGGCGGGCGGCCCACGCGATGAACGCACTCATGGTCTCGCCCATCCCGCGCTCGGCGGCTTCCATCGCCTTCGCCGTCGTCTCCGCCGCCCGCTTCACCGACTCGCGGGCCTCGGCCACCGCGTCGTGGACAAGCTCGGCGACGTACTCACTCCGGAGAGATACCTCGGCGTACTCGCGATGCACGAGGTCCTCCATGTCCCGAAGCGCACTCCGGACGGTCTCGACGTGGCGGTCATGGTCATGCGCGATATCTTTCGGCGCGATCTCGCCGCCGTCCGTCACGAGCGTCTCCAGGGCTTCCCACTGTGTCGGCCGGAGTCCATCGGCGAGGTGGCGAACGACCACGCTTTCCTGGCTCTGTCGGACGCGAGTCAGGTCCAGACCGATCGGTTTCGGCCCGCTTTCGTCGACGTCGGGCGTGAAGTACGCACCTTCGAAGAACGGACCGTTTCCGTCACTCGGCGCGATGTCTATCCCGGCGTCTGCCAGTACGGACAGGACGGTCTGGTCTAACTCGCGCTCCAGTCGGTCAAGGTCACGCCAGCGCACGGTCTCGTCATCACCCAGGCGCGACACCTGGAGCGACGCGCCGACCTTCGGATGTGCCAGCGGGTGATCCTCGTCGAGGCGCTTCGCCTCGCGAGCGTAGTAGTGCTTCACCTCTTTCGGCAGGCGGTGATCGGGGAACGCCTCTCGAATCCGCCGCTCACCGAGCGTCACCGTGTGGTAGTAGCCGGGCAGCTTCTCTCCTTTCTCGTCGTCATCGTTCTGAACCAATTTCCGGTAGCCTGAACGATCGTCTTCGAGGAGGTGGCCCATCGACGCGATCGGGCCGTCTCTCGCGTGGACGGGACCGCTCGCGTCTCGATGCAGCCGGGCGTACCGCTCGGCGTCCTGGATGTTCGTCATCGGGTGTGGGTCGCGGAAGTACCGCCCGGCGATCCCCAGGGCTGCACCGGCGCGGGCGAGGAGATCGGGATAGCGCTCGAAGGCGACGTTCGAACCCTGGACCCGGACGTTGATCCCCTCGCCGAATCCCTTGGGAACGGGGATCTCTTTGAGAGAACCGTCTGTTTTCTCTCCCTTCATCCCCGGCCAACGCGGCGCGATGTGGGCGGTGAAGTCCTGTTTCCCGATCGGATCTTCCTCCGGATCGCGGAAGACTTTGATCCGGTACTCTTTGACGGTCTCAAGCCGGAACTCGGTACCGAGAGGGGTCTTCTCGCCCGGATGGATGAGGTTACTCGACTCGTAGGACAGCCTGGCGTGCCACTGTTCGCCCTCAGCGCTGAATTTCGCTGACTGTGACCCTTGACCCTCTTTGACCGCGGAATCAGCCGCGAAGAACGGCGCGAGCCCGTCGTCAGAGTAAAGGAGATTCGCGTTAAACTCGTGACACGCGAGCGTAACCGTCTTCATGACGGCTCACCCCGTTCGTCTTCATTCCAGGCGTGGGGTATCCGCTCGCCAGCCTCTACATCGTAGAGGCGGGAGGCAGGGACGAAGTGTCTGGAGCCACTCACGACCCTTCACCTCCCACTTTCCCACGTGCTCGACTCAGTAGATTCCCGACCGTGCCTGGACGGCGGCCGGTCTTGCGGGCGAACTCACGGACGCCGTAGTCCTCGATCTCGACGGCTTCGTAGGCGTCTTTCTCGGCGGGCGTGAGTGCTGACAGGTCGGCCTCGAAGTGGTGCAGCGTCGTCTGTGCGCCCGTCAAGGCTCCTCACCTCCGGCACTCGCCAGCCGTTGCTGGCGGGAATCGCGCTGCCAGTGTTGCGGACAGACAAGATCGCCGTCACGCCGAATCGCGTCGCCACGACTGACCAGGTGGTCCCCGGTATCGCAGTGGAACACGACCGGACGGAGATCGCCCGTCACCGCTCTTCACCTCCGTAGCCGTGGAAGTAGATGCTGATCTGCTCCAGCGCCAGACGGACATCCGGCGGGATCTCAGCGTAAGTGACCACGCCGTACAACCAAGCCTGCGCCCAGAACACGATCCGGAGATTGAAGCGCACCGCGAGGGCGGCCCGACGGAGGCAATCGGCGATCACTGCCCCTCACCTCCCTCAGACTGATCGAACTCATTGATCTCGTCTCGAATTCGATCGGCACAGCCAGCACAGAGCTTGATCGTCGCTCCAGCGATGACCAAGCCGGCTTCTTTCTCGCCGAATTCTGGCACGACAACATCGCCACATCTGGCACAGTGGTAGAGCGCGCCAGGTTGTCGCCAAGATGGCGTCGGCCAATCGACACGCTCCCCACTCACGACTGCTCACCCCCGAAACACTGCGGGTAGCCACAGAGATCGTAGTGCGGCCGGTACGCGGCGATCGGAACCCGTGTGTACTCAGCATCCGCGTCGTAGCAAACGGGGCAGGCGGGTTCCGGCTCGTCGGCGTCCGGGTCCGGCCGGTGGAGGGTTCGGGCGTATTGTGATCGATTTCTGACAGCTATTTCGACGTCGGTTTGGCCCGAAACAGTCCGACTGCTCACGGCCACCACCTCCGCGTATCCTTCGCTAAAACCGCCGGACAGGACGCCGCAACCGGTCCATACGCATTCCTTCGGTTTGCAGCGGGGTTTGTTGCACTACCCGTCGAGTTACAAATACCCTTCTCGACGACGCTACCCGGAGCTAACCGGATAGTTCGCGAAGAAGACAGGGTGTAGTGGACTCGCGGGGATTTGAACCCCGGGCCTCTTCCTTGCGAAGGAAGCGATCTGCCACTGATCTACGAGCCCGCAACGGGATATCCGTGATACGGATAGTTGAATCCGACGATTCGACCTGCGCGTGAGGGCGCACGGAAATCGTCGAAGATCGACCGAGAGTCGTAGGTTCGGGATCCGAACCCGCCGATCGCTCAGTCTTCGAGGACGATCTCGATCGAGACGTCGTTCGGCACCTGAATGCGCATCAGCTGTCGAAGGGCGCGCTCGTCGGCGTCGATGTCGATGAGGCGCTTGTGGACGCGCATCTCCCAGTGCTCCCACGTGGCGGTCCCCTCGCCGTCGGGGGACTTGCGCGCGGGCACTTCGAGTGTCTTCGTCGGGAGCGGCACCGGACCGGACAGTTCGACGCCGGTCTTGTTCGCGATCTCCTGGACATCGTCGCAGATGTCGTCCAGGTCCGCGGGGCTGGTTCCGGCGAGACGGACGCGTGCCTGCTGCATTATTCGCGCTCGTCGACGCTCAGCACTTTGCCGGCCGCGATGGTCTGACCCATGTCACGGATGGCGAAGCTGCCGAGCTCCGGAATCTCGCCCGACGGTTCGATGCTGAGGGGCTTTTGCGGTCGGATGGTGACGACAGCCGCATCACCCGACTGGATAAAGTCGGGGTTCTCCTCGGCGACCTCGCCGGAGGAGGGGTCGATCTTCTGGTCGATGGACTCGACGGTACAGGCGACCTGTGCGGTGTGGGCGTGGAAGACCGGGGTGTAGCCCGCGGTGATCACGCTCGGGTGCTGCATGACGACGATCTGCGCCTGGAAGGTCTCGGCGACCGACGGCGGATCGTCTGCGGGACCACAGACGTCACCACGGCGGATGTCGTCCTTGCCGACGCCGCGGACGTTGAATCCGACGTTGTCGCCGGGGCCGGCGCGGTCGACTTCCTCGTGGTGCATCTCGACGGTCTTGACCTCGCCGCCGACGTCACTGGGCTGGAAGGTGACATCGTCGCCGGGGAACATCTCGCCGGTCTCGATTCGACCGACCGGGACGGTCCCGATACCGGAGATGGTGTAGACGTCCTGGATCGGGAGTCGGAGCGGCGCGTCCGTCGGCGGCTCCGGCTCCGGCAGGTTGTTCAGCGACTCGAGGACGGTCGGTCCGTCGTACCACGGCATGTTGTCGCTGAGTTCGTTGATGTTGTCGCCCTCGAACGCCGAGGAGGGGATGAAACTCGCGTCGTCGGTGTTGAACTGGACCTGCTTGAGGAGTTCCGTGACCTCCTGGACGGTCTCCTTATAGCGGGATTCCTCGTAGTCGACGAGGTCCATTTTGTTGACGGCGACGATGAGCTCGTCAATGCCCAGGGTGCGGGCCAGGAAGACGTGCTCCTGGGTCTGGGGCTGGACGCCGTCGTCGGCGGCGACCACGAGTACGGCGTTGTCGGCCTGCGAGGCGCCCGTGATCATGTTCTTCACGAAGTCACGGTGGCCCGGACAGTCGACGATGGTGAAGTTGTACTCCTCCGTGTCGAACTCCTGGTGGGCGATGTCGATGGTGACACCACGCTCTCGCTCCTCGGCGAGGTTGTCCATCACATAGGCGAACTCGAAGCCGCCCTTGCCCTTCTCTTCGGCTTCCTCTCGGTGCTGCTCGATGACGTGCTCCGGAACGCTGCCGGTCTCGAACAGAAGTCGACCGACGAGAGTGGACTTCCCGTGGTCGACGTGTCCGATGATGGCGAGGTTCTGGTGTGCTGTATCCTCACTCATTGTAATCTCACGCGCAGAGGCGCTGTATCGGAATCGTTCGGCTGTTGGTGTTAAAACCATTTCGATAGCGAGCGTAGACCACTCCGTCGCCGTCTTGCGATTTGGGAACCGCTGTCACGGCACACTGGCGACGGGCGTCGATACGATTCGCTGCGGGCGATTCGCCAGGGGTCGATACGTGTTTCGTGATGTAACCGACGGTTGTGCCATCGAGCGTGTGCCGATCGGCCGTGAAAGGACGGTCCGGGGAGGGTGAGCCAAGACAACCAAGAAAACCAAGAAAACCAGGCCCGAGGCTCAGGGTTCGGGAAGCCGATTGACGTCCGCGAGAATCGCGGTCGCGGTCTCGGGGCCGCCCGCGCCGCGGCCGGAGAGGTTGAGCCGACCGGCGTTGTCGGTCTCCAGCTGGACGATGTTGGTCGTCCCGCTGACGGCGAGCTCGCTGTGCTCCGGAACGAGTCGCGGGCTCACCCGGATCTCGTCGCCCGTCACCTCACCGATGAGCCTGATCGTCCGGCCGTCCTCGCGGGCGAGTTCGAGCGCGCTGCCCGGGATGTCCTTGATGCCCTCGACTGACGCGTCCTCGAGGGAGAACTCCCGGTCGCCCTGTGCAAGGACGTTCGCCAGGATGACGCACTTCAGCGCGGCGTCGGTCCCCTCGACGTCGAAGGCCGGATCGGCCTCGGCGACGCCTAAGTCCTGGGCCTCCGCGAGGACGTGCTCGTAGCCGAGTCCTTCGGCAGCCATCCGCGTGAGGATGAAGTTCGCCGTCCCGTTGAAGACGCCCCGGACGGCGGTCATCGTGCCCGGCCCGTAGTCCTCGATCGTCGAGAGCACGGGGATCGCACCCGCGACGGTGGCCTCGAAGCGGACCTCGCCCTCGCTTTCGGCTTCGAGCGCACGGACGTCGGCATAGCGTTCGGCCATCGGTCCCTTGTTTGCGAGCACGACGTGTCGATCGCGCTCCAAAGCAGCCTCGACGTGGCTGAATCCCGGTTCGGCGTCGCCCAGCGTCACGGGCGTCACCTCCACCAGGGCGTCGTACTCGGCGGCCAAGACATCGTCGGGATCGGCGTCACCGAGATGGGCCATCCCCTCGGAGCGCTGGCGTTCGAGCGCGCCAGCGGTGTCGATGCCGTCGGGGTCGATCGCCGCAGCGTCGACGTTGGCCATGGCAGTGACGCGATGCCCGTACTCGCTGGCGAGGTCGGCGACGGAACTCCCGACCGTCCCCGTCCCCATGATCGCGAGGTCCATCAGGCCTCACCTCCGGGGGCAAGCGGCTCGACGACACGGAGGTCCTTCTGGTCGGCCACCGAGCGGACCGCATCGAGGGTGTCATCGACGGCCCCCTGTTCGGTCCGGAGTCGGAGCCGGGCGCTCGATACCTCCTCGGCCCCTTCCGGCGCAGCCAGCGAAATATCAGTCACGGCCCCGTTCTCCGCCCGGAGTTGTGAAAGGGTATCCGAGAGATCAGTATCGACGAGATGGCCGACGAGGACGACCGTGAGTTCCTCGCTGTAGCGCTCCTTGCCGGCCTGGATGACGTTGACGCCGGCGTCCCGGAGTGCCTCGACGATGGCGTCGAAGCGCTCGGCCGACGCCTCCAGGTCGACCTCGACGGGGATGTGCCCGCGCGGGGTCATGTTCCCGCGTTCGTGGTAGATGCTCAGGAGGTTCCCGCCGTTCTCGGCGATCGGTTCGAGAGTTCTGAGTAGTTCGCCGGGTTCGTCGACGAGTTCGAGCCGAACTGTGTACGCCCGGACTTCGTCCTGCGGATCGCTCATCGCACGTTCACCTCGGCTATCGAAGACGCGAGTCTGGGCGCGTACATCGTATTCCATCCACAGGGAGGGAGGTATAAGAATCTGCTTGAACGGAAGCCAGTCACTCGAAAGAGTCCCCTCCCGAAGAGCGGACTCCGGTGGGGGTATCGTCAGCCCTTAATGGATTGTGCCCCTAGTACGGGAAGATGGAGTCAGTGCGTGCCGACGCAGTCGGGACCGAACACGCCGGCGAGATTCTCGCCGTCCGTGGCTGCCAACTCGACGCCGTCGATCCGGCCACGTTACTCGCTGGGGATGTCGAGAAGCGGCCGTGGACGGCCTGGGCCGGCCCCGAGGAGACGATCGCGACAACGGGCACCGTGGCGACGATCACGGCAACGAGCGGGGATCGGTTCGAGCGGGTCCGTCGCCAGGCAGCCAGCCTCTTCGCCGACCGGGACGTTTCCGAGATCCTCCCGGCGTTCGCTCGCCCGCGACTGTTCGGCGGATTTTCGTTCCACAGCGGGGGCACAGACCGCCACGCTGACGCTGACTGGACCGGGTTTCCGGACGCGTACTTTCACCTCCCGACGGTCTCGGTGATCGAACGCGACGGCGAGACCTGGTTGACGACCGCTGCCGTCGGCCCGGACGCGGCGACCACCGCCGAGGCGGCCCGCAACCGGTGGGAATCTCGACTGACGGACGCTCACCCGACAGCATCACGGCCGCCGGGGATCGCTGCCCGCTCACAGATCCCCGAGCGCGAGGCGTGGGCCGAGCAAGTCGGGGCTGCCGTCGAACGCATCGATCGGGGCGACCTCCGGAAGGTCGTCCTGGCCGGCGCACAGACCGTCGAACTGGCCGGCCCGCTGTCGGTTCCGGCCGCGCTCGATCGACTCGGGGAAACCTACCCCGACTGCTATCGCTTCGGGTTCGCGCCGGCGGCGGCCGGATCGGGGACGTTCTTCGGGGCGACCCCCGAACGGCTACTCAGACGGGACGGTCGCCGGGTACAGACGACGGCGCTGGCTGGCTCGATCGGTCGCGGAGAGACGCGGGCCGAAGACGAGTGGCTCGCCGAGGAGCTCACTGCGAGTCCCAAAGACGGCCACGAGCACGCGCTCGTCGTCGAGGCCATCAGGGCGCAACTCGACGACTTCGCCGACCACGTCGAGACCGGCGAGCGAACTGTCAGGCAACTCGCGACCGTCCAGCACCTCCAGACGCCGATCGAGGCGACCCTTGATGAGGAGGTCCACGTCCTCTCGCTGGTCGAAGCGTTGCATCCAACGCCGGCCGTCGGCGGACTGCCGCCGGACGACGCGCTGGCGGCGATTCAAGAGTCGGAGGCCTTCGACCGCGGGTGGTATGCTGCCCCGATCGGGTGGTTCGACGCGGCCGGTGACGGCGAGTTCGCCGTCGGGATCCGGTCGGCGCTGGCCCACGATCGCGAAGCGACGCTGTTTGCCGGGGCCGGCATCGTCGCCGATAGCGATCCGGACGCCGAGTGGGACGAGATACAGCTCAAGTACCGCCCAATCCTGGACGCACTACGATGACGGCCCCCAACCGGAACACGCTGTGGGCGACCGTCCTCGTCGAGGAACTCGCCGCCGCCGGTGTCGAGTACGCCTGTCTCGCACCGGGGAGCCGGTCGACGCCGCTGACCAGTGCCTTCGCGGCCCACGAAGATGTCGATGCGGTCTCGCTGCTCGACGAACGCTCGGCCGCGTTTTTCGCACTCGGTCGGGGTCGACAGACCGGCAAGCCGACCGCCGTCGTCACGACATCCGGGACGGCGACGGCAAATCTCCACCCCGCGGTGATGGAGGCCGACGAGGGGCGGGTACCACTGGTCGTCCTCACGGCCGATCGACCGCCCGAACTCCAGGACAGCGGGGCGAACCAGACGGCCGATCAGACGAAGCTGTACGGGTCGGCCGTCCGCCGCTACCGGACGCTGCCCGAACCGGCACCGCGGCCACGGGCGCTGCGCTCGCTTCGCGTGACCGCAGCCCGGGCAGTCGCCGACGCGACGGGGACGCCGCCCGGCCCGGTTCATCTCAACGTCCCCTTCCGAAAGCCGCTCGAACCGGTCCACGTCGAGGGTGACGTCCCCGACGACCTCGCCGAGCGCGCGCCCCTGGCGGTCGACGGACGCGACGGACCGTTCGTCGAGGTCTCTCAAGGGACGCCAGCACTCGCGGACAATGATCTCGACGACGTCGTCGACGCCATCGAGGGAAGCGACCGGGGACTCATCGTCGCTGGCCCGGCGAGTCAGCCGACGCCAGCCAGGGACGCCCTGGCGGCACTCGCCCGCGCAACCGACTTTCCCGTGCTGGCCGATCCGCTCTCGGGCCACCGGTTCGGCCACGGCGAGGACGTACCGATCTGTGGCGGCTACGATTCGTATCTCGATGCCTGCGGGGAGTGGGGGTGGCCGGAGCCCGACACCGTCGTCCGATTCGGTGCCTCGCCCACCTCGAAGATCCTGAGACACTACCTCCGGGATAGCGAGGCGCGCCAGTTCGTCGTCGATTCAGCCGGCGAGTGGCCGGAAGCGGAGTTTACCGCGAGTGACCTACTGGTGGCCGATCCGACCCGGCTGGCCGGGCGGCTGTCCGACCGGATCGCGACTGGAGGCAACAGCGGGTGGCGCGAGCGGTTCGAGCGCGCCGAGAGCGAATACTGGTCGCTGCTCGACCGGCGGACCGCGGATGGTTCCTTCGAAGGGGCGGTGCTTTCGACGGTGGCGGCGACGGTTCCGGATACCACCACACTGGTGGTCGGCAATAGCATGCCCGTCCGGGATCTCGATCGGTTCGGACAGCCGCGGCCGGCGGCCGTTCGTGTCCTGGGTAATCGCGGCGTGAGCGGGATCGACGGCGTCACCAGCACGGCACTGGGTGCCGGAAGTGCCGCCGAGGGCCCGCTGGTGGCCGTCCTCGGCGATCTGTCGTTCTATCACGACATGAACGGCTTGCTCGCGCTGGCGCGCGCCGACGTGGCGGCGACGATCGTCCTGCTCAACAACGACGGCGGTGGGATCTTCCACATGCTGCCCATCGAGGACTTCAACCCGCCGTTCAGTGAGTTCTTCAAGACGCCACACGGCCTGGATTTTTCGCCAGTCGAGGACCTTTACGACGCCGAGTTCGTCCGTGCCGACTCGCTTGCGGCGTTCGACTCGCTCTTCGGGGAGTCGCTTTCGGCCCCCGGCACGCAGATCATCGAAGTCACCCTCGACGCCGAGGAAAGTCATCGGATCCGAGACGCGATCCACGAGGACGTGCGAGCCGAACTGCAGTGAACAGCCGCGGCGTTCCGCCGACAGCTCGACTACCGAACCAGGCGAAACACCACGATCGAAAGCCCGAGCGGGAGCCAGGTCGCCGTGATTGCGAGGACGCCCGGGAGTGTGATCACACCGAGCGCGCCAGTCAGAATAGCACCCGCTGTGACGACCCCCCAGAACCCGAACACGAGGATGCCGACCTCGGGGAGGGAGATCAGATAGCCGACGAGCACCAGGGTACACAGCAACACGACGAAATTGATGACGACCGGAAACGGCGGGTAGATGCTGAACAGCAAAAACGGCGGGTAACAGATGAACGACGCGAGCAGCAAGACGACCGACTGACCGGGTGGGAACAGCCGACTCCACCGGACCGCGTTCGGGTCTGACGGGTGGGCGGCCACATCCCCCGAACCACTCGACCACGCGCGCTCTGTGCCAGCCTGATTGGGTGGTTCAGTCCAGGGATTCTCACCCGTTCCATTGCGGGCCTGTCCATCCCGGCCGACGGACGACGGGTCGCTCGTGGATTGACTCCGGCTGGCTCTGGAGGACTGGGTTGCAGTCCTTCCCGTGGTCGAACTGCTGGTAGAGGCCGTCGCTGTACCAGTGAGATCGCCGGCGACGTACGCCTCGTGACCTAACCGGTCGTAGCGGGCCCGCTCGGCTTCGTCAGTCAGCACGTCCCTGGCGTCGATGACTTCCTGGACCGTATCGGTCGCGTTCGGATCGTCAGTGACGTCGGGATGTGTCTCCTTGAGCCGGTCGCGATAGGCGGCCTCGATCTCGGCAGTCGACGCCGACTCGTCGACGCCCAGGATCTCGTAGTACGTTCGGGCCATCCGACGGGAACCTGCCCGATGTAACTCAGGCCGACATATAAACATCCGTCGGTCACCACCGGCCTGGACACCCGCCCCAGAGCGACGCTGACACCATCAAACAGGATCGCAGTACGTGCGTCGCGGCCCCCTCAAGTGTCAGCCGTCGAGTCCATCGCCGTCTCCGCGTCGTACTTCTCACGGAACTCGCCGATGAGTTGGCCCATCTTGGCGTACCAGTCGTTGAGCGTCCGTTGCATCTGATCCGCGATCTGGTCGGGATCCGTCGGGTGGTAGACGTGATAGTACCCACCTTGATCGTAGTTGACCTGTTCTTTCTGGATGAACCCCGACTGGAGCAGGCGCTGGACCGCCCGGTAGGCAGTCGACCGCTCCCGATCGACGGCATCCGCGATCTCGTCGATCGTCATCGGATCAGTCCGCGCGGTCAAGGTCATGAACACGTCCCTGTCGAGTTCCTTGAGTCCATGGATGCATTCCAGCAACCCCTCACACTCCATGTCCTGTTTGAGGTACTCACTGATCGAGTCTGACATTCGTAGCCCGATGTAGGCGAAGTGTGTTCAAAAGTGTTGTGAGTGGTGTACATCACTCTAGAACTGTCCTGGCCGCTCCTCGTGAGTCCGTCACCCGACGACCAGACGGTGGAGACCGCAGATAACCCAGCAGTCGGCCGAGAATGTCCCATAATCTGACCGTTCACCACGAGGATAGTTCGCCACGGTATTGTATGATCCATTCACAATACTTAAGCCCCGGGACGGCCTAGGACGGGTTGCTATGACCGGCGGTGACGACATCGAAGCGATCAAACAACGCAGGAAAGAGCAACTCATGCAACAGGACCAATCAGAGCAGACGAGCGCCCCGAACGAGCCGATTCACGTCGAAAGTACCGAGCAGTTCAACGAGGTCGTCGGGACCCACGACGTCGTCCTGGCTGACTTCTACGCGGACTGGTGTGGTCCGTGCAAGATGCTGGAGCCGATCGTCGAGGAACTCGCCGCCGACACGGACGCGGCGGTCGCCAAAGTCGACGTCGACGCCCACCAGCAACTCGCCAGCCAGTACCAGGTTCGCGGCGTCCCGACGGT
Organism: Halorhabdus utahensis DSM 12940; assembly: GCF_000023945.1. Taxonomy (NCBI): domain Archaea; kingdom Methanobacteriati; phylum Methanobacteriota; class Halobacteria; order Halobacteriales; family Haloarculaceae; genus Halorhabdus; species Halorhabdus utahensis. Next base: position 797,104 of record NC_013158.1, read on the forward strand.
GATCGTCTTCGCCGGTGGCGAGGTCGCCGAACAGGTCGTCGGCGTCCGCGATCAGAGCCACTATCGGAGCCTGCTCGAACGACACGGCTCGGACTGAGCGGACCACTTCGACTGAGACGCCCACCGCGGTGACCGGTTCGACGGCAACAAGTCTTATTTCCGTGGGTGTGCCATACATACCCATCGATGGAGGAAGCGTACGTCAGACTCGTCTGTCCCGAGTGCCGCAAAGAGTGGGAATCGACGCCGCGCGATCTTCCGGCCCCCGAGAAACTGTTCGCGTGCCCTGACTGTGACGAACAGCGCCGACTCTCGGAGTTCATGCGGACCGACCGCGACCTCGAAACGCTCCAGGAGTTACACTGACCTGCCACGGTCGCCGTCGAGCTCTGTGAAAACCGGTCCGGCTACCCGCTGGTGGCCGACCGCGCGCCGCAGGCCTCACACCGGAGCAATATCGCGCCTTGCTCACGGATGAGCCGCGTGTCCGGGAGGCCACACTCCGAACAGATGACGAACTCCTCGGTGTAGGCGTCGATAGCCTCGCGGATCCGGCGCTCACCGAACTCACCCGTCAGTCGGGCGCGACCGCTCTCGTCGATGTGGCCGCTGGTGCCAAGTTCGTCCTGGAGGAACTTCATGACGTGCTCCTCCTCGCGGTCGAGGCGACGCACCGTCGCCTGGAAGTTCTCGTAGACCGTCATGTTCCCTTCCTGGCGGACGTCCGGATCGGGCACGTCGAACCGGTCGGACCCTGACTCGATGTCCGGCGTGTCCTCGATCGCCCGATCGAGCATGTCATCGTAGTCCATGCCTGTAGGTCGTCATCGGCTGAATAAAAATCTTTCAAACCGAGCCGAAACGACGCCCGACGCCCAGTCTGGGCCGCTCTCCGTCGATGATCACCAGTGTATACCCGTACTGAGGCCGGGAACCATCACCTAAATTTGCTATGTTTGTGTCGGTAGACGAACCCCCACGGCTCGACAGAACTATCGAAATCAACCGTTAGGAACGCCCTCTCCCCCGGAGAAGTGTGGTAACAGTACTCAGGATACTACTATAACCCTCCAGTCGTTACCAACGAGTGACTATGAAAAAGCAGGAGCTCATCCATCTTCATGGCCTGCTTGCACAGGTACGCGATCACTACGAACAAACACTCGACACCGAAGTCGAGCACCAGCGATACACGGAGCTCGGTGTGAAGCCGACGTCCATCCACAAGTCCAAGACGGACCACAAGGCTGCCGTGTTCGCACTCGCCGAGGGCATCACCGGGGAACTCGAATCCACGACGGACACCGAGCGCGTCTCCGCGGCTGCTGACTGATCCTGCTGGGAAGCGACCCGACAGTTTTCGGCATCTCACGGTCGACAGCGGCTGCTTCAGTTGCAGTACGTCGCGCTCGCTTTTGCCGTGATCGGCGAAGCACCGTTGTTGAAGCAATCGAGTTGTCTGCGTACTCGGCAAGGAGCCAAGATCGGGCGTCAGTCCATGAAGGGGTGCGTTACTCGTCGATCAGTTCCTCGAACTCCGGCAGGACGTCGTCGTCCCTGTCGTCGTCATCCGCATCAGTTTCGGACCTCTCGGCGCGCTCGGAGGCAGCCGTCGATTCCGCCTCAGTCGAGTCGATCATTTCACTTCCGTCACTGTCATCCTCGGTAGTCTTGTCGTCCTCGTCTTCCATCTCCTCGATCTCGACGATCTCGAGCGGGATGTTTTCGAGTCGCTGGCCGATCTCCTTGCGAGCGATCCGGGCGGCGTGTTCGTCTCGTTCGACGTTGAACACCGTCATCTCGAGTTCGAGGGCGACGAGACTCTCGTCAGCAGCGATGAACGCCGGATCGAGTTCCTCGCCGCAGTGGGGACAGTGACGCCCGCTCATGTTGATCTCGACGTAGTTGAGATCCGGATTGAGCATCTCCCCTGTCTTCGAGATGGCGATGCGAACGGCCTCGTCTGCGGTTTCGACGTCGTAAACGGGGACTGCCGCTTCGACGACAACTCGACAGTTCATGTAAACGAGTTTGCCCGCCTGTGATAAGAAGGTTAGCCCGGTCGAACGCGAAACCGACAAGGCACGCTCACCCCGAGACCAGGCATGCACCGCGGAACCCTGTCGCTTCCGTCGGTCGGCCCGTTCGATCTCCAGTCGACGGTCGAGAGCGGCCAGAGCTTCCGCTGGGTCCGGGAGGACGGCCGAACCTACGAGGACGACGAGGCGTACGGCGGCGACGCGTGGTATGCAACAGTCGTCGGCGGGGACGAGGGTGCTGACGCTCCCACCACAGGGGTCGTCCGCGTCCGGCAGATCGACGACCGGTTGGAGTGGGAGGCGAGTTTCGACGCCGAGGAAACGCTACGACGCCGTCTCCGGCTGGACGATGATCTGCCCGCGATCCGGGCGGCGACGCCCGACGATCCGCTGCTTGACGCAGCCTTTGATCGGTACTGGGGGCTGCGGCTTGTCCGCGATCCTCCCTTCGCGACGCTGATCGCGTTCATCTGCTCGGCCCAGATGCGGATCGGCCGGATTCACGAGATGCAGCGCGCGCTGGAGGAGCGCTTCGGCGAGTCCGTCACCTTCGACGGGGTGGAGTACCATGCCTTTCCGACGCCCGCCCGACTCGCCGAGGCCACTGAAGCGGACCTTCGGGACCTTGGCCTCGGTTATCGCGCGCCCTACGTTCAGCGGACGGCCGAGATGGTCGCGGAGGGGACGGCCCACCCCCAGGAGGCGACGGACCTGGCATACGAAGACGCCCGGGAGTATCTCACCCAGTTCGTCGGCGTCGGCGAGAAGGTGGCCGATTGCGTCCTGTTGTTCTCGCTGGGATTCGTCGAGGCGGTCCCGCTTGACACCTGGATCCGGTCGACGATCGAGGAGTACTACCCCGAGTGTGACCGCGGGTCCTACGCCGAGACCTCACGAGCGATTCGGGAGCGCTTCGGCGGGCAGTACGCCGGCTACGCCCAGACGTACGTCTTTCATCATCTCCGTAACGGCGGCGGGTCGGCTGAGTGAGGACGACAGATGACACCCGGGAGTAGCATTTTTGCCTCGGCGTCCGAACTGCAGCACATGAGTGATCAAGTTCGCGCACACGTCCACGTCTCCGGCAACGTACAGGGCGTTTTCTTCCGGGCGACGACCCGCGACACAGCCGAGGAGCACGGCGTCGACGGCTGGGTGAAGAACCTGCCCGACGGCCGTGTCGAGGCAGTCTTCGAGGGGAGCGAGTCGGCAGTCGACGCGATGGTCGAGTTCTGTCACGAGGGCAGTCCGGCGGCCCGGGTGGACGAAGTCGAGGTGACGCACGAGGAGCCCCAGGGACTGGACGGCTTCGAGATCAGACGGTGACAGTCGAATGGCGGCCCGGCGGCCGATCAAATCTCGGCGATCGAATCGTACTCCTCCCAGCACGCACAGTCGAGGTCGTCCATGGAGGTGACCTCGTCCGGCAGATCCGAGACAGGCATCCAGCCGCTCTCTTGCTTCTCGCAGTCGTCGTCGTGGATGGAGAAGTCGTCATCTGACATCAGCGGCATGCACGGAATAGTTGCTCATCGACGCCGAAAAGCATCCGGATCCACCTTCAATCGCTGATAATGCTGAACTGTTAACCGCCGAGCGTTCGAACCCCCGGCCATGACCTTCGGGAGCGAACTCACCGGCCGGGAGATCGCCATCGTCGACGCAAATGCCGCCGCGCTGGGTGTAACCCGGAAACAACTCATGGAATCGGCCGGCAACGCCGCCGCTGGAGTGATCCGCGATGTCGCCGACGCCGACGATCGGATCGAGATCGTGGCCGGCCGTGGCAACAACGGCGGGGACGCGCTCGTCGCGGCACGGTTCCTCGGCGCGTACGACTGTCGCGTCACGCTTCTGGGCGATCCCGACGACATCGGGACCGACATTGCCCGCGAGAACTGGGACGCTCTCGAGCGCTCGACCGTGGAAACCCGGACGATCGGCGACTCGACGGCGTTCGATCTCTCGGACCCGGACGTGATCGTCGACGCGATGCTTGGAACGGGGATCTCGGGTGCGCTCCGGGAGCCAGTGGCGACCGCCGCCGGAGCGATCAACGAGGCGGACGCGACAGTCGTGAGTCTCGACGTCCCCTCCGGACTCGACGCGTCGACTGCGGCCCTCGCCGACGGTGCCGTCCGCCCCGACCGCGTCGTCACCTTTCACAAGCCCAAGCCGGGCCTCAGTGAGCTCGGCGTCCCGGTCGACGTGGCCGACATCGGCGTTCCACCCGGCGCGGAGTACTTCGTCGAGCGCGGCGATCTCCTTCGGCTCTCGCGGCCCGCGGACAGTCACAAGGGCGACTTCGGCGAGGTGCTGGTGATCGGCGGCGGACCCTACACCGGCGCGCCGGCACTCGCGGCCCAGTCGGCGCTTCGATCGGGCGCGGACCTCGTCCGGGTCGCCGTCCCGGCCGCCATCGCCGACGAAGTGCAGGGCTACAGCGAGGACCTGATCGTCCGGCCCTTCGACGGCACCCAGCTCACTGAACCCGCCGTCGACCCGCTACTCGACCTGGCGGCCGATCACGACAGCGTGGTCCTCGGTCCCGGACTGGGTGCCGGCGAGGCGACGCTTTCGGCCGTCGAGGCGTTCCTCGCGGACTTTGAAGGAACCGCAGTCGTCGACGCCGACGCCCTTCGGGTCGTGCCGGACGTTGAGACCGAGGCTACCCTGATCTGTACGCCCCACCGGGGCGAGTTCGAGCGCATGGGCGGCCAGGACGCGGCCGACTGGGAGACGCGGGCCGAGAACGTGGCGGAGTTGGCAGCCGAACTCGGGATGACGCTGCTCGTGAAGGGGCCGGCGGATATCATCTCGGACGGCAAATCGACGCGAGTCAGTCGGACCGGCAACCCCGGCATGACCGTTGGCGGGACCGGCGACGTGCTCGCGGGCGTCACGGGTGCGCTCGCGGCGACGCTGGACCCGCACCCGGCGGCCTCGCTGGGGGCGTACGTCACCGGCCGGGCAGGCGATCTCGTCGTCGAGGAGCGGGGATACGGGCTCGTCGCGAGTGACCTGCTGGATCGCGTCCCGACGGCGATGTGGGACGAACAGCCCTGAACCCGTCGACAGCCGGTCGATAGAATCAACATCTGGCTGGCCTGAAACCGACCCATGCCGACGATCAGCGAAACCTACCTTGAGAACCGCTGGCGCGTCCAGCCCAACCACGCAAACAACTACGGGACCGTCCACGGCGGCAACGTGATGAAGTGGATGGACGAACTCGGCGCGATGTCGGCGATGCGCGCCGCGAACGAGCCCTGCGTCACGGCCTCCATCGACCAGATGAACTTCAACCGGCCGGTCCCGACCGGCGAGACCGTGATCATCGAATCCTACGCCTACGAGACGGGTCGAACCAGCGTCAAGGTGGCACTCGACGCCGCCCGCGAGAACCCCCGGACGGGTGAGCGAGAGCCGACGACGAAGTCACGGTTCGTCTTCGTCGCCATCGACGAGGACGGCAAGCCAGTCGAGGTCCCCGATCTCTCGGTCGGCAGCGACCGCTGCCGGCGACTCCGCGAGCGGGCACTCGAACGCGAGCGCGATGACAGCTGAGCGGAAAACCAAACTCAGGACGCCGACTCCGCGGGGACGAGATCGCTAGCCTTCGCCCGTGACTGTTCGACGACAGCGGGCCGACCCTCGAACTCGACGACGACTTCCTCGCCGTAGTCGACATCCTCGACGTGGGCGTGGTCGTGGATCCAGGAGACGACGCTCATCGCGTCGTCGGTCATCGGGAGGACGAGGCGTTCGTGTTCGAGTTCCGGCAACGACTCGTCGATCCGCTCGCGGAGCGCGTCGACGTTCTCCCCGGTCCTGGCACTGACAGCGACGGGATTCGGCGCGAGCGCCGAGAGGGCCTCGCGCTTGCGGTCGAGTTCCGCCGCCTCGACGGTGTCGATCTTGTTGAGGACGGTCAGGATCGGGGCCTCGTTGCGCTCGTAGAGCGTGTCGTGGGCCGTGACCAGCTTCTCGCGGATCGACTCGACGGACTCGCCCACGTCGACCACCAGCAGGACGAGGTCGGCCTGATAGACCGAGCCCAGCGTGGACTTGAAGGATTCGACCAGCCAGTGGGGCAGATCGGAAATGAACCCGACCGTGTCGGTCACGAGCACGTCCCGGCGATCGAAGTCGGCCCGGCGGGTCGTGGTTCCCAGCGTCGTGAACAGCCGATCCTCCGACTCGGCCGTCTCGTCGAGATCCGGATGGACGTCCTCGTTCTCGTCGACGTCCAGATCTTCCGCCAGCCGGCGAAGCAGCGTCGACTTCCCGGCGTTCGTGTAGCCCGCAAGCGCCACGAGATCGAAGCCCGACTCCCGGCGCTGTTCGCGACGGTGCTCGTCGGTCCGTTCGATCTTCTCGAGTTCGTCGCGGATCCGTGAGATCCGGTTTTTGATGTCCTGCTCGCGGCTCTCGTCGTACTCCCCCAGCCCCATGAACCCCGGGTGCTCCTCGCGCCGGGCGAGGCTGGCCTTGGCCTCCGCCCGCGGGAGTTCGTACCGGAGTTCCGCGAGTTCGACCTGCAACTGGGCCTTCCGGGTCTGGGCGCGCTGGCCGAAGATTTCGAGGATTAGCCGAAACCGATCCAGGAGTTGGACGCCCTCGGGGAACTCGGTGCCGAGGTTGTACGTTTGGTAGGGCCCGAGTTGGTTGTCGAAGATGACGACTGTTGCGTCGCGAGCCCGGAGCTCTTCGGCGATCTCGGCGGCCTTGCCCTCCCCCACATGGTAGGCGGGGTCCTCGGTCCGCGTCTGGGTGAGCGTCGCCAGGACGTCGTAGCCCGCGGCGTCGGCGAGTCGCTTGATTTCGGTCGTGTCGGCGGATCCCTCGTCGACCCGCTTGACGACGATCGCGCCGTCGGTAGGTCGGTCTGTTCCGGTCACTCACTCCGTGCTACGGCCTACCGATATTTAAGTTTGCGTCGATTTTCGGTGGGTGGCTCAAAGTCCCTCGCCGGTGTCGTCGGGAACGGCCGTGAACCCAAGCGTTCGGAAGTGATCGGGATCGAACGTGAACACGTGCTCGATATCTCGGTCGTCGGCCAGGACGCCGCTCATGTGGTCCGTGAATGAGATCTCGTGATCGTCGTAGCGTGCGAACTCCTCGCAGGCCCGGTCGAAGTCCGCCCGGCCCGGCTGGATGACGGTCGTCGGTGACTCGCGAACGCGCTCGAGCGCGGCGGTCGCAGCGTCGTGGTCCCGATGGCTCAGGATGAGTGTCGCCAGTTCGTCGAGGACGTAGGTCGACGTATACAGCGGCCGATACGCAACCTCCCCGGTGCCGATCGCTTCGAACACCGCGGTGGCACGATCGTGCCGTTGTGCTGTCCCTACGAACCGGGCGTAAAACGCACCGGTGTCGATAAAAAGCGGTATCGCGCCGGGATCAACAGTCCGCGACACGTCTCAGCCCTCGCTGTAGAGAACGTCGTCGATCTCGGTCTCGTCGACCGGGTCGTCCGGCGAAAGCAATGGCTCGCCGCTGAACAGCGGATCGTCCACCGGGAAATCGTGCGCTGATACATTGTCGTCCGAGATCCACCACACACGGCTCCGCCCACCAACCTTTTTGCTCGTGATGTGGCCACGCTCCGCCAGTTCGTGGAGCCGGTCGAGCACTGTCCGCCGCGAGCAGTTGAGATCGTCCGAAATCTCCGGGGCGGTAAGCGGCTCGCTATCGTCAGCACGATCGCGGAAGACTTCGAGTACGTCCTCGGCGACGACTTCCGGATTCGGGCCTGGTTTCCCCATATCCAACCCTACGCACGTAGGAATGAAAAATCTTTCTCGGACGGATTGGCCAAAGAATAGCTGACATAGCAGCCTACAGTCAGACATTATCAACACACAGGTAGGTATAGTTAGCTTGCAATACATTCTATGAACACAACCCCCACACGACCGGCGTTTCTTTGTGCGTGCCGAACGAACGTGGCCGGCAGACGATGACTGTACACGATCACACGGGGGCAGAGCAATGACCCAAAATCTGCAGGCACTCCTCCTCGGCGGCACGGCGTTCCCGTTCCACGATATCGAGGAACTCGGCCCGCACATCGAGGCCGCGCTGGCGGCCGAAGGCATCGACGCGGAGACGACGACCGACCGCGAGGAACTCGCAGCGCTGCCCGACAGCGAGTACGACGTCTGCATCGACTACACGACCGACAGCGAGATGACCGACGCCCAGCTGTCGGGGCTGCTCGAATTCGTCGAGAGCGGCGGCGGGTACGCGGGCGTCCACGGCGCGGCGGCCCTGACGACCACCGTGCCCGAAGACCCCGACGACGTCGTCGGGGAGCGCGAGGAGCCAAACCCCGAACTCGAGGCACTCATCGGCGGGCGATTCATCCAGCATCCCGAGCCGCAAGCCTTCGACGTCCGGATCGTCGACTCCCACCACCCGATCACGATCAACCGTTCGGACTTCCAGGCCTACGACGAACCCTACGAGGTCGTCACCGACGACGTGCGCGTCCTCGCGCGGATGGACCACCCCGATCTGGGCGACATGCCGGTCGCCTGGGTGCAATCCTACGGCGACGGTCGGTCCTTCTATACTGCGCTCGGGCACTTCCGGTCTGCGTTTGAAGGGGACTCACGGGCGCTACTCGGAGCCGGCGTGCGGTGGGCCGGCGGCCGGGCGTAAATCAATCAGTTCAGTACTCGAAGACGGTCACGCCGTCCTCAGTCCCCATGTGAACGGCGTCAGCGTAGCCGGGGAAGATCCCGTGTTCGACCACGCTGGGGATCGTCGCGATCTCCGTCGCGAGGGTCTCTGGATCGTCGATCGCGCCGAAGTCGGCATCGAAGAGAAGATTCCCGTTGTCGGTGACGACCGGGCCGCTCTTGCGCTTGGCCCACCGGAGTTCGGGCTCGCCGCCCAGCTCGCGGATCGCGTTGGCGACCGTCGTCCGGGCGTCGGGGAGGACCTCGACCGGGACCACAGTGTCCAGCACGTCGGTCTCCTTGGTCGGATCGGCGACGATCTGGAGGCTGTCGGTCGCGCTCGCGACGATCTTCTCGCGGGCGTGGGCCGCGCCGCCGCCCTTGATCAGGTCGGAGCCGGCGAACTGGTCAGCGCCGTCGATCGTGACGTCGATGTGGCCGTCCGTCTCGTCGAGCGTCGTGAGGTCGATCCCCTTCTCGATGGCGATCTCGCGAGCCTGAAAGGAGGTCGTCACGCCGACGATGTCCAGCCCCTCCTCGACCCGATCGCCGAGGATGCGGATGGCGTGCTCGGCCGTGGAGCCGCTGCCGAGGCCGACGACGTCGCCGTCGCTGACGGCTTCAACCGCACTCTCGCTTGCCCGTCGCTTCGCCGCGTCACGAGTTTGTTCGTCCATGTGAGATTGGTCGCCGTGGGGGAGGAAATACCCTGCCCTTCGGCGGCGGTAGACACCGTTATAGGACTGGCTTGGAAACCGGGGACCATGGCGCGCATCGCACCGTCGATCCTCGCAGCGGACTTCGCCGATCTCTACGGGGACGTCCGGCAGGTCGAGTCGGCCGAGATCCTCCATCTCGACGTCATGGACGGCCACTTCGTGCCGAACATCTCCTTTGGCCCGCCGGTGATCAGTTCGCTCCGGGAGCGGACCGACCTCTACTTCGATACGCACCTGATGATCGAACACCCGAGCGAGTACGTCGAGGCGTTTCAGAACGCCGGCGCGGATCGGCTTACCGTGCACGTCGAAAGCGAGGACGATCCGGGAGCGGTCATCGAATCGATCCACGACCACGGCATGGACGCCGGGATCGCACTGAATCCCGACACCGATGTGGGGAGAGTCGAGCCGTACCTCGACGACGTCGAAGTCGTCCTCGTCATGAGCGTCCAGCCAGGCTTTGGCGGGCAGTCGTTCATGCCGAAGACGCTCGATCGGATCGAGCGACTCGACGCGATGGGGGCCGCCGAAATCGAGGTCGACGGCGGCGTGAACAGTGAGACAGGACCGAAGTGTGTCGAGGCAGGGGCGGAGACGCTCGTCATCGGTTCGTCGCTGTTCGGCCAGTCGGACGTGGCACGGGCGCTCGCGGATCTGAGAGAAAGCGTCGGCATCGAGGCCAAGTCGCAGTAGCAGGAACGGTCAGGAAAACAGCGATGGCTTACAGCACGTCGGCAATGGGCGGCGCGGCGCTGACGCGGCTGATCGAGCGGTCGATCGTGTCGGTCGCGTACAGCGACTTGACGCCGGCCCGGGCGAGTTTGCTCAGGGCGTTGTCGACGAGCAGCGGGTGGACACACGAGACGTAGACGTGGTTCGTGTCCTGCTTGCTGATGAGCCGGACGGCCTCGCTCATCGTCCCGCCGGTCGCGATCATGTCGTCGACGAGGACGACGTCGCGGTCGGTGAAGTCCTTGTCGTCGGCGCTCATCTCGACTTCCGTCGCGGAGTGGCGGATCTTCTCGAAGTTGTCGACGTGTCCCTCGCCGTATGTCTCCTGGACGGACTCGGCGAGCCAGACCGCGTCCTCGTCGGGGCCGAGGAAGACGGGATCGGAGAGATCGTCGGGCAGGGGCTCGGCAAGTTGAGGGGCCGCGTCGATCGGCTCGGCCGGAACGTCGAAGTAATCCAGCACCGAGACGTTGTGTGGATTGACCGAGTAAACGCGATCCGTGCTCGGGCTGAGGGCCTTTGCGATCGCCCGGACGGAGACCGCCTCGCCGGGGTTGAACAGCTTGTCCTGGCGGGAATAGCCCATGTAGCCGATAACCGTGACGATCTCGTCGGGATCGCGCTGGACGGCCCGCTCCTGGAGTTCCAGCAGTTCGAGGTGGGCCTGACTCGACGTCGTCGAGCCGACGATGACGACCCGCTCGTCGTCGCCGACGGTGACGTCCTCGGCCGCCTCGACGCTCCCGTCGAAAGCCAGTTCGACCAGTGGCTCCCCAAGGATGTTCGAGACTTCCATCGCGATGGGCTGGGCAGTCGACGTCCCCGTGATCATGTATCCCTTCCTTCGTCAGAGGTGAATAAGACACTTCGGTCTTTGCCCGCCGAAGCGAAGACTGCCGAAACGGCGAAGGCTCCGACCGTCCAGCGCCTAGCCGTCACTCGCCGTAGGTGTGGAAGTCCACGGCCTGTTCGAGCAACTGATCCGGGATGCCGGGGACCTCTTCGTCACGAACCGGACCCTGTGCGTCCAGCACGTCGGGATCACGGGGGAAGTCACGCAGTGAGAAGTGAATATCGATGCCGGCTTTCGCGCCGGCCCCGAGTGCGATCGGGAGTTGATTGTGACCCGGCGTCAGATCCCCGACTGCGTAGACGTTGTCGGCGCTTGTCCGGCCGTGATCGTCGACCTCGACAGTCCCGTCGTCGTTGATCGCACACCCGAGTTCCCGCGCGAGACCGTTGTTGTATTCGGCACCGTACATGGCGAAGCCGCCCTTGTATTCCCGGATCTCGCCGTCAGCAAACTCCAGCGTTTTCAACCAGCCGTCCTCGCCGTTCTGGACCCCGGCGATGTCTTCGTGGATCACATCGATCGGATGCCCTTCGATCGTCTCGGCGGTCCCCTCACTCCACTCGGGATCATCGCCGCGGGTCAACAGATCCACTTCGTCGGTGAAGTTGAGCATTATCCCCGCGACGTGGACAGCACTCTCGCCGTGACCCATGACGTAGACCGGTTCGTCGACGAACATGTGGGCGTCACAGTGCAGACAGTAGTGCAGCCCCCGCCCGGTCCGAGGCAGCGGCGGCTCCGGCCGGACGTCATTGAACCCAGTCGCGAGAACGACCGCCGTGGCACTGTACTCGTTGGAGTTACCCACCAGCCGAATGTCGTCTCCCTCGCGTGAACAGGAGGCAACCCGGTCGCGATAGAAGTCACAGCCGTAGCCTTCGAGTTGCTCCCGGCCCGTCTGAAGCAACTCCATCCCGCTGTCGTCTTCGGGGACGCCGATCAGATTGTGGACGTCCTGGATCATCGCCGCTCGGCCGCCACCAACATCGACGATCGCCGTCCGATGGCCGAGTCGCGTGGCATAGAGCGCCGCCGACTGGCCCGCCGGCCCGCCGCCGACGACGACCACGTCGTACTCGCTCGGTTCGTTCGATTCGGTCATGACTCCACCGACGGAGAGATCTTATAAATAGCTCTGTCCTCCGGAAGGCGGGTTACGCCAGCCACAGGGCCTTACGGGGACGGTACCGACTGTTGATACGCCCCGATATCGAACGGCCCGATATGTCAGAGACGACGCTCGCCGAGGGCGTATTCGACTTCGAGTTACCGAACGTCGGCGTCGGGCCGGACCCACTGGGTCTGGACGCTGTCGTGGCCGCTTCGGACTTTGCCGTCTTGCTCTTCCTGCGGGACTATCACTGCCCGAAGTGCAAAGCCCAGGTGTCCGAAATCAGCGAGCACGCCCGGACGTTCAACGAACTGAAAACGGCCGTCCTGCCGATCCTGCCAGAGCCACGCGAGCGGGCCGAACAGTGGCGTGAGAAGGTCGTCGAGGACTTCCCGTTCCCGCTGCTTGCCGACGGCGAGAAGCGGGTCGCCGAACAGTACGACCAGCCGACGCGATACGGCCCCGTCGGGAACCTGCACGACCTCCTCGGACGACTCCCACAGAGCGTCGTGCTTGACACGCGAGGCGATGCCGTCGAGGTGATCTTCACCCACCAGGGTGATTCAATCGACGATCGACCGGCCGCCGCGGAACTGATCGGGACCGTCGAAGACATCCAGGAATCGTTCGTCTTCGATTGCTCACTGGTGGAGTGTTAGCGACGGGAGCGTGAGATCGATCTGTTCTCATACAGATTGCTCTACCTGTTTACCGTGACGACGATCCGACTGCAGGCGGTCGATATTGTGATGACGTAAACAACCTCGGGCGCGGTGTTGACGCAAATCGGAGATTTGCGAAAGCCGAAAACCTGCGGTTTTCGGAAGCCCGAGGCTTTTGTAATTCCCTCAGCCGTGCGCTAGCACTCCCTGCTCGGCAAGCGAGCGGGATGAGGTTGGGCGGCTTACACGCCCCGACCCGGACAGACGCACCAACCGAACCTGCGGCTGGGTTTTGTGAGTCCGGTAATCCGCATTATTACCGTCAAGTTTCGCCTTCTCGCGCCACGCGATGTTCACCGACGCATTCCGGTCAGCGTGGTCTTGCACCACGTCACACTCGTCGTTCGGACACCGGAACCGCCGTCCTTGACGATCCCCACGCTCACCACAGCACGAACATGTCTTCGAGTTGTAGTACGCATCCACAGTGTCCGTGGGAATCTCTCGCCACGTCGCCTTGTACGAGACGAACGTCTCGAACTTGTGGAACGGCAGTTTGTGCAACCGGCGGTTCATATACGACCCGTACTGCATTTCCTCGCGAATACCCTCCATATCCTCGAACACGATGACCGGGTTCGGGAACTATTCTGCGAACGCCACGACAGCACGGGAGAGCCGATGCAACACCCACTCGGTGAATCGTTCCTCTTTGTCACCGAGTTTCCGGTGGATGCTCGTCTTGCCGTGTTCTTGACAGCGAGTAGTGATGGTGTGGTAGCGTTGGCGTTCCTGCTTGACTCGTCCGTAGTCAAGGACGAGCGTGCCCTTCGTCCGCATTGTCTCGTGGTCGAGGGCGGTGAGTGCGACGTTGCGCTCGTTGATGTCCACTCCGACGAGCGTGTCGCTGATGTCGGGGTCGGGCACGTCGAACTCGCGTGTGACCGTGACGTGTAGGTAGTACACGCCATCGCGGTACAGGAGTTCGGCCTGCCCCACATCCACCTCATCCGACGTGATGGCGTCTCGAAGTTCGTCCATCGCGTCTGGCTCACCCCGAAGGTGGCCTGTTACCTTCTTGTAGGGTTTTGGGCTGATGCGGACTTGGACGCGGTTCGTGTCGTCGTCCACGGTGAGGCGGTAGCCTTCCGTGTGCGCCATCACGAGCGGGTACGCACCAGATTTGTCCGTACTCGGCGGCGTCGGCTTGCCACCATCAGGGTCATCTTGTTCGCGCCACCAGTCAAGGAGTGACTGGTAGGAGTCCCATGTTTGGAGTGCTTTGCCGACGACCGCGCACTTGTTGTTCCGCAAGAAGTCGTCGCGATCAACCTCCTGCTGAATCTTAGTGCGCGTGTATCCCTGTTGTTTGAGGTGGATGGTTTGGTTGAATATCTCGCGTGAGGCGAGGCGGGCGTCGTGAAGCCACGACCGCTCACCAGACGCTATATGGAGGCGCGTCTGAATCGTCTTCGTGGCTTCTTCACCCATGCTTTGACAATCGTTCCAGACTGTCATAAATGTAGGGATTAGGGATAGAGGAGTATCGCAGTCATGCACATTCTATTAGTTCCTGCAAGTATCACTTCGTCTGGTGTCCGAAGTACCGCCACCTGGTTCTCAACGTGATTGAAGACGATATCCGGGATCTGTTAGGTTAGGCTGCTGACCACTTTGGGCACGAGATCCTTACGTTGGAGATCGCAGATGACCACGTTCACCTGTTCGTGCAAGCAGACCCGAAGCACAGTCCAGCCGACCTTGCCCGGCAGTTCAAGTCGTACTCGGGAAAGCACTTGCTGGAGCGGTACCCTGAGATTCGGGAGTCGTATTTCTGGGGCGGTGGGTTCTGGAAGGTCGGGTACTACGTGGGAACAACGGGAGCGGTGTCGGAAGAGGTGGTTGAGCGGTATATCGAAGAGACGGAACATGCGCCGAAGTGACGCGCTTCACCCCCGCCCACGGTGTTGACGCAAATCGAAGATTTGCGAAAGCCGAAAACCGTAGGTTTTCGGAAGGGCGGGGAACTCGCGCTACTTTTCGTTTAGAGCAATCCGTATCAGTCGCGTCCCGTTTGACTGACTCTCAGGGTGGGAGGATGTCGTCGTCGAGGAACTCGGCACAGTCAACGGGAATGCTTGTCCAGGCGTGCTTGACGACTTCGTAGCCCGTCCACCCTTCCGTCCGGATCATCTCACCCGTCGCCTCGCAGAATGCAGCCTTCGAAATGAGGTCGTTATCAAATAGAACGTGGAGAAGATACGGCGGCCCCACAACGTCAACGTCGTATCCGTGGTCCTCGACCAGTCGCCTGATCGACCGGCGTGCGGCTCCATCGAGCAGCGAGACGACCTGGTAGGCGTCACCGTGTGCGGACAGCTCCTGCTGTAGCGATTGCTCACCTGCATCCGGCCCGTGGGGGGCGCGGAACGACAGTCACACACGACCACGACGAGGAATCATCGTCTACGTGCTCAAGCACGCGCTCACTGCCTTCTTTCAGGTACTGTTCGCGGCTTCCTTCCGGTGCGTACGTGTTCGAGTTGACGTGGTTCTGCAGTTCGTGCTTGCAGACGTTCGTGGTGGTCAACGCGAGCGAGTCCGCCAGTACGTCCCACTGGTCGGTGTTCGCAACGGCAATCAGGGAGCTCGTATCGGCCAGGAGTGGGTGGCGAGGCTCACTCGCCATCGCTCTCAGCGAGGAACGTCGAAGTGTCCCGCTCCATTGCCGACTCGAAGGCGTCTCGCTCCGCGTCCATCCGGTCGATCTTCTCACCGAGAAGAACCTGAGCCACGTCTTCGTCGATCTCGTCGCGGCTATATCGTTCGTAAATTGCGATCTCATCCCGTTCGTCAAGCGACCGGCGGAGCATCTCGACCAGGCCTGTCCGGGCGAGTTCACTCACGTTGATGCCCCCGATATGGACCTCGTCGAGCAGTTCTGCGGCCTCCTTTTCGGACCCGGCGCGGAACTGAATCGTCGTATCGTAGCTCGAACCACTCATATTGAGGCGTCCGTCGCGCAGGC
This sequence comes from Halorhabdus utahensis DSM 12940, assembly GCF_000023945.1. NCBI lineage: Archaea > Methanobacteriati > Methanobacteriota > Halobacteria > Halobacteriales > Haloarculaceae > Halorhabdus > Halorhabdus utahensis. The sequence continues at coordinate 812,937 of NC_013158.1, forward strand.
GGTTATATGTTATGACGTGTGGGTACCTGTTAGTACATTTTTCGGCGCCCGGTCTCGCGAGTTGCAGTTTCCGTGATCAGGCGTCCAGGGCGTCCCGGAAGGCGTACTCGACGGCCTTGTTCAGCGTCGGATGGGCGTGGATCGTATCAGTGATGTCGCTAAGTTGCCCCGAACCAGCCCGCATCGCCACGAGCACCTCGTGGATCATCGTCGAGACTTCCTCGCCGAGCATGTGACACCCCAGGATCTCGCCGTCGGGAGTGGCGAGCACCTTCACGAACCCTTCCTCGAGTTTCTTCGCACGTCCCATGGGGGTGTCGGGCAGAGCCTGCCGGCCGACGACATACGGGTGATCAGCTGTCTTGAGTTCGGCTTCCGTCGCGCCGACGCCGGCGATCTGTGGCTCGGTGAAGACAGCGTGGGGCAGCGCAGAGAGATCCATCTCCCGGCCGGCGTCGTGAACAACGTTGTCGATCACCACGCGGGTCTCGTAATCGCCGGCATGCTTGAACATCGCGTTGCCCGCGATGTCGCCCTGGGCCCAGACGTTCTCGGCACTGGTTTGCAGGCGTTCGTCGGTCACGATGAAGCCCCGGTTGTCGGTCTCGATGCCCGCCGACGCGACGTCGAGGGAGTCAGAATTCGGCCGCCGACCGGCGGCCACGAGCACGTCCTCGCCGGAACATTCGATGACGTCGTCGCCACCGTCACCACCCTCGGCAAAGACGCGGACGCCCTCGCCGAGCGGTTCGACCGCTGTCGCACGATAGCCGGTGTGAACGTCGTGGCGCTTTCGGGCGATTTCCGTGAACGCTTCGCTGACCTCAGGATCTTCCCGGCCGAGCAAGGTCTCCCCGCTCTCGATGATCGTGACGTCGGTCCCCAGCGTCTCGAAAACGTATCCCAGTTCCACCGCGATGTACCCCCCGCCGATGATCACCAGACTCTCGGGTTGTTCGTCGAGGTAGAGCGCCTCGCGACTCGTGAGATATTCGACGGTTCCGAGCCCCTCGATCGGCGGAATAAACGGCCGACTCCCGGCGGCGACGACGACTTTCTCCCCACTGATGTGCTCGTCATCGACCAGAACCGTCCGCTCGTCGACGAAGACAGCCTCGTCGTCGTACAGCGTCAGATCGTCCGTTGCCCGGTAGTCGGCTTCCATCCCCTCGGCAAGTCCGGACAGTGTCTCGTCCATGTCGGAGACGATGGCAGAGAAATCCACGTCATGCAGAGAAGCGTCGAGAAAGAATCGGTCAGCGTCCTGCACCTGTTGGGCAGCATTTGCGGCCTGGATGAGCATCTTCGAGGGATTACAGCCGCGATTCAGACACGTGCCGCCGAGCGATCCCTTCTCGATCAGTGCCGTGTCCAGCCCGGCGTCGGCAGCGGCCGCTGCGACATTGTTTCCGGTGCCGCCACCGATCACGACGACGTCGTAGTGAGCCATCAATCGTCCTCCACGCGGTCAAACTCGGCGTCCCACTGGAGGAGTGCCGCGATAGCTGGTTCCAGTGCCGAACCGCGGTCGGTGAGAGAGTATTCGACGCGCACCGGCTGGTCGCTGACGATCTCACGGGCGACGATCCGTTGTGCTTCCAGGGCGGAAAGGCTCTCTGAGAGCATCTTCGAAGAGACCCCGTCCAGAACCCGCTTAAGTGCACTGAAACCCATCGGGCCCGCCTCCAGAAGGTGGTAGACGATCCGAAGGTGCCACTTCCGTCCGGTGATCTCCTGAATCGTATCGAACGCCTCCCCGGGTTCGAAAAACCGTGGTGGGTTCGCCATCGTTTGTTCGGGAACGCTCGTCGCCGTCTGGGCGTCGGAACTCATGATCTACGAACACGTTATACCGAATACATATTTAACGTGTCCCGGGTGGGCACTGACCGTCCAGATCACCGATGGATTTAAGTATTAGGTCGGGAATCCCACGCACTCAGCCGGGGCGAGAAAAGACAGGATGGGGGTCTAACCATAATATAAAACCGTGTGCCACTGAACACCAAGGTATGCCGGAAGATTTCGAAGACGTCGTCAAACACGTCAAGTCCCACGCGGGCGAGACACTGCAGGCGATCGTGATCTACGACGAATCCCGTCATCGAGACATCTACCGCCGCGAGGACGTTGACGCGCTGCATAACTCGAACCTGGAAGCGGAGGTTCTCGCGGACATCCGTACAGATCGCCGGCGACGGGAGAGTCCGGAAGCCACCGAGTACGAGGGCGAACACCGCGCGAGTGCCCACGTGTTCGACGAACGAGTGATCCTCCATCTCCCGCGGGACGCGGACTCGGGCACGATCCTCATCCTCGAGACGGCAGCCGCCCGCGACCTCGCCGAATTCGTCGCGGACATCCGCGGCGACATCTACAGCGAGTGAGTTCGACTGGTGGAAAACCGGTCACAGTCACATCCCACTTGAGTCCGCCATCCCGGAGGGGCTCCGCGTCATGATGAGCCCGCTGACGAGCATGAGAAGGGCGAGTGCGACCATCCCGGCGTCCCAGCCCATCCCGCTGGTCATCGCGCTCCCGCCCATCCCCATCCCGCCGTCCATTCCCGTGCCCATCCCGCTGCCGTCGTCCAGCATGCCGTTCGCCAGCAACGCCTGGTTGAGCAGCATGACCGCCGCGTAGCCGATCATCAGCGGCCCGCTGGCTGTCCCGAGTCGGTCGGCGAGATGCGTCAGCAGGACGGTGCCGTGAACCAGCACGACGACGCCGAGACCGAGCATGAGCCAGCTGCTTGTCACCATCTCGCTCGCCGAACTGGCACTCCACAGCGAGTATAGCCCGGAAGCGAAGGCGATCGACGCGCCGTACAGTCGCGTGTTCGAGACCATGGTCTGGACCACGGACGGAATACCTAAAGAAATACGTGACAGGTCATTCGGGTTACCGGACGGTAACCAATCGTTTAGACCGCTGGTGCCGTAGCGAAACGCATGCTCTCGGCGTTCACGCCGGAACTGATCGTGGCCATAACTGTCGTGATCGTCGTCGCTGGCGCAGTCAATGGCCTGGCTGGCTTCGGATTCGCTCTCGTCGGGACGATGGCCCTGGCGACGGCCATCGATCCCACCACGGCGGTCGTGTTCATGATCGCACCCATCCTGGGCGTGAACCTCTCGCTGCTCGGTGACCTCTCACTCACGGACCTCCGAACCTGCGGCCGTCGGTTCTGGCCGCTCATGTTCGCAGCGCTGGTCGGGACGCTGGCGGGTCTCGTCGTCCTGGATCGCGTCCCCCAGGGACCGCTGAAGGTCGGCCTGGGCGTGCTCTCGCTGGGGTTCGTCCTCAGTACACAGCGCCACCTGCGGGTTCCCGGGCTCGACCGTGCGAAAAAGGACTGTTTCGTCGAATCGACCGCAGGCATGGTCGGCGTGGGTGCCGTCTCGGGACTCCTCTTTGGCGGGACGAACGTCGGCGTCCAGCTGGTCGCGTATCTCCGAAGTTGTAACCTCTCGCACGGCCTGTTCGTCGGCGTCGTCGCGATGGTCTTTCTTGTACTCAACGGAATCCGGATCGGCGCGGCCGGCGCACTCGGTCTGTACCCGAGCGTCGGGCTCGCGGCAGCCTCGTTCGTTGCTGTCGGCCCGGCTGTCGCTGGCGTCGCCGTCGGGAAACGGTTGCGCGCGATCGTCGGCGAGCGTGAGCGCCAGTTCGTCGTGCTCGGTCTGTTGACCGTGATCGGCATCCGGCTGCTCCTTGGCGGGTTCGGGATCGCGTGAATGCAGTGGAACTGCACACAGAGCGCTACTGGTCGTCAGCCCGCGCGCCGTCGAACTCCTCCCAGAAGATCGCATCGAGCGATTCCTCGTGATCGGCATCCACGTACTCCGCCTTCGTGAGATTGGCCTCCTCGATGAGGGCAGCCGCCTCGCCGGCCCAGGCGTAAAATCCCGTCAACGTTTCGCGTCGCATTTCGTCTAAGTCCACCGAGTGAAAGACCGAGACGAACCCGCCACCTTCGCGGTTGAGCTGAGACTGCTGGAGGAGTCCCAGATCGACGAGTTCGTTCAGATACGACCGGATCGTGCTCTCGTCGTAATCGAGTTGAGCGGCGACTTCCGCCGGCGAGAGCGGTCCCTCGCCGATGACACACAGACAGATATCCAGGCCCGCTTTCGGGAGGCCGAAGGCGTCGAGCAGAACTTCCCGAAGATCCGGTGGCTCGATATCCATCGCCGCCTCGGTGACGCGCTCCATCGGCTCATCGTGACAGGTCATCCCACCGTCACAATCCTGCATCGAGAGGACAACGTTCCGACAGTCGGTACACCGATAGATTGCGTAGGGCCGATCGGTGATGTCACCGTCTGTAGCCGTCTCGGAGCGAAACGCCGGGGCTTCCTCGGAGTTCTCGTGGCTCATCGATCGTTGCAGTGTGGCTCAATCACTGGGTGGGTCGCCTATAGGAGTTTCGCGCGCGGCAGTCACGAGGAATCGTCCGTGTCCACGATGATCGGCCCGCACTCGACATCGAGATCGAGGAACTCCCGGCCGGTTACGGTCGGTCGGTACCCGTCCTGAACGGGCGCGAGCAACTCACAGTCGACGAGTTGCCGAAACCGTGTTGCAACGGCCGCCTCGTCACGGTCAAGGGTGTCCGTGATAGCTGCCGGCGTGACAGGGCCACCGGTGCTGTCGTAATACTCGACGGTCGCGGCCAGCACCGGGCAGTTGGCTCGTTCCATCAGCGATCTGTGTTGGTATGCATTGGTTGGTGACGACAGCACTGAATCGTGAGATCGGCGGCCGGACAGATGCTCGGTCTCCTTAGTCGCCGTGGTTACGCTGACGGAGTCCAGTATATAACCGCTTGCTGAGGGGCGAGAAAGGCAGTCACAGGGAGGTAACCGACCGGAGGTGCCGAGAGGACGCAGAACAAATAGGCGACAGTAGTGAAACCGCGATATTCAGCAGGCGGACACGTGAATCGATAAGCGAACCCTGAGCAAACAGCTGTGATGGGTGCGACAGGATCGAACAGCTGTGATGGGTGCGACAGGATCGAACAGCTGTGATGGGTGCGACAGGATCAAACAGCTGTATTGTCCGCGACGGAACGCAACACTGTGGGTCTCAAAAAGGATGCTGGCTACACGAACGAGATGCAAACCAACATAGTGGCGACGAAGAGACCGGGCACTTCATCGGTCCATGACCGCTCTGAGCTGGCCGGATCCTCGGGGATAGACAAGGCGTTGCTTTGCGGCCAACTTCATCCCGTGGCACAGGTATATCTGTAGTGAACCTTAATTGAAAATGATGAGTGAATCTGACACGGGAGCCGAGAACACCATCGAGGAGACGACCAACTGGCCCGAGCTCGCGGTTGGGCTGTACGATCGACTGACCGGTCGGGGCGCCGAAATCGTCTACGACTTCGAGGACCTCGACGTGGCCGTTCCGAGCAAAGTCGGCGAGGACGCCGAGCACGCACACTGGCACGTCGACGGAACGGTCCGCGTCACGACCAACGAGCGTGAGTAACTGTGCCAGCGAGCGGTGACCTGCTCGCAACCGTAGAGGGTCTCGCTCGACGCGGTCCCGACCTCAGTGTCACCGCCAATCTTTCAGTCACGGTCAATGACATCGACCTCGCTATCAGTACTGTCGAGGATCGGATCCGCATCCAGGTGCCGTCAGTGTGGGCCGGGTTCCGTCTATTACGAAGTGAACGCGACCGGTTACCGCAGCTTTCGCGGGTGCTTTCGGCGGCTGATCTGACCGCCGAGGTCCGCGTCGGCAGTGCCGTGATTGCGATCGCCGGGGCGGACGCCGTGCCCGGGCGGCTGTCAGGCCGACTCGCAGTGGGGCCAGTCGAGGTTCGCCTCCGGGCGCTAGTGCTTGCTATCCTGCGGCTCCGGTAACGATTGTGCCGTGTTGCCCGGGTAAAGGACCAGAAACCGCCGGACAATCCAGAACGCAACTGGTGTCAACGAGAGGGGGTTACCACAACGTGAGATGCAGATTTACCTCGCACTCACACACGTCCTCTCGTGACCCGACTCGACCTGCTCGACATCGACGAGATTCCGGAGGCGTACCATCACCTCTTCACCGACGACTACCTGGGTGATCGCCACATCTTCCGCGTGTGGGCACACAACCCCGAAGTGCTGGAAGCCACGCTGGAGTACCTCAACACGCTGTACGATCAACTCACCCCGCGGACGAAGGAACTCGTCATTCTCACGGTTGCACGGACCCACCAGGCCCGGTACGAGTGGCACCAGCACGTCGACATCGCCCGGCCCAAGGGCGTCGAGACCGGCGAAATGCGGGCGATCGGCGGCAACGACTTCTCCGTGTTCCCCGACGACGAGTTCGTCCTCTTGCAGTACGCCCGCGCGGTCGCCGAGGGCAACGTGACGGACCAGATCCACGACGCGCTCGCGGCCGTCTACGACCCCAGCGAGATCGTCGCCATCGGCCTCATCGTCGACTTCTACGTCGGCCTGTGTAACTACGTCGCGTCGGTCGACCTGCCGTTCGAAGGCGGCGAGTTCGTCGGCTGGACGCCAAGCGACGAACGGGTCGCCGACTTCTTCGCGTAGCGATGGACGTGCCAGTTCAGGGGAACCGGTTCGTCGCATTCGGCACGGTGGCCTCGCTGAGCATGGTCGCGATCACGGGCCAGCTCCCGTCAATCGCGGCGTTCCCGACCGAGCAGTTCCTCGCCCACTGGTGGGTCTTTCCGGCGTCGATCGTCTTCTCGACGGTCGCGCTGGCCGCCGGGGTTTCCGGGGCCCTGTTCTTTAGCCCCTTCTTCATGCTCGGCGTCGGGCTGACCCCCGCCCAGGCGATCGGGGCCGGCCTCCTGACGGAGGTATTCGGGATGGGCAACGGCCTCCGATCCTACGTCAAGCAGGGCGTCGTGGACTACGACACTGCGAAGTGGCTACTGGCCGGCGCGGTCCCGGCGACCGTCGTCGGCGCACTGCTCGCTCACGCCGTCGATCCGACGCTGTTGAAACTGCTGTTCGGTGCCGGACTGATCGCGCTCGGTGCCTTCCTCGTCTACTACGATCCACCGGAGGACTGCGAACCCGGGGAAGGCGAGGGAAAGTTCCTCGAAGCACAAAACACGGGCCGCGGCACGACGACGATCGAAGCGGCCGACGGCGAGACGTTCACCTACGAGACGTGCTGGCGAGCGCCCGGATTGACACTCTCGACCGTCGGTGGGTTCATTACCGGCCTCATCAGCGCTGGCCTGCCCGAAATCGTCACGACCCAGCTCATCGTCCGGTGTCGCCTCCCGCCGCGAGTCGCAGTCGCGACGAGTGTCTTCACGCTCGGGATCGCCGCTGGCGCAGGCGCGCTCGTCCACGCGCTGTCGGCCTCGCCGGTCTGGTACGTCGTCGCCTGGTCGATCCCGGGCGTACTCGTCGGCGGAACGATCGGGTCTCGGGTCGGCAAGTACGTTCCGGGCGACCTGATGGAAGTCGGTCTCGGAATCGTCTTCGGGCTCGTGGGCGCGTTGGTGCTCGGCGTCGAGCTGTTGGCGTGAACGAACTCGAGGTCCGTAGAGAGGGATCGGTCTCGACGACGACCGAAACGTTCCTGACAATCGGCGTTGGTATCTGTGACATGCAACCCATCGAGGAAGTCCACGTCGTGCCCCTGGGGTACGAGCACGACCGGATTCTCTCGCCGATTCGCGAACACGACGCCGACCGCGTCTATCTGCTCGCGGCGGCCCACCAGGACCGTCACCTGACACCCTATCAGGAAGCGCTCGTCGAGGAACTCGAAGCGGACAGCCGGGCGGTCGCGTTTCGAGAAACCGATCTCGCCGACATCTACGACGTGCTTGCGGTGGTCACCACCGTCGCCGCCGAACACGCCGAGGACGTGGTTCGCGTCAACGTCTCCAGCGCCGGGAAGCTCGCGGCCATCGGCAGCGCGATCGCCTGCATGGCGACCGACGCGACTGCCTACTACGTCCACGTCGAGGAGCACGTCCCGGACCTCGAATCGAACCCACGAACGCGGGGGTTCGAGGAGGCGGAAGTCCTCCCGTCGTATCCGATCGAGGCCGTCTCCTACGATCAGGTGGCGGTGTTGGACTACCTGGCCGAGACGAACACCGACGCCTACACGGCCAAGAAGTCAGACCTGATCGAGTTCGCCGAGGCCGCCGAGCTATCCTTCATGACCGAGGCCGATCCGGCCAACGACAAAGCCAAGTTCGCGCTGTTGAACGCCAACATCGTCGATCCGCTCGAATCCGACGGCTACATCGCGGTCGAGGCAGTCGGTCGCCAGAAACAGATCGATCTCACGGAAACCGGCTGGAACGTGCTCCACGCGTTCCGGCACAAATTACAGGACGACAGCTGACTGTCCCGTCCGACTAGCTGTCTCGGTCGGTAGATATGTTTTGATAGCCATGTCGTTAATGAAACTACCGCATATAAGTATAGATTCGATTGTATAAATAGTATTGTTACTATTGGTAGTAAGTATTGTATTACGATAGAAGCTACAAACTACCCGGGTATAGCTGGAATTGCGCAGGATGGCGGGGGTGTGGTAACCCATCGAGATCCGGTCTCCGCCCGCTTCGGCCCTCCGAACGCCGTTCCCGCCGCCCTGTGCATTTCGACACTGCCCGTTTCCCGTGGGCGTGTGGATCAAAACTGCTCCTTTTCGGGCGCTGTACCAACCAGCGTGCGGTCTGTGGAGTCAGGCGATTCCGTGCCCCCTCAAAAAGTGTCACCGCTGATGGCAAAGCCGACCGAGATGAGTGCGCCGGTGAGCCCGAAGAAGCCGACGATCAGAAGTACCAGTGGCGGATCGTCCCGTCGCACGGTGACGAGGACTCCAAATGCACCGAGGCCGACCACGGCCAGACCAACCGTCAGAATCAGATCCGACCACCCATTCTAGGACGATTCGAGCGCCGGTTCGAGCTGGGACAGCCACCAGTCAGAGTCGTCGGCTGGCGAATCGACCGGCTCGGGACGGCCGATTAATCGCCTCAGAGCCGTCCGTCCACCCGTAGCGAACAGCGCGATCAGCGATGCGACCCCGAAGCCGACCACTACCGCGGGTGGCACGAGTCCGGTCCGCGCGAACAGGAACGTCAGGATAAAGCCGATGGCTGCCAGCCCGGCCAGCATGCCTCGAAACACCGTGTGGGCACCCATTCGATACGGGATTTCCGTCGAGGGACCCCCTGTATATACCGATATTCGACGATTGGTGGCTAACGCGTTCGCTGCACCAGCAGTTGAGTGAGTGTGCCGATGATGCCGAGGAACTTACGTCACCGTGAGCTACCATTATCCGTGGGGCATGCGAGTGCTATCCGTATGAGTGATGATTTCGATCTGAGCGCACCTGAACTGACCCCCGAGGACCTGCTCGTCCTGGAAGACCCTCGATTCACCGAAGAGAGTGTCGCACTCGTGACGGGCGCAGCCTCCGGCATCGGCCAGGCGACCGCCGTCGCACTCGCGGCGAACGGCCTGACGGTCGTCGGGGCTGACGTCGACGAAGACGGGCTCGCCGAGACGGACGGTTTGATCGACGAATTCGATCTACCTGGCCCGTACCACCCCGTCGAAACTGACCTAACAGACGACGATGCCGTGGACGCCGTCGTCGAGGCCGCCGCCGAGCAAGGCGATCTGCGATACGTCGCCAACATTGCCGGGATGCAACACATCGATCCGATCGCCGAGTTCCCGATGAAGAAATACGATCTCCTGACGGACATCATGCTTCGCGCCCCCTTCTACACCGCGAAGCGAGCCATGCCGCACATCCGCGAGACCGAGGACGGCGTGGGAGCCATCGCGAACATGTCCTCGGTGCACGGCCACTACGCGACCCAGGCCAAGCCGGCCTACATCACGGCCAAACACGGCATTACGGGCCTGACGCGGTCGATCGCCGCCGAGGGCGAGGGTGACCTGCGCGGATTCTCTGTCTCGGTGGGATACGTCCTGACGCCGTTGATGGTCAACCAGATCCGGGACACCGCCGCGGAGCGTGGCATCAGCGAGCAGGAAGTCGTCGAGGACGTGATGCTCGGTCAGGCCCGAACCAAGGAGATGATGACGCCTGCCGAAGTCGCGAACCTCTTCGTCTTCGGCTTTTCGAGCCACGCCAGTCACCTCAACGGCGGCGACCTCTGCTTCGACGGCGGCTACACCACCACCTATGAGTGAGTGGCGTGTGAGTCAGTTCACAGATGAGTGAGACGACGAACGTGGCCATCGCCTGCCAGGGCGGCGGCAGCCACACGGCGTTTACCGCGGGCGTCCTGGAGGAGTTACTCCGGGAGTGTGACTGGGACGAGGAGTTCGAACTCGTCGGGATCAGCGGGACGTCCGGCGGGGCGTTCAACGCGCTGGCGGTGTGGTACGGGCTGGTCACCGAGGGACCGGACCGCGCGGCCGACCTGGTCACGTCGATCTGGGATGACCTCGCGGCCGACGAGTACGGCGATCGGCTGCTCAATTCCTGGCTGACGAGCCTCAACCGGCTGGGCGACAGCGGCTGGCCACTCCCCCGGATCAGTCCCTACCAGGTGCCGGGCAAGGAGATCGGCAAGGAGCGCATCCGCGAGGTACTCGAGACGCACATCGACTTCGATGCGATCCCCGTGTTCTGTCGGCACGAGACGCCGGAACTCGTCGTCGGAACGGTCAACGTCAACGCGGGCGTCTTCGAGACGTTCGTCGACGAGGACGTCACCGTCGAGGCTGTTCTCGCGTCGGCAGCCGTCCCGAACGTCTTCGAAGCGGTCGAGATCCACGGCCATTACCACTGGGACGGGCTGTTCTCACAGAACCCACCCGTTCGGGACATGATGCATCAGCCACCCGAGCGCAAGCCCGAGGAGCTCTGGATCATCCAGATCAATCCCCAGGAACTGGAAGGCGAACCGACGACCTTGGAGGAGATCGCCGACCGGCGAAACGAGCTGTCGGGTAACATCTCGCTGAACCAGGAACTGGGGTTCGTCGAGCAGATCAACGAGTGGGTCGCCGAGGGAAAACTTCCGACCGAAGAGTTCGCCCAGACGGAGATCCACCGCATCGAGATGGGCCGCGATTACCACTGCTCGACGAAACTCGACCGTGATCCGGAGTTCATCGCCGAGCTGATGGATCTCGGTCGATCACAGTGTGGAGCGTTTCTCGACGAACGGTGAGTGGGTCAGCCGAGTGGCCAGCAGTCCAGACGCATTCAGCGCGGGATTTTTGCTCGACACACGAGTAGCGAAACCCCAATGAATCTCCCGTATCCACACTTCCAGATCAACTACAAAGTGTACCCGGGGACGTGGGGGGCTGACGGCCTGGCGCTGGCCGAGAAAGTCGAACAGGTGAGCGACGAGACCGGCGCAAATTTCGTCCTGACGCCACAGGTGCCTGATATTCGGCTGGTCGCCAGGGAAACCGACCTACCCGTCACCGCGCCGGCCGTCGATCCCGTCGAGCCGGGTCGCGGCATGGGAAAGCTCCTCCCCGAGGCACTCGCGGAAGCTGGCGCGGTCGGTGCGGTCATCAACCACGCCGAGAACCGCGATACCCTCGCCGACATCGAACGGAAGATCGACCGGTGCCAGGCCGTCGGGCTGGACGCGATTGTCTGCGTCGACAGCGTGGCGATGGGACGAGCCGTCGCGGCATTCGAACCGGACCAGCTGCTCTTTGAGCGCCCCGGCGACATCTCGACCGACCGGGCGATCTCTCGAAGTCATCCCGACCGCATCGAGGCGTTTCTCGCCATGCGTGACGAGGTGGCTCCGGACACGAAGGTCCGCGTCGGCGGTGGAATCTCGACCGCCGAAGCTGTCGATCGGGCCTTCGAACTCGGGGTGGACGCGACCGGTGCGGCCTCGGCGATCGCGACCGCTGATGATCCCGCGAATCAACTCCGAAAGATCGGCGAGGTCGTCGCCGCACTCAGCTGAGGGCCAAGTCAGAAGAGGCGTCGAGCGGGTATGTTAAGACCCGGGGAAGCGAATATTCGATCGAACAATGCCTGTCCCAACCACGACACTGCCGAGTGGCGACGAACTGCCCGTCGTCGGCAAAGGAACGTACGAACTCGAGGGTGAGACCGTCCAGGAACCGGTCGAGATCGCGCTCGAGTCGGGGTACACCCACGTCGACACCGCCGAGGGGTACATGAACGAGGCCGCGCTGGGCGAGGTCCTGGCCGAGCACGACCGCGAGGACCTTTTGTTGACCTCGAAGGTACTCCCCAAGCACCTCAACTACGAGTCGGTGATCGAGACGGCCAAACAGACCCTGGCAGACCTCGGGACGGACTATCTCGACCTCTATCTGATCCACTGGCCGAACCCGGCGATCTCCGTGCGCGAGACGATGGATGCGATGGCCACGCTCAAAGCGGAGGGGCTGGTCCGGAACGTGGGTGTCTCGAACTTCAGCCGCTACCAGCTGAGTGCTGCCCAGCACGTCGCCGACGTGCCGATCGCGGTCAATCAGATCGAGTTCAATCCCTACTTCCAGCGCACCGAACTCGTCGAGTACTGCCAGGACAACGACATCGTCGTCGAGGCGGCCGCGCCGATCGCCCGGGGCGAAGTTCTCTCGGATCCGACACTGCAGGAACTGGGCGAGAAATACGACAAGACGCCCGTTCAGGTCGCCCTCCGGTGGGCGGTCGAGAAGGATATCGTCGTGCTTCCGCGCTCGACCTCCCGAAGTCACATCGAGGAGAACGTCGATCTCTTCGACTTCGAACTCGACGACGACGAGCACGCCCGCATCGACGACCTCGATCGTGGCGAACCGTCCTACGACGACCGCGCCCGATCGTGGGACGACGAGGTCTGGGGCATGGCGGAGTAACGACGGCTGATCAAATCGCATCGCTGGAGGTCAGTTTCTCCGTTCTATCGACCGCGTGAAAACGAAGATGTCGCGTCGTTACTTCAGTGCGGGACTCTCGCGGTCGCCCCAGTCGTCGAGGAAGGCCTCGAGCCCGCTGTCGGTGCGGGGGTGGTCGAACATCTTGTCGGCGACGCTCGGCGGCAGCGTGGCGATGTCCGCGCCGGCCTTGGCGACCTCCTGGACGTGGTAGGGGTGGCGGAGCGACGCCGCGAGGATGTCCGTCTCGAAGTCGTAGTTGTCGTAGACCTCGCGGATGTCCTCGATGAGGCCGACGCCGTCGTGACCGTTGTCGTCGAGGCGGCCGATGAACGGCGAGACCATTGTCGCGCCGTTCTTCGCGGCGATGAGTGCCTGGTTGACGGAGAAGATCAGCGTGATGTTGGTCTGGACACCCTCCGCGGTGAGTGTCCGGAGAGCCTTCATGCCGTCGCGGGTCATCGGCAGCTTGACCGCGATGTTGTCGCCCCAGGTGTCGTACTCCCGGGCCTCCTCGAGCATCTCCTCGTAGTCGGTCGCGATGACCTCGACGCTGATCGGGCCATCGACGAACTCCGTCAGCTCGTCGATGATGTCCCGGTACTCCCGGTCGGTCCCGGCGACCAGCGACGGGTTCGTCGTGACCCCGTCGACCAGCCCGAGTTCGTATGCTTCCCGTACGTTTTCGACTTCCGCTGAATCAATGTATGTTCTCATGGTTGCAATCCTCCTAGTCGGCTTACGCCAGTAGGTCTTTCGCTGCTTCGGCGATGTCTTCGCCGGTAAATCCGTAGTAGTCGTAGAGATCCAGCCCGTTGCCGGAGGTCCCGAACTCGTCTTCGATGCCGACGCGCTTCATCGGGGTCGGCTGGTTCTCGGCCAGCACTTCGGCGACCGCGCTGCCCAGCCCGCCGATGACGTTGTGGTCCTCTGCGGTGAGGACAGCACCGGTCTGCTCGGCGGACTCGACGATGAGTTCCTCGTCGATGGGTTTGATCGTCGACATGTTGATCACACGAGCGTCGACGCCCGCCTCGGCCAGGACTTCGGCGGCTTCCTGGACGACGTGGACCATCGCACCGTGAGCGATCAGCGTCACATCCGAGCCATCGCGAAGGACCTCGCCCTTGCCAATTTCCGGCTCGTAATCGTCCTCGTCGTGGATGACGGGGACGGATTCACGGATGAGTCGGAGGTAGGCGGGATCGTCGTCCTCGGCGAGGGCAGTCACGAGCGCGTTGGCCTCGACGGCGTCGGCCGGCGAGATGACGCGCATGTTCGGCAGCCCACGGTACGCCGAGATGTCCTCGATGGTCTGGGCGCTGGGGCCGTCCTCGCCCGTGATGACGCCGGCGTGGCTGCCGACGACGGTCACGTTGCGCTTCGGGCGGGCGATCTGCTGACGCACCTGCTCGAAGCCACGCTCGGAGAAGATGGCGAAGGTGTTGGCAAAGACAGGGCGACCGGTTTCGGCGATGCCGGCCGCCGTCGCGAACAGATCCTGCTCGGAGATACCGACGTTGATCCAGCGCTCGGGGAGTTCGTCACGGAACCAGCCCCCGCGGGTGGATTTCGCCAGGTCGGCGTCCATGACGATGAAGTCCTCACGTTCCTCAGCCTCGCGAAGCAGTCCGTTCCCGAAGCCGTTCCGGGTCGAAATCTTCTCGCTCATTTCGTGCTCACCTCCACGGTGTCGGGGTCAAAGCCAAGCTCTTCCATCGCCTCGTCGAGTTCGTCGTCGGTGATCGCCCCGGCGTGATAGCCGTTGGGCTGGGCCTCCATGAAGTCGATCGGGTAGCCCTTGACGGTGTTTGCGATCAGCAGGCGCGGGCCGTCCGCGTCGTTGATCTCCTCGAAGGCCTCGGCGATCTCGCCGAAGTCGTGGCCGTCGACCTCCCAGACGTCCCACCGGAAGGCCTCGAACTTCTCGGCCAGCGGATCGATCTCCATCGTCTCGGCGACGGGGAGATCGTTCTGTTTCTTGTTGCGGTCGACGATCGCGACGACGTCGAGTTCCTTCTCGCCCGCGGACATCGCGGCTTCCCAGATGTTGCCTTCCTGGGTCTCGCCGTCGCCCAGGATGGCGTAGACGTCGTAGTCACGGTCGTCGAAGTCGGCTCCCATCGCCTGTCCGTTCGCGTACGAGAGACCCTGACCGAGCGAGCCCGACGGGAATTCGACGCCCGGGACCTTCGGCGAGGAGTGGCCCGGCAGTTCCCCGCCAAGCCGGCGGAACTCCTCGTTGGGGTCACAGTCGACGAAGTCGTATCGAGCGAGCAACGCGTACAGAACCGGACACGCGTGACCTTTACTGTAGATGAGACGGTCACGATCCGGATCCGACGGGTTCGCGGGATCGACGTTCAGTTCCTCGTTGTACAGCCAGAGCAGATACTCGACGGCCGAAAGCGAACCGCCTGGATGCCCTGACTGGGCCGCATAGACCATCTCGATGATGTCCCTGCGAACCTCCTGTGCTGTCTGGCGATACTGGTCGATTCGATCGTCCAGATCACCATCTGACGTACTATTTCCAGGCAAAGTTTTCACCCGGCGAGATTTTCCCATTTCGGCAGTAAAAAGCTTCCTATCGGCCGTAGTCACCGCCACGACGCGGCCCCCTTTTGACGGATGAACGATGGAACCGCAGCGCAGTGAACCCGTGGAAGGTGCAAGCGTCTGCGGCCGATATAACCCCGCTCAAGAGAGGATATCGGCGAGTCTGTCGGCGGTCGTCGCCGGATCGGGATCGGAGACGAACTCCGCCATCGTGGACTTGACTTCGATGAGTTGCTCGGGATGGACCGCCAGACCGTGGGCCATCGACGGGACCTGTGAGGTGGCGGCGTCGAAGTCCGCCTGCTGATCCTGAAGGAAGTCCGTGAACTCCGAGCGATCGGTGTCGGTCCGGGGTGGGGTCGAACCTTTGTGACGATTGAACGCGGTCTGTGCCTCGCGGGAGCCGGCGTAGGCGAGGAACTCGTCGATCGCCGTCGTGTCGCCGGCAGTACTCGACGGGATGAGCGCGTCCATGTTGATGGGATACTCGCCCGCAGTCCCCGGGAACGGGATCGTATCCCAAGTCTCGCCGTAGTCGTCCTGATCGTACGCGCTGGCAGCCCAGTCGCCCATCAGGAACAGCGCCCCCTCGTCGTCGACAAAGTGGGCGTTGGCGTCGGGCAGCGAGGAGAACTGCGCGTCGTCGTTGGCGAATTCCAGATAGCGTGCCAGAATCGAAAGCGTCGACGCGATGGCATCGCGGTGGCGGTCGGCATCCCCGTTGATGATGTCCCGATACGTCTGGGGATCGGTCTCCCCGAGGACGATCGTCTCCCAGACGTGGATCGCTCCCCAGGGGTTCCGGAGTGCCATCAAGAACGGCGCGACGTCGAGGGCATCATCGAGTTGTTCGAGGACGTCGACGAACGCTTGCGGTGAGTTGACGTCGATATTGACACCGGCTCGCTCGACCATCTCGACGTTGTAAAACAGGTTGTTGATCCGGTGGATGTTCAGCGGGATTGCGTAGTAACTGCCGTCGAAGCGGACCTGTTCTTTGGCCCCCTCGGTGAAGGCATCCACGAGCCCGTTCTCTTCCCAGACATCGGTGATGTCACGGACTGCACCGGTATCGATGTACGGCGTGATGTGCTGGCCCGGCCATTCGATCCAGGCGTCCGGGGCCCGTTCCTGAAGGATCCGGATCTTCACCCGGATAGAGAGATCGTCGGCCGACGTCGTCGTCTCCTCGACGGCATACGACGTTCGGCGCTCGTAGCCATCAACGAGCGCGTTCAGCGCCGCCCCGCCCCACTCAGCCCCCACTAATTGGTGCAGGAGTTCAAACCGCTTTTGTGCCGGTTCGGTCTGTGCCATGTGGTGGAGGTAAATCACCGACGCCCTTAAGCGTATGTCCACATCGGCCGGTCCATTACGGAGATAGGGTCAATTCGACCGGTCATGCGTCGGTCCATTCGGCCGCTGTCGGCCATTTTTGTAACTGTGAGGAACAATCCGTTCCGATTTTCGAAAGCACTATACGATCGCCTGGACCAAAGGTACCCGGAGTCCCTGACGACACACAATGACAGAATCATCATACGGCGTACAAGCCGAGGGTATCGACACCGACGACGTGACGATCGCCTACATCGGCGGCGGGAGCCGCGAGTGGGCACCGAAGTTCTTCCGGGACCTTGCGATCTCTGACCTCTCGGGAGAAGTGCGGCTACACGACATCGACCACGAGAGCGCCGAGCGCAACGCCGAGTTCGGCAACTGGGTCCAGGACCGCGATGAAGTCGAAGCCGAATGGGAGTACGAAGCCGTCGCGGATCGCGACGAAGCGCTCGACGGCGCTGACGCTGTCGTCCTTTCGACGCAGTACAACCCCGCGGAGACCTTCGTCCACGATCTGGACATCCCCAAGGAGCACGGTATCTACGGCGCGGTCGCCGCCACCATCGGCCCGGGCGGGATCTTCCGGGCGATGCGGACGATCCCCGTCTACCGGGAGTTCGCCGCCTCCATCCGCGAGCAGTGTCCCGACGCCTGGGTGTTCAACTTCACCAACCCCGTCCACTTCGTCACCCGCGCGCTGTACGACGAGTATCCCGACATCAACGCTGTCGGCTTCTGTCACGAGGTGCTGTGGACGCGCCATCATCTGGCGAAGATCGTCGAGGAAGAACTCGGCGAGGAGGCCGCGCGGTCGGACATCTCGGTCAACGTCAAGGGCATCAACCACTTCACGTGGATCGACGAAGCCCGGTACAAGGGCCGGGACCTCTGGCCCCTGCTCGAAGACCTGGTCGACACCGACCGCGCGAACCGCGAGTTCACGCCCGAGGACCTCGAAGACGATTCGCCGTTCACCGACAAACAGCAGGTCACCTGGGAGCTGTTCCGCCGCTTCGGCGTCTTCCCGGCGGCGGGCGACCGCCACCTCGTCGAGTACGCGACCTCCTTCCTCGTCGGCGGCAAGGAGGGGCTCAACCGCTGGGGCGTCAAACGGACCACCAGCGACTATCGCGCGAAACACTGGAACCCCGCCGAGTCCGAACAGACCACCGACGTCGAGGCCTGGATGAACGGCGAGCGGGAGTTCGAACTCTTCCATTCGAACGAAATCTTCGACGACATGATGATGGCGCTGGCCGGGGAAGACACGATGGTCGCGAACGTCAACATGCCCAACGAGGGGCAGGTCACTGACATCGAAGACGGTGCCGTCGTCGAAACCAACGCCGTGATCCGAGAGGGCGAGATCAAGCCGACCACCGCCGGTGGGTTCCCCCGTCCGGTCCGGTCGATGATCAACGGCCACGTCGACACCATCGAATCGATCATCGAGGCCTCTCGCACCGGCGACATCGACGAAGCCTTCGCCGGCTTCCTGCTCGACCAGCAGGTCCGGACGCTCCAGACCGAGGAGGCCCGCGAGATGTTCGCCGAGCTGGTCGCTGCCGAGGAAGAGTATCTCCAGGGCTGGGATCTCGACGGCTCGGACGTGCTGGCGGAAGCCGACGCCTACGACGCCTAAGATCGCTCGGTTCGGTTTCAGAGTGATGCTGCGCTGAAGACAGAACGGGCCACGCGCCGGTCACCACGATTTATGCCGTCCGTTCACAATGCTTCGAACCCCCGCATGAATCCGCTCCCGTGGCTGCTCGATTGGCCCCCGAATCGCGGTACGATCGCCGTATTTGTGGTCCTGACCGCGTTCAGCGTCGGGACGCTGGTACTATTTGGCGGCGTGACCGACGAGATCACGGCCGAGAACGTCACGATCGAGTCAACCGATCTCTCCGTCAAATTGAACGGCGAGATCGACTTCCCGGACGTCGAGGACGACTCGGTGCAGACGTGTATGGGATACGGAACGCCGGGTGACAGTGTCAGCGTCCTCGGGGACGTGTCCGTCCGGATCCCGGCCGAGAGAACCCGAACCGACGCGGAGACGGAGCGACTGACACTCGCAGTGAGTCTCGATCACACGTCGGAGCGCACCACGCAGCCACTGACGCGGACCGGCGACGTGACGACGGACGTCTTCTGGATCCGGAACGACGACGAAACCCTCGCCGTGAACGAGACGGCAGGGGTTGAAATCAGCGTGCTGTCGGGTAATTCGACGGTGGCCAACAGCACGATGGCGATGCCCGTCGAGAACGGCACGCGAACCTATGACTGCTGACTGGCCAGCGACAGAGATCTCGAAAGAAGGAATGCCGGAACGAAGAGCGGAATAGTATAGAACCGTACCGAAGGGCTATGTTACTCCAACCAGTAGCTGTCCACATGAACGATCAAAGTCAACCGGAAGAGTTCGCGGATGTCAACGAGGCGGTCGAAGACGAATGGGAGTCCGAGACGACTCCCTACGAACGCATCCGGCACGTCGTCGCCCACGCGTACTCCCCTGTCTCGGCCGATGCAGTCGCCGACGACGCGCTAACAACCCCGAAGACGGCGCGAAAACACCTCGAGACGCTCGCCGAGGAGGGGTTCGTCGAGACGTCGCCCGGCGAGCATGGCGGAACGCTGTATCGCCGGTCCCCGGAATCACTCGTCGTCGAACAGGCCGCGGACATCCTCGAGCACGTTACGACTGACGAACTCGTCACGCGGGTCACCGAGATGCGCGAGCGACTCAACGAGTACCGCACCGAGTACGGCGTCGACTCCCCGGAAGAACTCGCCGTCGAACGGACGAATCAGACGCTGTCCGAGTCTGGTTCCGCCGGGCAGGAGATCGATCCGGAAACGGTCCGTGACTGGAAAACGCTCCGTCGAAACCTCGCGTTCGCGAACGCTGCCCTCTCGATCGGGACCGCCGAGCAGTTCGTCGGCGAGGACGATCGCTCGACTGACGAGAGCATTCCCGCCTGAGACATGACGGGCCCGACCGATCAGCCGGAACATCATAGCCTTCGCGGGGCGATTGATCGCCCGGCACTACTCACCATTCGGGATATCGTCGAGGAGATGGAACCGCTCGCGACAGCCCGACTCGACGACTATCTCGATCCTTCACGTGTCGAAGTCACTCTCGACGACGGACTCGGTGAGGCAGACCGCGCACGGATCGATATCCGATGGACGACACGGGGAGACTACGCCTTCCACTATACGGACACGGAAGGGGTGGACGTCCGCTGGGGGAAACATCCCCATGGAGGCGAATACAGACGTGTCGAGGGACTCGAACACCATCACCCACCGCCGGATGCGAGTTCCGATCCTGACAAGGTCCAGGACTCCTGCATCACACAGTCTTCGGAGGCACTCGTTACCCGGGCCGTTCTTAAACTCTGGCGTGTGGCCTACCACACTGAGGCATACACACCACTCAACGCTGGGAGCAACCCGCCATAGGACAGTACGCCGTGGCCCTTGTCGTTCCCGCCTGATAAACCGAAACGCAAACCCGGGTCGCGAGACCCGACGAATGGGTCTATTCGACCGGTTCGACGCTCGTCTCGGTCAGGTAGCTCCGGGCAGTCCGCGGGACGACTTTCGTGTCCGTGACCTCGAAATCAGCAGTGTCGACGATCTCGGCCGCGGATTCCCCGACGCGGAGTTCGTAGGGGCCTTCCTCGACGGCGAGATGCATATTGAGATCATAGTAGGCGAGTTGCGTCGCGTCGAAGGTGAACGTGACACGCTTTGACTCGCCGGGTTCGAGATGGACGCGTTCGAAGCCGAGCAGTTCCTGGACGGGACGGGCCTGGCTCGGGTTCTCGGCGTGCTGGTAGAGCTGGACGACGTCATCGCCTGCCCGCTCGCCCGCGTTCGTGACCGTCACGCTCGCCGATAGACTGCCCATCGGTTCGACCGTTCCCTCCTCGAGTTCCAGTTCGCCGTACTCGAAGTCGGTGTAGGAGAGTCCGTGACCGAAAGAGTACAGCGGCTCGCCGTCCATGTAGACGTGCTCCTCATTGGCCGAGTTTGGCTTGCGGCTGTAGTAGACCGGTTGCTGCCCGACTGATTTCGGGATCGACACCGGCAGATGCCCGCTCGGGTTGTACTCGCCGAAGAGTACGTCCGCGATGGCGGTGCCGCCCGCTTGGCCGGGCAACCAGGCATGCAGCAGGGCCGGGACAGTCTCGGCGATCTCCGGGATCGCGTGGGGTTTGCCGCTCACCTGGACGACGACCAGTGGCGTGTCGGTCTCGGCGAGACGGTCGATCAGTTCCGCCTGGACGCCCGGTAACTCGAGGTCGGTGACGTCACAGTTCTCGCCGCTGGTCGGGACGTCAGGCAGTTCGGACGGGTTCTCACGGTCCGCGAAGTCGATGTCCGAGCGTGCGCCGACACACGCGACGGCGACGTCCGCGTCGGCGACGGTCTCCTCGGCAGCATCGAACTCCTCGGTCGAGGGGCCGGTCATCGTCGCACCCTCGACGTACTCGACGTCGAAGCCGGCTGTCTCGCCTTTGGCTTCGAGCGCATCCCGTGGCGTGACACACTCGAAGTCACCGTCTTCCTCGGTGTCGAAGCGGGCGGCGTGGGTGTAATCGCCGACCTGCGCCCGGCCGTCGTCGGCTTGCGGGCCGACGAGCGCGACCGAGTCGAGATCCTCACCCGCGAGCGGCAGGAGGTCGTCGTTCTCGAGCAGCGTCATCGACTCGCGTGCGGCCCGGGCGGCGAGTTCGGTCTGCTCGTCGGTGTCGAACGGCTCGGACGCAGCCTCCGGGTCGACGTACGGGTCGTCGAAGACGCCGGATTCGATCTTCGCCCGGAGCACTCGACGGACAGCGGTGTCGACCGTCGCCTCGCTCAACTCGCCGTCCTCGACGGCCTTGAGGAGGTTCTCGCCGTAGCAGTCGGTCGCCGGGAGTTCGATATCGAGGCCCGCCTCCAGTGCGGCGACGCCGGCCTCGCGCTGGGTGTCGGCGATCCCGTGTTCGGTCTTGAGCAAGTCCACGCTGAAGTAGTCCGCGACGACGTGGCCATCGAAGCCCCACTCGCCACGGAGGACATCCGTCAGCAGCCACTCGGAACTCGCACACGGGACGCCGTCGATGTCGTGATACGCGTTCATCACGGCTCTGGCGTCGGCCTCCCGGATCGCGACCTCGAAGGGATAGAGATGAACCTCTCTCAATTCGCGCTCGCCGATCTGGACCGACGAGCGGTTCTTGCCGCCTTCACCGCTTCCGTGGGCCGCGAAGTGCTTCAGCGTCGCGTCGATCCCGTCGCCGTCGTTCTGGAGCCCCGAGACGTAGGCGGCACCCAACGCACCGACGAGTTGCGGGTCCTCGCCGTAGGTCTCCTCGACGCGGCCCCACCGCATGTCTCGGGAGACATCGAGCACCGGCGAGAGCGCCTGGACCGCGCCGACTGCCGCAAGTCGTTTGCGGATCGAGTCCGTGATCGATTCGACGAGTGCCGGCGACCACGTACTCGCCAGCCCGATCGACTGCGGGAAAATGGTTCCGCCAGGGCCCCGGTAGCCGGTCAGACACTCCTCGTGTTCGAGCGCGGGGATGCCCAGCCGCGTCTCCTCGACGAGATACTCCTGGAAGGTGTTGATCATCTCGGCCGCGTCTTCGGGATCGAGCAGTCCCTGACTGGCGATCTGGGTCAGGTGGCCGATCCCGTTTCCGAGATACTCCTCGACCACGTCATCGTCGATCCCGCCGTCGTCGTCGATCATTTCCTTCTCGGGGATCACGCCGATCTGCTTCGGGGGAATCCCGCTCAGCTGGCCGGCTTTCTCCTCGAGCGTCATCTCCGCCAGTAACGCGTCGATCCGGCGCTCGGTCGGTGCTGTCGAGTCCTGGATGATATCGGAGTCAGTCATGGAGAGTACCGTCCCTTCGTGCTCGGGTAGCACCATTCAACGTTTCGGAAACTATCAATTCAACAATCAAAATGACACTGCAGAAGTCGAGCCGTTGACGACGTGAACGGCGTTCGCGGGCGCAGCGACTGAGTGGACCGTTACTCCCGGTAGCCCCAACCGTCCGCGCTCCAGCCGCCGTCGGCGTGGAGAACTTCGCCAGTGACGAAGTGATCGTCACGAGCAAGGAAGAGGATGTTCTCGGCCATCTCCTCGGGCGTCCCGTAGCGACCGACCGGCGTCCGTCGGCGGATGTCCTCGTTGGAGTAATCGGCAGAGTCCTGGGTCTGTTCCGTGATATCAGTGTAGATATAACCGGGAGCCAGGGCGTTGACGTAGATGTCTTCGGGCGCCCACTCGACGGCGAGGGTGCGGGTGAGGTTGATGACGCCGCCCTTGGCGGCGCAGTACGGCGAGCGCTTCTGGAGCCCCATCTCGCCCATCATCGACGCCATGTTGACGATCGACCCGCCATCCTCCTGTTCGAGCATCTGCTGGCCCGCGATCTGGCTGCCGATGAACACGCCCGTGAGGTTGACGTCGATGACCCACCGCCAGTCGTCTAAGTCCATCTCCTCGGCGGGGGCGATCTTGGTGACGCCGGCGTTGTTGACCATCACGTCGAGTGAGCCGTACTCGGAGACGGTGGCGTCGACGGCGACCTGGACATCCTCCTTCGAGGAGACGTCGGTCTCGACGTACTTGGCCTCGCCGTCGTTGTCCGCCTCGTTGATGGCCTCGTGGGTCGGCGTCCCCCCGGTCTGGGGGTCCGGCTGGATGTCCGCGTTCGTGACGTTCGCGCCGGCTTCCCCGAAGCGTTTCGCGATCGCGCGCCCGAGCCCCGAGGACGCGCCAGTGACGATAACTGCCTTGTCTTCAAATTGATCTGTCATTGTTTACCTCGTCTAATCGCAATCCAGTTACTCACTTCAAGCCGTCGATACAGCCACCCTGCTGGTATTTCGGGCGTTCCGAGAGCCGCCGTTCGATGACGGGACCGACGGCCACAGCGAAAGATAGAATTGCCCACGTTCGAAAGTCGCGTCCATGGATACAGCACTGATGCTCCCGCCGCGCCCCGACGAGCGCTGGACCTTCGCCAAGCAACTCGGCGTCGACACCGCCGTCGTGCGCTTCTGGGGCGTCGACGGCGAGTGGTGGGACTACGACACGCTGATGCAGACCAAGAGCCGCTTCGAGGACCACGGTTTCGACCTCGATGTCGTCGAGGACCGCCCGCCGATGGAGAAGACAGTGCTGGGCAAGGAGGGCCGCGACGAGGAGATTGAGGCCGTCAAGCAGCTGCTGCGGAACATGGGCCGGCTCGACATCGACGTCTACAGCTGGGTCTGGACGGAGCTCCCGCTCGGGGTCATCCGGACCTCCGACTCACTGCCCGGCCGCGGCGGTTCCAAGCGGATCGGCTACGATCACAAGTGGATGGAGCAGGCCGAAGACCACCCCGAGGCCGGCATCACCGAAGAAGAACTCTGGGACAACCTGGAGTACTTCCTGAACGAGGTCGTCCCCGTCGCCGAGGAGGCCGGCGTCAAGATGGCGCTGCACCCGGACGACCCGCCGCTGTCGCCGGTCCGTGGCGTCCCACGGATCGTCACCTCACTCGAGGACTACGAGCGCATTCTGGACCTCTATGACAGCCCGAACCACGGCGTCAACTTCTGCCAGGGGAACTTCGGCGCGATGGAGGCCGACACCGAGGAAGCCATCGAGGCGCTCGCCGAGAAGATCCACTTCGTCCACTTCCGGGACGTCGAGGGGACGCCCGACTCCTTCGCCGAGACCTGGCACGACGACGGGCCGACGGACATGCTCTCGACCATGCAGACCTACGCCGACGTCGGCTTTGATGGGCCGGTCCGGCCCGATCACGTCCCGCGGATGGTCGGCGAGGAGGACCGCGAGGAGACGATGGCCGGCTACACCGACATGGGCCGGCTGTTCGCTGTCGGCTACATGAAGGGGCTGCTCGAGGCCGTCGAGGCCTGAGCGACTGCGACCGTCTCGTAACTACTTACTGCCGGCGGGTCGGACGTGACGACATGGCATTCCTCGACGACGACTATTTACTGGAGACCGACGCGGCGATCGACCTGTACGACCACATCGCCGACCGACCGATCGTCGATCCCCACAACCACATCGATCTGGACGAGATCCTCGCGAACGATACCTGGGACGACATCTGGGCGGTCGAGGGCGCGACCGACCACTATATCTGGCAACTCATGCGCAAGCGCGGCGTCCCGGAAGCAAAGATCACCGGCGACGCCACCAATCGTGAGAAGTGGGACGCCCTGGCCGAGACGCTGCCGATGATGGCCGGCAACCCGACCTACGAGTGGCTCCATCTCGACCTCAAGCGCCGCTTTGGCATCGACAAAGAGGTCACCCCCGAGACGGCTGACGAGATCTGGGAGGAGACCAAAGCCCAACTTCAGACCGACGAGATGCGCCCCCAGGCAGTCCTCCGGGAGATGGACGTCGAGATCATCTGCAGTACTGACGACCCGACTTCCCAACTCCAAGCCCACGAGCGATTCGCCGAAGAGGTCGAGGACGTCGAACTCCACCCGACGTTCCGACCCGATCGGGGGATGAAGATCGACAACGCCGAGTGGTCGACCTTCGTCGAGGAACTCGACACCGTCACCGAGGCCGACGTTTCCACCTTCGATGGCTTCCTCTCGGCGTTCGAGGAGCAACACCACTACTTCCGCGAGCACGGCTGCAAGGCGTGTGACATCGGGACTGGCACGAACCCACATTCCAAGCCCGTCAGCCAGCAGCGGGCGGCGGAGATCTACGACGCTGCTCGCCGCGGTGAGAACCTCGACCCAGCGGCCGTCGAGGACTTCTGGGCGTTCATGCTCGAGTTCATCGGCGAGCTGAACGCCGAAGCGGGCTGGGTCACCCAGCTGCACGTCGGGGCCGTCCGAGACTATCGCGAGTCGCTGTTCGACGAGGTCGGCATCAACGCCGGCGGCGACGTCGCGACCCAAGACGTCGATATCGTCGAGGACATCGACTACTTCCTCGATGCCTTCGACGGAAAAATGGAGATCGTCCTCTACACGCTGGATCCGACCCACTACCCGAGCGCGACCGTCGTCGCCCGAGCGTACCCGAACCTCTCGATCGGGCCGGCCTGGTGGTTCCACGACTCGCCGATGGGCATCGAGGAACAACTCGAGGAGGTCGCCTCGATCGACCTGCTGGCCAACCACGCCGGCATGGTCAGCGACTCCCGGAAAGTGGTCTCGTACGACTCGCGCTTCGAGGTGTTCCGCCGCTCGCTCGCGAACGTCGTCGGTCGGATGGTCGACCGTGGCCAATTGTCGATGGACCGCGGCAAGGACCTCGTCGACCATCTGGCGTATGACCGGCCGAAGGAACTCTACGGGTTCTGAACTAGCACACTCCGGTATTCGTGCCGGGAAAACAACTGCAGAGACGACGGAATCGGTGACAGACAGCCTGAAAGCCCCGGCAGGCTTCGCTCCCAGGCCTCTCACGGCTTCGCCGTTCGAGGAAACGTGGCCTCGCTTCGCTCGGCCACGCACTCGTTGCGCGCGCTTGCTTCGCTGCGCGTGCTTACTTCGGCCGGGTTCGCGTAGCCTGCCGCCCCTTTCATTCCCACCCGAGCAGTTGATCAATCGGGCTACGTGGGTGGGAATGAAAGGGGCCGCTCGCTCGATCCGTCCCGGACGACGTAAGCAGCGAGGGACCGCGGTCCCTCGGGCCGTGCGAGCGGCGTAGCCACGAGCAGAGACCGCAACGGAGTGAGGACCGCAGCGAGTCCCGGACGGATCGAGCGAGCCGGGGCTTTCAGGTTGTTCGGAATGCTCCCAATCTACTGGAAAACGTGCTTAACGTAAATTATCTTGTAGCCAGCGCGTTACTGACTGGCAGCAGCCCTCAGGAAACGCGACCCTGCTCGTCCTCGATTTCCGCGAAATCGTAGAAGTACCCGGTGATGACGTCGCGCCACTTCTCGGCCTGGTGGACCTGCTCGTCGAAGCGCGTCGCGACGTGCTCGAAGCGCCGGTCGTCGATCTTGCCTTCGAGAGACATCCATAGATCACGGAGGCGTTCGGCCTCCTCGACGCCGTCGTAGAAGTTGTCGTAGAGGCGCTGGATAACCGTGGTGCCGTCCTCGAGTTTGTGATCCCACGGGAGGTGATGGAAGAACAGGAGGTACTTCTCGGGACAGGTCTCGACGTCCTCGAAGCGCTCGGCGACGGGCTCGCGGAACTGCTGGGCGTAGCCGCTCCCTGAGGACGTTCGATCGTAGCCGATGCCGTCCTCGGTCGCTCCGTGATAGCCCGGCCACTCGCCGGGGGAGGGGAGGTAGTGGTTTTCGAGATACTCCTGACCGTTGTGCATCATGTGGATCAGGCCGAGGCCACCGGTCTCGTAGTCGATGCAGGCCTCCCAGGAGTCCAGCAGGATCTCCCGGACGGTGTCGATGACTTCCTCGTCGGCCCCGAATGTCTGGGTGATCCACTCGTCGGTGATCGTCTCCGCGTCGAGGTCGGGATCCCAGATCAGCCGCCCGAAAGCGTAGAGGTTCGATTGCATGAGGTAGTGGCCCGTCCAGGTGCGATCCTCGCCGATGGAGGTGACGCCGACGACGCCCTCGCCGTCGCCCCGGAAGAAGTCCTGGACGCGGGACTCCTGGCGGTCGGCGTGGGTGTCGAACTCGAGGATCTCCTTCCACATCGGGAGGTGGGAGGTCGCGTGGACGCCCTGGCCGGTGTACTCGCCGGTGATCTGGAGTTCCAGGCCGAGATCGGTCTCGGGCATTGCGCCGAACAGCGTCGAGACGGGTTCGCGGGGCTGGAAGTCGATCGGGCCGTTCTTGACCTGGACGGTGACGTTCTCGGCGAAGTCGCCGTCCAGCGGTTCGAAGGTGTCGTAGGCCTGGATGGCGCGATCCTCGTGGGAGCCGTAGACGAACGCCCGCCACCAGACGCGCCCGCCGTGGGGTTCCAGAGCCTGCGCGAGTGCGTTGGCCCCCTCGACGTGGTCGCGGTCGTAGTTGTAGGGGCCGTCCTGGCCCTCGGAGTCGGCCTTCACGAGGAAGCCACCGAAGTCCGGGATCAGGTCGTAGATCTCGTCGGCCTTCTCGCGCCACCACTGCCGGACGTCCTCGTCGAGCGGATCGAACGTGTCGAGGTCGCCGATGCGCTTGGGCGCGCCGAAGTTCACCGAGAGGTAGATCTGGATGCCGTACCGCCGGAACACCGACGCGAGGCTGGTGAGGTCTTCGAGTCGACGAGTTTCGAGGAGTCGCCACCCATCAAATTCCTGGGACGCCTCGTTCGTGCTACCCCGGGGGTAGTACTCGGTGTTGACGTTGTTGAGGACGACACCGTTGATGCCCAGGGAAGCGAGCAGGCGGGCGTAGTCCTCGTATCGGTCCCGGAGATCGGGCAGGCGATCGAAGTCGAAGATCGACTCGCCGGCGTAGCCCCGTTCGACCGTCCGGCGGAACGGGCAGTCCCAATGGTTGATCACTCGGTTGGCGTAGGCCGGCTCTTCCCGGACGTCGATTTCGTCGATGGCCTCGCCCATGTTCAGCAGTCGAAGGAGGTGGAAGGTGCCATAGACCAGGCCCTGATCGGCCCCGCTCGTGACGACCAGGCAGTCCTGGCCCTCGTACTCGACGGATCGGATCAGATAGCCGTCGTCGTCGAGGTCGTCGACCGCCCCGTCGGGGATCGATTCGGCGATGACTTCCATGTCGCCGGGCGTCCCGATCGCGAGGAACCCATCGACCGTCTCCGGGCGGTGTTGCCAGAGGTGGACGTCCTCGTCGAGCAGGCCGGGGATCGCCTCCCGGAGTTCGTCCCGGACGGCGGTGCACTCGGGGGATTCCTCGGCGACGTAGGCATGTTTGAGACGGCGGCGATACGACGCGCGTTGGTCCTCACTGACGCGGTCGTATCGGAGCCAGCAGTCGTCGTATTGGTCACGAGGCATATGCTCCGGAAATCACCGCCCGGCCACAAAACTGTACTGATCAGGGGGGTGGCCAACGCAGTCGGGTACGGGGCCGAAGCAGTGACCGTCGCTGGCCTTTTTCAATCAGCACGCGTGGTCACAGACAGCATGGCCGATCGGCTGTTACTGGACGCGATGCTGGGGAAACTCGCGACGTACCTGCGGATGTGCGGGTACGACGCCGCCTACGCACTCGATCGCGGCATCGAGGCCGACGACCGGTTGCTCGCGATTGCCGACGCGGAAGACCGCACCCTGCTTACCCGTGATCGACAGCTCGCAACGCGGGCAGCGGACAGCCTGTTGCTTGCATCCCACGACGTCAACGAGCAGTTGCGCGAGTTGCAGGACGCCGGATACGAACTGACACTCGCGACGCCGCCCGTGCGGTGCGGGACGTGTAACGGTCACCTCGACGCGGTGGGAGCCGACGAACCGACGCCGGCGTCGGTCCCCAGCCCGGACGCCGAGTCGGTCTGGCAGTGTCGGGACTGTGGCCAGTACTTCTGGCAGGGCAGCCACTGGGACGACGTCGCCCAGACGCTCGACGAGTTGTGAGTGGCCACGCGAGACAGGCTGCTGGGACGGATCGAATCCAGAAGGCTGTAATACCGTGTGGGCGAATCACCGTCGATGACGCTCTCCGATGAGGCCCTACAGCGCCTGGCTGACGTAGTCGCCCTCCAGCCGACGAAAAATGCCGAACTCCAGGGGGAGTGGGACTTAGAGAGCGGCAGTGAAGTCCACCAGGTGCTCGAATCCGACCTCGGCGAGTACTATTATCGCGACGAGGACAGCCTGATCCGTGCGACGCCGGAAGCGGCCGAACTCGTCGAGCGCGAGGGACTGGTCGAGGGAGGAAACGACGACTTGACAGTCCACGTCTCGGCGTTACAGTGCCGTGTGCTGGAGGTGATCGCCGGCCCCGAAGCGGAACCCCAGAGCGTCGTCTCGGTATTGCAGGACGTTCGTGAGACCGGGGAAGATCCGTCAGTCGACGACGTCCGAAGCGCACTCGGCAGCCTGACCGACAAGGGGATTCTCGAACGCGTTCGCACGACAGTCCCGACCTATCGACTGGCCGTCGAACGTGACGAACTCACGGTCGAAAAGCGCGAGTGAAATCCCTGCTGCGTTTCTGACTTACTTCATGCCGGGGCGCTGACGCCGACGCCGCCGTGCCAGCAGTCGCTTGATCGCCGCACCTGGCCCGCCCTCGATCGGCCATCCCTTCGTCCGCCAGACTGGCGGTTCGGGTTCGAATTCACCGCACGAACCGCGACACTCCGCGGCAGTCTGCCGTCGGTCCTTGGCGGCACAGAACGGGGTCGGTCCGGGCTCTTCCCAACTCAGCTCAAAATGGCGACAGTCGGGCCGCATCGACTCGACGTAACTTCGCCACCCGCGTTCGTAGGCGCGTTCGGCGATCTCTCGGCGTTTTTGTGCCTTCCACTCCGGGTCGACGTACTCGAAACGCGCGGCCGAGGCGTCGTGGTCGCCACCCGAGGGGCGGTCGAGAATCCGGACGCCAGGTTTCGACGGGTCGAGCGTCCGGGGGTTCCAGGCGACATCGGCATCGCCAGCCGATGGATCGACGACCAGGATGCCGGCCTCGACCGGGACGTTCTCGAGTAACGCGGGTTCGATCCGCTCGCCCGTCTCGGCCGTGGCGACCCACACTTCGTCGGCCAGTCCCATCGCGACGTCGCGTTCGATCTGAGGGGCGAGGTGGCGCGCCGCACTCGCGTCGAGATCCGGTTTGTTCTCGATCGCGATCACACGCTCGATCCATGACGGATACACGGACTTCCGGCGGATCTCGATCCGGCCACCGCTCTTGCGGACAGCCAGGATTCCTCGATCTCCTGCACGATGGATCGCCTCCCGGACGTACCGCCAGGGATAGCCGGGATCGGGGAGTGCATCGCGGTAGTAGGTCCACTCGGCGGGCGCATGCGGGATGACGTCGAGTAGATCCGAGTCGAGAGCGCGTTCGCCGAACTCGGCACGCTGACGGAGACCATCGCGATCACATTCGAGGACGATCGTGTCCCACCGGCGACGTTTCGTGCCAAGTTGCCGGGCGACGACCAGTGGGTTCTCGCAGTCGCTATCGGGCGGCCAGGCGCGCTCGGCCCACTGACAGACACCCAACTCGAAGTCGAATTCGGCGTGAAAGTCCTGGCCGGTCACGAGTGAGGTAAGTGGCGCGGTTGTCGAAGGCGTTTCGATAACCCGGGGATGGTGAGTCCTCGCGAGTCAGATGACATCCTGCATCCCCGCGGATCAGACCACGTCCCGGCGCTTGTAGATGTAATACCCGCCGATGACGTACGGACCAGCCAGCAGGACAGTCGTGAACAGGATGGACGTAAAGTACGTGATCGGGTTGGGATGCCACGCCGTTCTCGCGTTCATCCGCCTGGAGTCGTGATACACGGCGAGCGCCAGTGGCGGACCAAGCCCCAACAGGACGAGTGTCGCCGTGACGTCCAACCCGCCGATCGCAAACCCGACCAGCGCCAGCAGCCCCCCACCGACACAGAACATGACGATCGGAAACCAGAACGGAGACGACGAATCGGGCGGGAAATACTCGTACCGTTTCCGGAGATACGGCAGGACAACGAGCCCGGACAGTGCGAGTCCGCCGAGGGCATAGAGGATTGGAAGCGGATGCCACTCGATATCGGCTGCCTGGAGCGTGCTGGCGTCGGCGTACAACCCGACCGCGGCGATCATGTGATACAGCACGCCGTACAGCGGCAAGGCGATCAACAGCCAGCCACTGATCGAGGCGATCGGTTCGGGAAACACCGCTGTGGTAGTCGTCCTGAATCCGCTCGTCGTCACTGTCGCCGCGGTCATCGAAACGTAGCTGAAAATGCCACCGGCGGCGATCGTCAGCACCCACAGCAGGAAAAACCCGTATTCGAGCACCCGACACCACCGAGTAGACAGTTCGTCCCCCTCCCCCGTCATACAGACCGAATTTCATTAATGGCTGATAAAACTATCGGATTTTCGGATGGGGGGCCACTCGAATCGAAGAAAGAAAGCCGCTGAACCGCGCGTCCCGTCGAGAAATACCAGGAACGGATCCGAAAACGAACCCGCCCCAGCACAACGTATTTGATTGGACGAGTAAAGCTATCAATATGAACGACAAGCAGCGATTGATTGTCGGGTTCAGTGGGATCGCGCTCGGGAACACCCTGCTGGCTCTCGGCTCCTGGCTACGGGCGGACTCAATCATCTTGACCGCCGGTCAAATCGTGGTCGCCCTCAGCATGGCCATAGTGGCAGCCGGGTATCTGTTTGATTTCAGCCAGTACGAGCCACCCAACGACAACCGAATGTGGGAATTGTTCCCAACAACTGTCATCCTTCTCGGGATCATCATTTCGGCCATGGGTGCTGTCCTCGTCATCGTGGCGCTGATCAACTGATCGGTCGGTGCCAGCCGCATCGTCCCAGCCTCTTGGAGTCGTTGCCGAGGGGCCAGGCGTACTTGGTGCACAGTCAGATGTGAGTTTCAGAGACCGACACCACTGACCGTCCCAGACGTGACATCTCAAAACTATATCGTTGTTCATAAAACCCTACCAGTCGACCGAAGAGGTATGCCCTCCGATATCGAAGTGCTTGCCCGACACGTCCGTGGAGTCAAGCGCTGGCTCGCCATCATCGCGACACTCCTGGCTGCCATCGTGCTACAGGTGGATGCAATGTTTTATGAGTTCACTCTGGACCCGACGCCGGCGTTGCTACTGGGTGTGATTATGCTCGTCGGCCTGGGCTATGTCGCGATCTCGTTGCTGCTCGAACCGTTCCGTCGCCTTGAGAGCGAAGTGGACGACGGTCCCACCAAGGATGACGCCGAAGAGACCGACAGCCGGCAGCTACCGAGGCGACGTGGCTCGCGGACGGAATCGCCCCGATTCCGGGAGTGACCCCAGCTGCCTCACAGCTCTTTCTCGTCGATGAAGTCGTGGGCCTCCTCGAAGATTTCCCGCGGGCCGTCCTGGGTGATAGTGTTTACCGCCTGTTCGTAATCGCGCCACTGATGGTCGTGGTGCTCCGTGGAGAGTTCGGCACTCGCCTCGAAGGACTTCGCGATGAACAGGTGGACGGTCTTGTGGATGGTCTCGCCGTTCGCCTCGAACACGTAGTCGTACTCCTTACGGAAGCCGTCGATGAGCCGGAAGTCGTCGATTCCGGCCTCCTCTTTCACTTCGCGGATGGCGGTTTGCTGAAGTTCCTCCTCGCCCTCGACGCCGCCTTTGGGAAACTCCCAGTCCCCCGGGCGGCTCTTGAGCAGCAGGTACTCACGCTGGCCACGCGTATCGCGAAAGAGGATGGCTCCCGCGCTCGTGGCCTCGATCATTACCAACGGCTAGTCATGCGGAACTTAAGAGCATATCGGAGCGCGGAACGGAGCGACGTGACGGCTAATGTAAATAAGTTAAAAGCTTCAACAAATGATCGGCCGGCGTGAGCGTACCAAAAGAATGGCTTTTTCCCCCTCGACCGCGGATCCAGAAGACGAGATGCCGTTCGCCATGACGTTGACGGTCGAAAGTGGGGACCGCTACGTCCTCGAAGACGTGGTGACCGAGATCAAGGAGGCCGCCGAACAGAAGGGCGTCCAATTGAAAGGCCCGCATCCCCAGGCCCCCCAGGAGCTTCGCGTCCCCCAATCGGCGGATCTCAGTGCGGACGGTAACCGACTCGATCCCTGGCACTACACGGTATTCACCCGGACGATCGAGATCATCGGCCACGACGAGTTCGCCCGGGATGTCACCGAATGGGACTTCCCCGAGCGCGTCCATATCGGCGTGTCCGTCGAGCAGCGCCGCGGTGCCGGTCGCTGAGTCGGTCGGGCCGGATCAAGCGGACGAGCGCGAGCCAGGACGACAGCACGTGCGATTTACATAGCACAAACGTTTCTGCGGACGTATGACCGAAACCCCAGAGCATCTCAAGCGACTTCGACGTGATCTTCATCGGCACCCAGAACCTGCCTGGCGGGAGTTTTACACGACAGCCCGCATCCTCGAGGAGATCGAACGGATCGGTGTCGACGAGGTGTTCGTCGGTCCCGACGCGCTCGCCACCAATGCCAGAGCCGGCGTCCCGGACGACGACCTCGCCCGGTGGCGGGAACGCGCGAGCGAGGCAGGCGTCGACGAGGCGACCCTCGACCGGCTCGACGGCGGACAGACGGGAGCGATTGCGGTCCTCAAGCGGGGAGACGGACCGACGGTCGGATTGCGAGTCGACATCGACGCACTCCCGCGAACCGAATCGAGCGATCCCGACCACCGGCCCGTCGCCGAGGGATTCCGGCCCGAACACGACGACGCGATGCACGCCTGCGGTCACGACGCCCACGCAACCATCGGCGTCGGCGTCCTCGAAGCCATCGCCGACAGCGATTTCGAGGGGACGCTGAAACTCATCTTCCAGCCCGCCGAGGAGGTTATCGGCGGCGGGCACGCCATCGCCGAGAGCGGCCACCTCGACGACATCGACGCGTTGCTGGCGATCCACATCGGTCTGGACTACCCGACCGGCGAGATCGTCGCCGGGATCGAGGGGATGTTCGCCGTCTCGAATTTCCGGGCGGAGTTCGCGGGGGAATCGGCCCACGCCGGCGGTCACCCGGATCACGGTCACAACGCCGTCCAGGCGATGACGACGGCCGTCGGGAACCTCTACGCGATCCCGCGACACACCGACGGCGCGACGCGGATCAACGCCGGCGACGTCGGCGGCGGTTCGGCGTCGAACGTGATTCCCGAGTCGGCGTACATTGACGGCGAGGTCCGGGGCGGGACAACCGAACTGAGGGAGTACATGCGCGAACGCGCCGAGACGGTCATCGGAGCTGCCGCGGAGATGCATGACTGCGAAGCGAGCGTAGAATGGGGGGCACAAGCCCCGAGCGCCGATCCCGACCCGGAACTTCGGCGACTCGTCTATGATGTCGCAGGTACTGTCGACGGCGTAGCGTCCCGACGCGAACGGGGCGAACTCGGCGGCAGCGAGGACGCCACGTACCTCATGCGTCGCGTCCAGGAGCACGGCGGCCAGGCTACCTTCGTCGGAATCGGGACGGATCACCCGGGAGGTCACCATACGGCGACGTTCGACGTCGACGAGACGTCGATCGGGATCGGCGTCGACGTCCTCACCGACGCGATCCTGGCGATCGGCGAGCAGAAGGCCTGAAAGTCGCCACGGGCCGGGACCCGGCGGCTGTCCAGAAGTGCGCAGACGGCAGTCAGTACTTCGCCTCGGCCCCGGTCGTCTCGTAGACGTCCTGGATGAGGTCGTCACGCCGATCCTGCCAGGCCTCGAAGCCACTCGGTGACTCCGGATATGCCTCGTAGTGCTCGAGGAGTTCGTCGGCGTGGCGTTTGGTGCGATAGAGGTCGAGAATCGTCCCCCAGTGGCCCCGACTCTTCAGTGCCGTCTTGAGTTTCAGCGACCAGCTCAGGTCGGCCGAGCCCGAGTACAGCGCCTCGGAGAGTTTCGTCATCGGGAGGCTGGCCAGCATGCCCGTCAGGTCGTCGATCTCGTAGGCGGTCGTGAAGATGTTGTAGACGTCAAGCGCTGCGTAGCGTGCGCCGAAGTGCTCCATGACGCGCTCGTTGTACCGCCACAGCGTTGCCTCGGAGGGATCGCCGTCCTCGACGGCCTCGATAGCTTGGTCGGCGGCGTACTTCCCGGCGTAGGCCGCGCCGGCGATCCCGCCGCCGGTGGTCGGGTTGACGTGGGCTGCGGCGTCCCCGATTGCCATGAATCCGGGGGCAACGGCGGAATCGTAGGGCCGCCGAGTCGGGATCGACGCGCCGAGTTTGTCCTTAACAGTCGCGTTTTTGAACTCCGCGCGGTTCTCGATGTCCCGCCGCAGGGCGTCGACGAGTTCCATCGGTTCCTCGCCCATCTGAAAGCCCAGCCCGACGTTGATCTCTGTCTCCGTCCGCGGGAAGTACCACAGATAGCCGGCCGAGCGCTCGGTCGGTTTGAGCACCAGCGCGTCGTGCCACTCGACGGGTTCCTCGACCTCGATGATCTCCCGGTAGCCCGAAGAGAACTGCGAGTAGGTGACGTTCGTATCAAAGGTCGCGTCGGCGAGATCGGCCTCGTCCTGGAGGATCGACAGCGCGCCGGCGGCGTCGATCACAACTGGGGCTTCGTAGGTGACTGGCTCACCCTTGCGGATCGCCTCGATGCCGGTGACGCGAGCGCCGTCCTGGAGCACCGTATTGACGACAGTGTCGTAGTGAAACGTTACGCCCGCGTCTGCTGCCCCTTCGATGAGTAACTTGCCGAACTCAAGGCGGTCGATGACGGCGAGTTCGCCCGGGACGGGGATGTCGACGGCGGTGCCCTCACTCGGTAGTTCGAAGTGGCCGTGGTCGACGACCGAGTTGGTGATCGACGGTTCGATCTGCGAGCGTGGGATCGCCTCGGGGAAGTTGCTTGCGCCTTTGAGTGCATCCCCGCACGCGATGTGGCCGGCCTCCGATTCGGACTTGCGCTCGACGATCACCACGTCGAGGCCCTCCTCGGCCATGGTCGCCGCCGCGTAGCAACCGGAAACGCCGGCTCCCACGACGACAGCGTCGTACTCGGCGGTGGTCATGGACTCCGGTCAACGCCGAACGGGGTTAACTCTTTGCGCTTGGGCAGCCGATCTGGCAGAGTCAACAACGGGTAGCGGTGCAAGCGAGCAGATAAAGAGTTTTGTCGGGGACTTGCGTACGCCACCCTATGGCTGTATACACCGTCGAATTCGTCGGCACCGGCGAAACCATCGAAGTCGAGGACACGGACACCATTCTGAGCCGGTGTCTCGACGAAGGGATCGCCCAGGAGTACTCCTGCCGCGTCGGGATGTGTCTGGCGTGCTCGGCGAAGATCATCGATGGCGAGGTCACCCAACCGGCTGCCCGGGGATTGACCGACAAGGAGAAGGAGAACTACGCCCTGACCTGCATGGCCCGCCCGCAGTCGGATCTCAAACTCGATCGGGGCAAGTACCCGCCGAGCATCGAAGCCGAGGCGGCCGTCGAAGCGGGTGCGGGCGACGAAGCAGCCGCGGACGACTGACGAATTTCTTCCGGCGTCGGGCACGTAGGGGACGATAGCGCGCCATTGAACCACACACATTAGACGAGTTCTCGAAATTCGCCGTACCAGGATCGCGTACGCTCGGCGTCATCGCGTCGTTGGTAGATGATGTCCTACTTACAATCTGGTCCAGATAATCGAGTACTCCTGGATCAATCCGTTGGCAATCGCGCCAGGCCCCCGGTGTCTCTGTGTGAAATGTACAGCGCGCCATCAGCCGCCGACACGCCAATCTGCGAGGATTCCGGGTTGTATTGCCACCGACGCGAACCGCTGTCAGGGTCATAGGCAGCGATTTCGTTGTCGCTGGCAACAAAGAGAACCCCACCGACACGCCCCAACGATTGAACTGTCCCGCCGATGTGGACGTCAGTCGTCGTCTGCCATCGCCGGGTGCCATCGAGGGAAAAAGCGTCCAGCCGAACCAAGATACCGCCGTCGGGGTCAACGACCGAGCTCGCAACGAAGACGCCCGCAGAAGTCGGCGTCACCCTCTCGAGTTCGTATCCGACGCTTCGACGCCACTGAATGGATCCATCCGCACGGTCGATGGCGACGAGTTCATCCGGACGTTCGTCACGGCTACTTTGCACATAGACGTGCTCGCCAAGCCAGAGTGGCGATCCAAAATGACTGGAGACGTCGCCAGCAACCGCAGTCTGCCATCGGATATGGCCATTGCTGGCCCGGCGCATGCACACGGTAGAATATGAGTCACTCCGCCAATACGCCGTGAGGACCCACTCATCCGCAGCTACGACGGAGGGAGACCGATCGCGAGCTTTCGACTCCCACAGCACTTCACCAGTCCTCGGAGCGTGCGCCACCAGCTTCTCGTCTCCATCCGAGTTCGGAGCCGAAAGGAGGCACACCGACCCACTGAGCGTGGGGGACCTACTGAACGGAGAGGGAGGGTACGGATCGGCTTGGCCCGACAGCTGGAAGCGACGTGTACCATCACGCGCATCGTAGCCGGTGACTCCACGGCCGTCCGGAGCGGTGCCGAACAGCAACGGGCCCTGACGATCGAGCCATCTGTTCTGTGCCTGGCCCTCCACATGCCATAGCTTCGCCCCCGACAGTCCGACCGTGTAGAGGTCACCGTCAGTGCTGTGGACATGTACCGGTCCACCCGATGCAGGGACAGCCGGTCGTGCCTCGATCGGGCCACCGGTTTCGAAGCGAAAGGTTCGCTCCCCGTCAGCACTGAACGCGTGCAGTTGCGTATCCTGTCCACCGACGACAACGTGTTCATCAGTCGCGGCTGGTGGGCCCGCGGCCATCGCAGACGAGAAATCCCGTTCCCAGAGTGGTTTCACACCTGGCATCACCGACTGGAAGTTGCACCCGGCCAGTGCGAGCGTCCCAACCGACGTAAGCGAGACGAGGGCCTGACGGCGAGAGTAGTACCGGCTGCCTTCTCGCTTGGTTGCGGGCTGTCGAGAGTTCTGTGTATCGCCAGCGGTGTCGAGTTCACGCATCGGTAATCGCCTCCGGGGCGAGCCGTGTCAGACCAAACGTTTGTCCCAGATAGACGGTCTCGCCAGCTGCCTGTGCCCACTCCACGCCGCCGCCGTCCTCGAAGGGCCGCCCATCAAGCGGAACTGTCCGGACACGTGTCCCGTCCTGTTCGTGGACATAGAGAACGGTCGGGTCGAACGGGATAGTGCCGCTTGAGCCACGGATGCGGTGGTTCCCGCCGACCAGCGTCACCAGGCGATCACCGACCGGCAGTGGGCCGTGCGTCACGGCGTTCCCGAGGTCATCGCGCCACAGCTGCTGGCCCGAGACAGTGTCGAACGCCCGGAGAGTGTAGTCGGCACCACCAACGTACACGCGGTCATCGGCCACTAGCGGACGAGTGAACACGGTATTTGACAACTGGCCACGCCACAGTACGCTCCCAGTCGTGGTGTCCATCGCCAGTAGTTCCTCCGTGGCGGCACCGAGATATGCAGCCCCATCAACAGCACTCACGGCTGAGAGCGCCGCCCCAATCTCGCGAGTCCATTCGACCGCCCCAGTCCGATCGAGGAAGAGAACACGGCCGTCGACGAGGGGTGCAATCACCCCATTTGCTGTCGCGCCAGGCGCACCCGACAGCGACGCGGGCAATGAGTGGATGAAACGCGTCTCACCGTCGGCGCGGTCGACCACGACCAACCGATCCGGAATGTCATCTTCGGTGCCGGAGATCGGGACCACAAGACGGTCGCCGAGGGGAATCGGGGCAAACTCGACGACGCCGGGGTCAGCATCGTCGATCGGAGCAAGCGGGCGCTGCCAGATGGTGTCACCAGCGGCCGCATCGACGGCGATCATCGTTTCGGCCTTCGAAATGGCATAGGCCTGGCCGCCATCGACACCAATGGGTGAGTTTTTGCCTTTCCCGACTGTCACCGTCCACGTGGTTTCCCCGGTGGTGCGATCCAGGCCAGCGACGATCGGCTGGTCGCCAAACAGACCGTGCCAGCCAGCAAGGAGATGGCCTGTGGCGGTCATGGCGACGGATGAGCACTCGTGAATTCCCGTATGCCACGAGCGCTGAATCGGGGGCGATTCTCTCCCGCGGAGACTGGCACAGCCAGCGATGCCGCCAACGACGCTTCCGAGGACGGCGAGGGCTCCACGACGTGTCACGGAGGGCATATCCCAAATGGTACAATAGCCTATATTTCAGTCTAACGAATGCCTTTGCGTCGTCGCAATCACCAACGATGAACGTGAGAACAATCCGGAAAGCACGATCATCATGGTGTCCGACCAGTTCTGGAAGAGAACCGTCTTTGAGCGACAATCAGCTCACTCACCTGCCGAACGCATTTTTCGACGCCGATCCTGCCCCATGTCATGGAATACACCACCCTCGGCTCCACCGGGATGGAGGTCAGTCGAGTTTTGCCGCCGTATCGCCGATGAGACCGTCGAGAACTTCGGGCGTCGTCGGGTGGTATGCCCGATCGGGGATTTCTCGAACATCGAGTTCCATCTCGACGGCGAGTTGCATCGTCTTGGCCATCACATCGGCGTGATAGTGCAGTCCCTGATACCCCAAAACAGTGCCGTCGGTGCCGACGACCAGCCGTGCGAGTCCGTCGGCAACGTCTTTCGTCTTGAACACGCCGTCGCTTGATGCGTCCCGAGTGGCCGTCACAAAGTCCAGGCCGGCAGCCTCGGCCGACTCAACGGAGTGCCCGACGCGGGCATAGGGAAGCACGCCGAGCCCGGAGAAAATAACGTGGTGGTGAACGTTCTCGTACTCGTCGAGGGATTCGCCGTCTCGGAGATGACGGATGTTCTCGGCGGCGGTAAAGCCCTCCTCCTTGGCGACGTGAAGGATCGGTTCGCGGCCGTTGACGTCGCCGACGACGAACACCCGGTCGTCGCCTGCGGCCTGCATCGTGTCGGAGACCCAGCCCTCGCCTGGCGAGAGTGACGTGTTCTCGATGCCGAGCCGATCGAGTGCCGGTTCGC
The DNA here is from genome assembly GCF_000023945.1 of Halorhabdus utahensis DSM 12940. Taxonomy (NCBI): domain Archaea; kingdom Methanobacteriati; phylum Methanobacteriota; class Halobacteria; order Halobacteriales; family Haloarculaceae; genus Halorhabdus; species Halorhabdus utahensis. The sequence continues at coordinate 853,299 of NC_013158.1, forward strand.
GGCCGGTGAAAGCGAACAACTCGTCGGCTTCGATGGTGCGTGTCTCGTCGCCAACGTCGACAGTCATCCGGACGCCGCCGTCCGCTGTCTGCTCGACGTGCTGGCCCTCGGCGTCCAGCAGCACGTCGACGTCGAAGTGCTCCTTGTAGTAGTCGAGCAGTTCCTCGCCGAAGGGCTCGTCGGCCTCCTCGAGGACGTCGGGGAGCGCCTCGACGACAGTCAGATCCATGTCGGCGGCCTCGGTCAGGTACGGGACGAGTTCCAGCCCGATGTATCCGAGTCCCAGCGCGATCGCGGAGTCGCCGAACTCGGTCCGGTCGAGGACGTCGGCACTTGTCCCGACTGGGACGTCCTCGATGCCGGGGATCGGCGGGATCGCGACGTTCGATCCCGTCGCGATCACGACGTAATCGGGCTCGATCCGGCGACCGTCGACCTCGAGGACGCGGTCGTCGACGAACCGGGCGGTGTCGTGGATGAACTCGACGTTGTCCTGCTCGGCCAGCTCAGCGATCGCGTCGCGGCGGTGCTGTGCGAACCCCGACGTGTGCTGGTCCTTGCGCTCGACGACGGCCTCGACGTCGACGTCCGGAACATCGCCGACGAGTCGCTCGTCCTTCCGGGCCGCAAATCGGTGTTCGGCGGCCGACAAAACTTCCTTCGAAGGCATACACCCGCGAAGGATACAGAGCCCGCCGCCGGGATCGCCGTCATCGATCAGTGTGAGTTCGATCTCGGGATCGTCGGCAAGATCACCGGCGACTGCCGCGCCGGCACTCCCGTACGCACCGACGACTGCAACGTGTGTGCTCATACCGAAATACCCGGGGTCGGCGAAGAAAACCGTTTGGAAACGCCCAGTGGAGTATCACCACGTCGATCTCGTCGCCGGTTACGCCCGGTTCCCATCAGTCCAGAATCACAACTGTGATGCGTGACAGCCCGTATCCTGAAGGGCAGGCCATATATGCTCGGGTCTCGTATGGTTAGACGAATATCGGTGTCACACGATCGTCGCGCCAGATGGCCATATTCCCTGTTCAAACCATGACGAGCCGCGTATACAGACTTCATTCGACGCTCGAACTGCCCCTCGAAGACGTCCACGATCACTTCGACGACCCCGACTTACCCGAAGCGATCGACGACGTCGAGATCACGCGACGGAACAACACGCTGATTTTGAGCGCGGTCGCCGACGACGAGTCGATCAGCAAGTACACGCCGACGGCCCAGCTCAAGGCCAGCGTCACGGAAAATCGCGTCTACGAGGAAGAACCCGAACCGCCGCGGGGTACCGGCGGTGGCGGCCAGTGGGGGGCACTCGCCGAAGAGGAAGAAGAGGAGATCGAATCGGAACTCGTCGAGTACGCCTGCTTCAAGGGCGACCGCGAGACTGTCCTCCAGAACACGAGCCTGCAGTTCCCGATGTTCGAGGTACTGTGTGGCATCGCCGAGATCGCCGAGAAGGGGACGCTCACCGCAATCATTGCGATCGACGAGGAACTCCGAGCCGTCCAGATCGTCGACGGCGAGCGAACGCCCGCCTCGATCACCGTCACGGAAGACCCTGCCGACGACCAGGGAGAGGACGGGGTCGACTGGCGCGACAACGAATTCATCCACTGACGACGATCATCCGCTGACGGTGGGTGCCAACTGAGACGGCCCTCGATCGTCGGGTGACGCGTTCCGAAAGACTCATCCGACAAGTAATTATATCTAATTACACGCATGACGAGCGCAGCCGAATTCCCCGCGTCCGTCGACGTCGATTATACCGACGGCGACGGCGAGGGGCCGGACGACTACCCGAGCATCGAACACCAGATCGAGAAGGCCATCGAGGTCACGAAGACCGGGCTCGAGCAGTACGACAACCCAGTCGTGATGTGGACCGGCGGTAAGGACTCCACGCTGACGTTGTATTTCGTCAAGGAGGTCGCCGACCGCTTCGACCTGGAGGTCCCCCCGGTCGTCTTCATCGACCACTACCAGCACTTCGACGAGCTCATCGACTTCTGTAAGCACTGGGCCGAGGAGTGGGATCTCGAAATCATCTGGGCACGAAACACCGACGTCGGCGACTACGTCGACGAGAACGGGCTGGAGCCGGGCGACGACATCCCTGTCGATGCGCTGAGCGAGCACAACCAGCACCACATCCGGAACATCCTCGAGTACGAGGAGGACACGTTCCCGTTCCTGCTGGATACCTACGTGGGCAACCACCTGCTGAAGACCGTCGCGCTGAACGACGCCATCGAAGAGCACGACGTCGACGGGATTCTCAGCGGCGTCCGCTGGGACGAACAGGAGGCCCGCGCCGACGAGACGTTCTTCAGCCCGCGCCACGACCCCGACATCTACCCGCCGCACGATCGGATTCAGCCGATCCTTCAGTTCGCCGAGGCTGACGTCTGGGAGGCCTTCTGGAACTTCGTCGTCCCGGACACGGTCGAGGAATTCCCCGAGGAGGGATACGTTCCCCAGGGCTCCGAGGACCTGCCCGACGGACTCACCAAGGAAGACGTGCCGGTCTCGCCGAAGTACTTCGCCGGCTTCCGGTCGCTGGGAAGCGAAGTCAGCACCGACAAAGCCGCTGAAGAGCCCGCCTGGCTCCAGGACATGGCCAACACGACCGAGCGCGCCGGCCGCGCCCAGGACAAGGAAGACCTGATGGAGCGCCTGCGCGATCTCGGCTACATGTAGGCGACGACCTTTTTACTTCGGAGGGTCGCAGGGCGACCCTCCTCGCAAAAAGCTCGGCCAAAAACACCCGGACACTCCCTTCGGTCGTGTCCGGTGAGTGCCAATCAATTCCACGCAGTCATACCGCTCAGGGCCGCCCCGAGCATCCACTGAAAAGTACCGGCGTGCCTGCAACTTATTACCATGCATTGTGAAAACATTCCACATTGGAACGATCATGAGCGAGACAGCCGAATCAGTCCGCATCCTCCACGTCGACGACGACCCGGACTTTCTCGATATCACGGCCGAATTTTTACAGCGGGAAAACGAGCAGTTCACGGTCGACGTTGCGACGAGTGCCGCGGATGGGTTGGATCGCCTCACGGAGAATGCCTACGACTGCATCGTTTCGGACTACGAGATGCCGGGCCAAGACGGGATCGAATTTCTCAAAGCCGTTCGCAAGGACCACCCCGACCTCCCGTTTGTCCTATACACCGGCAAAGGAAGCGAGACGATCGCCAGTGAGGCAATCTCGGCCGGGGTGAGCGAGTACCTCCAGAAGGGAAGCGGGACCGATCAGTACACGGTGCTTGCCAACCGGATCGAAAACCTCGTCTCCCGCCGCGAAGCCGAGATCACGGTCGCCCGGTACGACCAACGGGAGCGCGAAAGCGAGCGGTATCGGCGGGAACTTCTGGATATCACCGCCGATCCGGACACCACAACCGACGAGAAAGCCCATCAGTTGCTCGAACTGGGCCGCGAGCGCCTCGGGGCTGAGAACGGCCATCTCGTCAAGATCGACGAGGATCGGAACCGACACGAAGTGATCAGCGTGACCGGGTCCGAAATCGTCCAGAAGGGAGTAACCGACCTCTCGAAAACGTACTGTCGACAAACGATCGACTCCGACTCGATCTTCGACGTTCACGACGCCCCAGGAGCTGGCTGGGAGGACGATCCTGCCTACCAGCAATTCGAGTTGGGCTGTTACATCGGCCGGAAACTGCTCGTGGAGGGGGAGCTGTTCGGCACACTGTGTTACGTCAGCAGCGACCCGCGTGAGGAACCGTTCACCAACGACGAGAAGACGTTCTTCGAGCTGCTCGCCCGGTGGTTCACCCAATTGCTGGAACGGAAACGCTATCGGTGCCAGGCGGAGACGGTGTTCGAACACGCCCAAGATGGGATCTTCCTGATCGACGTCAGCCCCGAGCAGCGGTTTCGGATCCGGCGGGTAAATCGGGCGTACGAGGCACTGACCGGCCACTCGACCAAGGACATCGAAGGGAAAAGCCCCACCGACATCTACGGCGCTGACATCGGGACCGAAATCGAGACCCAGTATCGTGAGTGCGTCGACCGAGAAGAACCGATCGAATACGAAGTGGCGTTGCCGGTCGGTCCCCACGACGAGCCCAGGCAGTTTCACACGAAACTCGCACCCGTCGTCGAGGCGGGCACGGTCGTCGAGCTCGTCGGTGCAACCAGAGATGTTACCCAGCGCAAGGAACGACAGTCGAAACTTGAAGCCGAGCGTGCGTTCATCGAGGAAACACTCAACAGCCTCGAAGATGTGCTATACCTGATCAATCCCGATGGCAGCCTCCGTCGCTGGAACGATCGCCTCGGTGCGGTGACCGGCTACGACGACGAGGAGATCGAGACGATGGCGGCGACTGACTTTTTCCCACCAGAAGAACGCGAGCGCATCGCCGACGCGATCGACGAGGCGCTTGCGACTGGCAGGGCAGTCGTCGAGGCAGACGTCCTCACCGCCGCGGGGGAACGGACCCCCTACGAGTTCACCGGCACGCGATTGACCGACTCGTCCGGCGACGTGCTCGGGGTGGTCGGGATCGGCCGGGACATCGCCGGCCACAAGGAACGCGAACGCGAGCTCAGACAGTACCAGCAGATCCTCGACGCGATGCTCGACCCGGCGACCGTCATGAACGAGGACGGGGAGTACACTGTCGTCAACAACGCGATGGCAGCAGTCCACGAGATGCAGGCCGAAGAACTGATCGGCGAACCCAGCCCGTTCATCCGGGAGCTTCGCGAAGCGCGTTCGGACGACCCCTACCGGGAACTCGTCGATGGCGAACGCGAGGAGTATCGCGGGGAGTACACGATGGAGATCCCCGACGCCGACCCCATCTACTTCGAGTATCGGCTCAGCCGGCTGACCATCGACGGGCGCTTCTGTGGGATTGTCGCGGTGGGCCGTGACGTCACCGACCGGAAGCGCCGCGAGGAGACGCTCGAAGCCCTCCACAAACGGACGCGCCCGTTCATCACGACGCCGGATCAGGAGGTCGTTGCCGAGCACGCCGTCGAGACGGTCGCCAGTGTCCTGGACCAGGGGATCAACACTGTCTGGCTCTACGACGAGGACAGCGAGACACTGGAACCGGCCGCCTGGACCGACGCTGCCGCGGAGCTGCTGGGCGAGATGCCGAGCTATACCGGCGAAGGAAGCCTCACGTGGGACGCCTTCCGGAGCGGAGAGGTACTGGTGATCGACGAGATGAGTACGGTGAACGGCCGGCACAACCCCCAAACGCCGATCCGGAGTGAAATCATCCTCCCGCTGGGCGAGTACGGCGTAATGAACATCGGATCGACGGAACCGGACGCCTTCGAAGACATCGACATCTCGCTCGCCCGTGTCCTCGGCGACATGGTCGAAGCAGCTCTCATCCGGACGGACCGGGAGGAGGAACTCCGCGACAGACGTCGTGAGCTCGAACGCCAGAACGAGCGTCTCGAAGAGTTCGCCAGCCTCGTCAGCCACGACCTCCGCAACCCGTTGAACGTCGCCGAGGCACGGGTCCAACTCGCCCTGGACGAGCGCGACAGCGAGCACCTGGACGTCGCGGCGAAAGCGATCGACCGAATGGGTGTCCTGATCGACGATATCCTTCAACTGGCCCGGGAAGGCGAACGGATCGACGAGATGGAACGCATCGACCTCGAAACGATCTGTGCCGATTGCTGGGACGCCGTCGAGACAACCGAGGCGACGCTATCCGTCGAATCGAACCGGCCGATCCGTGCCGACCGGAGCCGGGTTCGACAGCTGCTCGAGAACCTCTTTCGAAACGCGGTCGAACACGGGGGCGAAGACGTACAGATCACGGTCGGTGCCCTGGAGGAGGGCTTTTTCGTCGCCGACGACGGGCCGGGTATCCCGCCGGACGAACGAGAAACCGTCTTCGAGAGTGGCTATACGACCCGCGAGGACGGGACCGGGTTCGGGCTCGCGATCGTCGCCGAGATCGCCGACGCACACGGCTGGGACGTCGCTGTGACCGACAGCGAGGACGGCGGCGCTCGCTTCGAGATCACCGCCGTCGAAGCCCCGTAGGAGTCGGTGCAGATGCGTCTCACTCCTCGAGACTCTCGATCAGTGCCTCTAGCTGTCCAACGTGCTCCTCGAACTTCTCGCGACCGTGATCGGTCAGTCGGTAGGTCGTCTGCGGGGAGCCATCCACGAACTGCTTTTCGACGGCGACGCAGTCGGCGTCTTCGAGTTTGTTCATATGGCTGGCGAGATTGCCCTCCGTCATGTCGAGTTCGTCGACGATCTCCGAGAAGCTCGACTCGCCGTGCCGGTACAGATACGCGAAGAGTTGTAGCCGCGTCGGCTGGTGGACGAGTGTGTCGAAGTCCATGGATCACCGTGTCAGGTAAGCATATGCGACGACGGCATAGAGGGCGAAGATGACACCGAAAAGCCCGACGCCGACGTATCGCAGGAATGCAACGTAGGGTATCATCGAGGCGAAGGCGAGCGTCCAGACGCCGCCGGCGTAGAACACCAGTCGATCGCGGCGGCGGACGCGGTAGGCCGAAAGGACGACGCCAGTCAGGAGCAACGCCAGTCCGAGGACGGCGATCACGAGCCCGAAGTACAGGGTCGCCCGGTCGAGCCCACTGACCTGTCCGGCGACCTTCCCCGGGACGCTGGTGGCCGCGACGAGGAACGCACCCAGCGACCCGAAGAGGGCGCGCCAGCTCGGCGCTGTCTCGGGTGCGTCGTTTCGGGGGAGCCTGGTGGCCATCACCCACAGCGCCAGGACGGCCACGACGACGAACACGCCCCAAATGAGGACGTACGCCGTCGCGGAAAGCGTCTCGTGGAAGAAAAACGTCACCTGAACGCCGAGTGCGACTGCGCCGACGAGCACGCCGGCGAGCAACCACAGTCGTGCGCGGCCGGGATACCGCTCGGCAAGCCCCATCGCGCCCTTGATGTCGTCGAGTTGTCGCTGGAGTTCCGCCGGGTTGACGTCTTCGTCACTCATCGGTCGGTCACCCGAGTTCCGCACCCCGGAAGCGCCAGTAGCCGATCGCCAGCGGCACGACAGTCCAGGCGAGCAGGATCACGACACTGAACCAGGGTTTCAGGTAGAACGGCTGGGTGGCGTCCAGGGCCGGAAGTTGTTGATACGTACTCGGGTCGAAGATGAAATACATCGTGTTCAGATGTGAGCCCGCCGGTGTGAGATTGAACACGAAATCGTAGAAGTGCTGGCCGAGTTCCAGACCGAGCGTCTCGGCGAAGAGGAACCGGAGCGCGTTGACCAGCGAGAAGTTCCCGAAGACGATCAGAACGTCCGTGAGTACGTAGAACCCGGCCGCGCCCGCAATCGCCCGCGATCGCGTGTCCGTCATCGCCGAGATGGCGACCGACGGCCCGACGTACGCGCCGACGAAGACGATCGAGAGGACGACGAACGGTCCCACCACACCCAGCTCCAGACTCGGATACATCACGACGGCGATGATCCCGCCAACCACGAACGCGACGAGCAGTGACCCGACGATCAGCAGACTTCGCGAGAGGAACTTCCCGGCGACGACGGCCGCCCGCGAGGTCGGCTGGCTCAACAGGAACGCGACCGTGTTCGACTCACGCTCGCCGGCGATCGCCAGGTAGCTTCCGGCGATCGCCACCAGCGGCAGCAACAGCGTCGTCATGAAGAACTGACCGAACAGCGCCGTGGCGAGGTCAGGCTCGGACGCTGTCCCCTCCGCGTAGAGGATCAGCGCCGTAAACGCGACGTAGATCCCCATCACGCCCCACAGGAGTTTCGAGCGCCGAACGTCACGGAAGTCGTTCCGCGCGACGGTCAGCGTCTGGCTCATGCTGTCGCCTCCGTGGAACCAGCGTCAGCCTCCTCGGTCGATCCGTCAGCGTCGTCGCTGGACCCGTCGGCGTCCTCCATCCCCTCGGCCGCTGAGTCCCCGTTGGCGTAGCGATCGAACAGCGCCTCGAGGGAAGCCGGCTCGGAGATGACGTCCCGGATTTCGGCGACCTGATCGACCCGGCGGATGACCTCGATCTTCGCGCCAGCGTCGGTCACCAGCGCAGAGAGCGTGCTGTCCTCGACGCTCATAGAGGCCACGCCATCGAGATCGGTGAGGTCGAAGCCCTCCGGCACCGCGTCCACGCGAACGTCCAGCGGCGAATGCGTCTCGGTCCCGTCTCTGAGTTCGTCGATCGTCCCCTCGGCCACGAGGCCACCGTCGACCAGAATCCCTATCCGGTCACAGACGGCTTCGACCTCCGAGAGGATGTGACTCGAGAAGAAGACGGTCGTCCCGTCGGCGGCTTCCTCGCGGATCAGCTCGCGCAGCTCGGCCATCCCGCGCGGATCGAGCCCGGAGGAGGGTTCGTCGAGGATCAACACCTCGGGATCACCAACGAGTGCGCAGGCCAGCGCGAGCCGTTGCTCCATCCCGGTCGAGAACCCACCGGCAGACCGGTCCCATGCGTCCTCGGTGAGCCCCACTCTGTCGAGAAGTACGTCCGGGTCGACAGCCACGTCCTTGAGATCGGCCGCGTATTTGACGTGTTCGCGGGCGGTGAGCCGTTCGTAGGGCGAGAATGCTTCCGGCAGGACACCGATGCGCCGGCGAAGCGCTCGGGACTCGCGTTCGATATCGTGGCCGAGCACCGTCGCCGAGCCCGAAGATGGATCGAGAAAGCCAAGCAGGAGGTTGATCGTCGTCGACTTCCCCGCCCCGTTCGGGCCGAGAAAGCCGTAGACTTCGCCCGTCTCGACGCTGAGGTCGAGTCCATCGAGGGCTGTCAGGTCGCCGTATTCCTTTCCGAGGCCGTCGATCTCGATGGCAGTCATCCACGGACACCTCCCGAGGATGGCCGGCTCGGTCCGTCTCTCGATGCGACTCGACGCTCGCGACCAGCAGTAGCCCGTCGGCTCGTGGGAAGGGCCGTCACGACAGCGCGGTTCATGCGTACGATTCCGTCATCTTCCCACCGTTCATTAAACTTTGCGGTGCAAATCGACTTTTCGATGCAAAGTTTACTGGTTCGGGACTGGCCCGAAGGTCAAGACAGATCCCAGAGACCGGCGACCGGCTGCCGGCGAAAACAGCTACCACTGGTGGCGGTGAGAAAACGCCAGCACGCAGTGAAAGCGTTCCGCGATGTAGAGATTCAGGGCTCGTTTCGCTCGCCTCGGACAGTTCGACTGTCACGCTGCCACCTTTTTCTTCGTCGGGTTCGCTCCCTTCGGTCGCGAACCGCTCCTCGAAAAACGTGGGCGAAAAAACCGCGACTCACTCCGTCCGTCGCGGCGAAACCGCTCACTTCGCTCGCGGTACGTTACCGCTCTTCCGAGTCGAGTACGCGGATTTGATCCCCACGCACGGTAACCGGAATCGGAACCGTCGCCTCGTAGAGCTCGACGGTGACCTGATCCTTGCCCTCGTCGATGCGCTGGACCTGGGCCTTCTCGCCCTTGAACGGGCCGGCGATGAGTTCGACGATGTCTCCCTCGGCGATCCCTTCGACGTCCGGCGTCGGCGAGAGGAAGTGCTCGACTTCCTTGATCGAGGACTTGCCCTGGACGACGCCGTTGGCGTGGGGAATCTCGTCGAGAATGCGTTCGAACACCGAGGCGTCCTCGGCCTCGACCATGACGTAGGAGGTCAGGCTGTCGGGTGCAAGCGCCGCGTGGACCGAGTCCTCCTCGCGGTTCATGATCATGTCCGCGACGGTGCGCTCCTGACTGGCCGTGGTCTTGACGGCGAAGATCCCCATCACAGACCACCCGTGATCGGGATCATGATGACGAAGATGAGGAACCCGAGCAATCCAACCAAAAGGATGCCCGCGCCCGCGATCTTCGCGATCTGAGAGAACTCCTGCCAGGAGGGGGTACTCGCGAGCTTGAGTACCCGCACGTATGACGTGATATCGTACGGAACGTCCATGGAAGAGGGTTGCAACTCGGGGCTTTTCTATCTATTGATGGCTCTCGACGGTGAGAACAGGCGAGCGAGCAAACCTGCGAGCGCAAGAGAGAGGCGTTACTCGACGTAGTCGATGTCGTCGCCCATGCGCTGGGCGGCCTTCTCGCGTTCGGCCTCGCTCTTGCCGTAGATCTGTGGACTCTCGACGCCCGTGACGACGATCATCGTCTCCATCTGGCCGTCGTAGTCGTGGTTGACCGACGCGCCCCAGATGATCCGAGCGTCCGGATCGATCCGGTCGTAGATCTCCTCGACGACGCCCTCGGCCTCCTCGATGGACATGTCCGGGCCACCGACGACGTTCACGAGGGCGCTGTTTGCGCCATCGAACTCGACGTCGAGCAGCGGCGATCGAAGCGCCGAGCGGATCGAGTCCTGGGCCTTGTTCTCGCTGTCGGACTCGCCGAGGCCGATCATCGCGACGCCACCGTTCTCCATGATCGTGCGAACGTCGGCGAAGTCGACGTTGACCAGGCCGGGCTTGGTGATGAGTTCGGTCATCCCCTTGACCGAGCGCATGAGGACGCGATCGCAGATCTTGAAGGCGTCCTGCAGCGGCATCGACGGCGCGTAATCGAGGAGTCGATCGTTCGGGACGACGATCACGGTGTCGCTGACGGCACGGAGGCGCTCGAGGCCGGCGTCGGCGTTGGCCCGCCGTCGCTCGCCCTCCGCGGTGAAGGGGATCGTGACGATCGAGATCGTCAGCGCGCCCGAATCCTGGGCGGCCTGGGCGATCACCGGCGCAGCGCCGGTGCCCGTCCCGCCGCCGAGACCGGCGGTGACGAAGACCATGTCCGAGCCGTCGATGGACTGCTGGATGTCCTCGATGTTCTCCTGGGCGGCCTCCTCGCCGATCTTCGGCACCGAGCCGGCCCCCCGACCGCCGGTGCGCTTCTTGCCGATCAGGATCTTCGTGTCGGCTTTGACCTCGTCGGCGAGGTGCTGAGCGTCGGTGTTGGCCGCGACCAGTTTCGCGCCGTGGATCCCCTCCTCCATCATCCGGGTGACTGTGTTGCCGCCAGCGCCCCCCGCGCCGACGACCGTGATCTTGGTTTCGAGGTCCTCGACGACGTCGGCGAGTTCCTCGTCGGTCATCTGGCCGGACGTCGCGGGCTCCTCGGCAGCGGTGTCTGTCGGTTCATCGTTCCCCTCGACCGGCGACTCCTCGGGGTCGTCGTCGGCCTCCTCCATGGCGTCGTCGATGATAGAGTCCATATTTAAATGAGTCGTAGCGGGTCAGGACTAATTATCTTTCCCCTCCGGTCTGACGCGCGTCAGACGTGAAGAACCACCGATTCGGCCATCGAACGTGCCGATCTGGCTGCTTCCGCGGTGGCGGTAGGCCGGTGAACGGACTGGGAGTTCACGAGGGAGGTGCGAAAGGTAATGGTTACCCGAAGTTCTCGACTTTGGCCGCCTCGGCGTCGCCACCGGCCGTTTCGATCGCGTCGGTCGCCACGTCCAGAAAGTCCGCGAAGCCATAGACAAACACCTGCTCGTCGGGGTCGCCTGTGATCGCCTCCCGTACCGCGTCAGCGACACCCCCGTCAGTTTCGGGGAGCCGGACGAACGCCCCGCGGTCGGCCAGCGCGTCCAACCGGTCGGCGTGAATCGGCTCGTCGTCGCGGTAGACCAGGGCGGCTTCGCCGTCGTCATCGAGCGCACGCTCGGCGATCCCGATCGCAGGACCGACACCGGGACCGCCCGCGAGCACGACGACACGATCCTCGCCCTCGTAGTATGCACTGCCGAAGGGGCCGGATATCGCCACCTCGTCACCGACCGCGAGGTCGGCGATGTGTGGTCCGAGTTCCCCATCGGGGTCGATCTCGACAGTGATCTCGAACGTGTCGCGGACCGCTGGCGAGGAGACGGTATAAAATCGGGAGTGGTCGCTCACAGCGGGCAGCGAGAACTTTACGAATTGGCCCGGGGAAGCGTCAAAGTCCGTCGGCGTCGCCAAGCCGATTGCCACCGCGTCGGAGCCAACTGACCGTATCGCCTCGACAATCGTCGTTGTTCGGTCCATATTCGGTGCTACGACCGTAGTAGTCAATGGTGTTTGGGTTTGCGGCACGCTGACATCCAGCGAGCAACCGCGATACGCCCCGCAAACTGCAGGTTGCAGAAGGCTTTTTCTCGGTGGCGCGATAGTTCGGACCCACATGGTAAACGATCTCAATTGGGCCATCGGCGGGGAGGCTGGCGACGGGATCGACTCGACGGGCAAGATCTTCGCCCGGGCGCTCTCACGAGCGGGTCGCCACGTCTTCACGTCGAAGGATTTCGCCTCGCGCATCCGGGGCGGATACACCGCGTATAAAGTCCGGACGGCCGTCGAGCGCGTCGAGAGCGTGGTCGATCGCCTCGACATCCTGATCGCGCTCACCGAGCGGACCATCGACGAAAACCTCGACGAACTTCAGGAGGGCAGCGTCATCATCTACGACGGCGAGCAGACCACGATGGCTGACGTCGAGGTCCCCGACGGCATGATCGGGCTGGAAGTCCCGCTCAACAGTCTCGCCGAGGAGGCCGGCGGGGCGATCATGCGCAACGTCGTCGCCCTGGGCGCGGCCAGCGAAGTCGCTGACTTCCCCGTCGAATACCTCGACGAAGCCCTCGTCAAACGGTTCGGCGAGAAGGGCGAAGCCATCATCGCCAACAATCGCGAGGCGGCCCGTCTGGGCCGCGATTACGTCCGGGAAGAGACGGACTGCAGCCACGAGTTCGCCCTCGAAACGACCGACGAGGACTACGTCCTGCTGAACGGGGACGAGGCCATCGGCATGGCCGCGATCGCCGCCGGCTGTCGGTTCTACGCCGGGTATCCGATCACACCGGCGACGGACGTCATGGAGTACCTCACCGGCCGGATCGAGGCCTTCGGCGGCGCGGTCGTCCAGGCCGAGGACGAGTTGTCGGCGATCAACATGGCGCTGGGCGCGGCCAGGGCCGGCGCGCGGGCGATGACCGCCACATCCGGGCCGGGGATCGACCTGATGAACGAGACGTTCGGGCTGGTCGCCACCAGCGAGACGCCCCTCGTGATCGCGAACGTGATGCGTTCGGGGCCATCGACCGGGATGCCCACAAAGCAGGAACAGGGTGACCTGAACGCGATGCTCTATGGCGGCCACGGTGAGATCCCCCGGTTCGTCCTCGCGCCGACGACCATCGGGGAGTGTTTCGACCGGACCGTCGAGGCGTTCAACCTCGCCGAGAAGTACCAGATCCCGGTGTATCTCACCGCGGACCTCGCACTGGCTGTCACCGAGCAAACCTACTCGCCGGAGCGCTTCGACATGGAGGGCGTCGAGATCGACCGCGGAAAGGTGGTCGACGCCGACGAGGTCGGGGAGTGGCTCGACGAGAAAGGGCGCTTCAAGGCCCACGCCGCGACCGAGGACGGCGTCAGCCCGCGGGCGCTCCCGGGGACACCCGACGCCGCACACATGACGACGGGCCTCGAACACGACGAGTTGGGTCGCCGGACCGAAGAGGAGGACGTCCGCGTCGAACAGGTACAGAAGCGCCAGCGGAAGGTCGACACCGCCCGCGACCGGGAGGCCTTCGACTACCGGGAGTTCGGGGATAGCGATGCCGAAACACTCGTCATTTCGTGGGGTTCCAACGAGGGAGCGATGCGGGAAGCCCTGGGGATGCTCGACGATCGCGGGATCGACGTTCGGTTCCTCTCGGTGCCGTATATCTATCCGCGGCCTGATCTGACCGACGAGGTCGAGGCTGCGGAGGACGTTATCGTCGTCGAGTGCAACGCGACGGGGCAGTTCGCGGACTTAATCGAGCACGACACGCTGAGCCGCGTCCAGCGCGTCACGAAGTACACGGGCGTCCGATTCAAGGCCGACGAACTCGCCGACGAGATCGAAGGGGCGATCGCCGGCGAACGCGCCCCACAGGAGGTGAAACGATGAGTTCCGACACGCACTTCACGGACTTCAAATCCGACAAGCAACCGACCTGGTGTCCCGGCTGCGGTGACTTCGGGACGATGAACGGCATGATGAAAGCCCTCGCCGAGACCGGTAACGATCCCGACAACACGTTCGTCGTCGCCGGGATCGGCTGTTCGGGCAAGATCGGGACGTACATGCACAGCTACGCGCTGCACGGCGTCCACGGCCGCGCCCTCCCGGTCGGAACCGGCGTGAAACTCGCCAACCCTGACCTGGAAGTGATGGTCGCCGGCGGGGACGGCGACGGCTACTCGATCGGCGTCGGCCACTTCATCCACGCCGTCCGGCGGAACATCGACATCACATACGTCGTGATGGACAACCGCATCTACGGCCTGACGAAAGGGCAGGCCTCGCCCACCTCGCGGCAGGGGTTCGAAACCTCGACGTCGCCGGACGGCACCGTCGAGCCCCCAGTCAATCCACAGGCGCTGGCGCTGGCTGCCGGTGGCACCTTCATCGCCCAGTCCTTCTCCTCGGACTCACAACGCCACACCGAACTCGTCAAGCAGGCGATCGAGCACGACGGTTTCGGCTTCGTGAACGTCTACTCGCCATGCGTGACGTTCAACGACGTCGACACCTACGACTATTTCCGGGACGCGATCGTGAACCTGGACGAAACCGATCACGACCCCACCAACTACCAGAGCGCCCGCGACAAGATCATGGATCCGAGTACCGAGCACATCGGTATCCTCTATCAGAACGAGGAGAGCGTGCCCTTCAGCGACCGTGAGGGGATCGACGCGAACATGGCCGACATTCCCGACGGCGCGCCGGAGCGAGCCGATCGACTGGTCCGGGAGTTCTACTGAACGCACGACGTTGCTTGCCTGACTGGCCAAGGGTTATAAATTAACGGCCGGAGTATCGACCAGAGTGATGACAGAGGATACCACACCCGCGATCACGGACGACCATCGACTCCTGCTCGGCGCAGGGTTCGCCTTCGGCGTGATGATGACACTCCTGGTGCTGGTGCTCGTCCTCGTTCTGGACGGCACGTTCGCCGTCGACGACCTCGTGACGACGTCGGACGGACTGATCGCGGTCGCGGGGATCGTCTTTGCGGGCATCCTCGGGATCGCGATGTACGTCCTCGCGTTCCCGGACAACCGGGCCATGATCCCGATCGCAAAGGACGACGAACGAGCCCGGGAGTAACGCCCGCATCGACCTTGTCGACGGACCGATGCGCGCGGCGAGCGGACTGCCGGTGACGTCGGGTTTTTGCCCGGCTTCGAGAAACATCACCCATGACCGAATTCGATCCGGACCGCTTCACCGACAAGTACGAGCACTACTTCACCGAGCTCCAGCAGGCCTATCGCCGGGCGTTCGAAGCGATGTCGGAGCGCCACGACTCCGACCTGATCCACGGGATCGACCAGCGAATCCTCGCCGAGAGCGAGCCCTTCTACGAGGGAGACGGCGAGTTTCGGATCGACCTGCCCGACGACGCCAGTGATCGACTCCCCGACGTGGACGCCGACCGCCTGGAGACGGTCCTCGGGGAGTACACCGGCGAACTCGAAACCCAACTGCGCTCCGTCTTTGATTTCGAGGAGGCGTGGTAGTTGTCGGAGTCCAAAGGCCTAAAGCCACAGCTCGGCTACGTGAGGATACAATGAGCACAGAGTCACAGGAAGGGTCGTCCGATCTCGAACAGCGCGTCGTCAACTTCCTGCGGCGCAACTTCCCGCAGATCCAGATGCACGGCGGCTCGGCCGCGGTACAGGATCTCGACGAGGAGGCCGGCGAAGTGACGATCATGCTCGGTGGCGCCTGCAGCGGGTGTGGTATCTCGCCGATGACGGTTCAGGCGATCAAGTCCCGCATGACCAAGGAGATTCCCGAGATCAACACCGTCCACGCCAACACCGGTATGGAGGGTGGCGGCATGGGCGGGATGGAAGAGTCTTCGAGTCCCGGTGACTCCCGCGGCGGCAGCCTGGACAGCGACGACGACGAAGGCCCGAGCGCACCGTTCTGACTCGCCGATCCGTTACTTGCCGAGTTTGCTCTCCCGTTCCCAGCCCCTGAGTAGCGCCGCCAACGTCTCGTTGACCGGCGTTTCGACGTCGCTATCGGCCACGTAGCCGTTGATCGCCTCGACCTCTGTCCGGCGGCCGGACTGGACGTCACGGTACATCGACGATTCGTTGTCGGCGGTCGCGTCGACAACCGATTCGAGCGCGGCTATCGCCGCCTCGTCCGGCAGGTCGACGCCGTGATCTCTCGCGACCCGGGCAGTCTCGCGAGCGGCCCGGCGGGCGACGTCCGACAGCGGGCCGTCGCTGAGTGCGCCGTTCGGCACACGAGAGAGTGCTGTCGTCGCGTTGATACCGGCGTTGACGGCGAGTTTCTCCCAGCGCCGGCGTGGCATGTCAGCGGCGACAGTCGTCTCGATCCCGGCCGTGCTGAAGGCCTCGCCGATCCGATCCGCAATCGTGCTCTGGCCCCCGTCTGGCGGGCCAAGGACGATCTCGCCGATGCCAGTACACCGGACACTCCCGGGTTCGTCCTGGAGCGCGCCGTAGGTCGCCGTCCCTGCGAGCACCGTCGCCACGAGGGAGGCCAGCCGTTCCTCGTTGCCCATGCCGTTCTGCAGGGAGAGGACCGCGTCACAGTCACAGCCGGAAAGGGCCTCGACGGCCGCGGGCGTGTCGTACGATTTGACGGTCACGATCGCCAGGTCTGCAGCGCCGGAAACGGTTTTCGAGGCCCGGGGACGGACCACCGCTTGGATCTCGCCGGTGATTCGAAGCCCGTCTTCCTGCACGGCGTGTACGTGATCCTCGCGGCCGACGAGCGTGACGACGTGTTCACGGGCGAGTAGCCCGCCGATCAGACTCCCGAGACTCCCCGCGCCGAAGACGACGACATCCATTGGTGGCGCTGGGGCCGGCGAAGACAAGTCAGTACCGGCGACCGCCAGGAGAGAGCGAGCGGAGACACCAGCGCTTTTTGTCGCGCGTCGCCTCCGCACGTGCATGGACACGCTCGCGTTCGACGGCCGGATGGGTGCCAGCGGCGACATGATCCTGGCGGCACTGCTGGATCTCGGCGCTGATCCCGACGTGCTCGCGCCCGTCGAGAATGCCCTCGGCGTCGAGTTCGACATCGACCGGACGACGACGGGCGGGATCGATGCCGCGAGCGTCGACGTGCGCTATGCAGCGGAGGCTGGCGACGGGACTCACGAACACGAGCATGGAGCGGAACACGACCACGACCACCATCACGATCACGCTACGCACGAGCACGAGTCCACGGTAGAGGGACACGGCCCGACGCGGCGCTACGACGAGGTCATCGAGGTCGTCGAGAGGATGGCCCTGCCGGACGCGGTCGAGGAACGGGCGCTGTCGATCTTCGCGCGCCTCGGGACCGCCGAGGCGGCCGTCCACGGCACCGACCTCCACGCGACGCATTTCCACGAGGTCGGGGCCGACGACGCCATCGCTGACGTCGTCGGGGCGAGCCTGTTGCTCGCAGATCTCGATCCAGACAAAGTCCTCACCACGCCGCTGTCGACCGGCGACGGGACAGTTTCGATGGCCCACGGAACGGCGACAGTCCCCGCACCGGCGGTCGTCGAGATCATTGCCGACGCCGACTATTCGATCCAGGGTGGCCCCATCAAGCGCGAACTCCTGACGCCGACGGGCGCGGCGATCCTCGCCGAAGTCGCTGACGGCGTCGAGACGCTCCCAACCATGGACGTGTGGGCGTCGGGCTACGGCGCGGGCGATCACGACACCGGCGACCGGGCGAACGCCCTCCGGGTGCTACTCGGCGAGACAGCGGGCGACCTCCGGCGGGAGTCGATCACGGTCCTCGAGACGAACGTCGACGACGTGAGTCCGGAGATGCTCGGTGGGCTCCAGGAAACATTGACCGAAGCAGGCGCCAGGGATGTCTCGATTCTCCCGGTGACAATGAAGAAATCCCGACCCGGCCATCTGATCAAGGTCGTGGTCAAGCCCGAGGACGCCGATCGCGTGGCCCGGCGACTGGCCGAGGAGACCGGGACGCTCGGCGTCCGTGAGCACGGGGCCGGGCATCGCTGGGTGGCCGAGCGCGAAACGCGGACGGTCGACATCGAACTCGACGCCGAGACCTACCCGGTCGACGTGAAGGTTGCCAGCGACCGCGAGGGGACATGGCTCGACGCGAGTGCGGAGTATGAAGATGCGCTGTCGGTGGCCAGGGAGACGGGGCGACCAGTCAGGGAAGTCATGAAACGAGCCGAGCAGGCAGTGGGTGAGTGACTATTCAGAGTAAGTCGGGGTCCGGAACGTAGCCGTCCAACTGTGTCACCGTATAGCGGAATCCGGCCCAGCCGAACAGCCAGGCGAGACCGACACTCCCGACAGCGGCCAGAACGAGGACGACGGGACCAGTGCCCACCGCCCAGGCGACAGTCACCGGCAGTGCCGCGATGCCGAGGCCCACCGCGAACAGGAGAAACGCGTAGGTACTCGGCTCGACCGTCTCCGAGCCCCCGGGCAGCGACTGTGTCTCGATCGACGGGAAGACGACGCCCCCGAACATCGCGATACCCGGGGCACCGAGTGCCATTCCACTGGCCACAAGTACGATGGAACCGATGGTCATCGGCGGGATTCCCAGGAGGAACCCGGAAAGGATCGTCCCGCCGACCGTCGCCGGAATCCCGACCACCCACCCGGCCACGGTGAGGCCAGCCAGGAACGACCGGGAGTCGACACCGCAGGTGAGCGTGATCGGGAGCAAGCCTTCCTCGCCGCCGATCGGGTTCAGGGCGAAGGCGGTTCCCGTCGCGACGACACCGGCCACGGCCATGCCGTGGGTCAGCCACGATGGGATCGAGCCGCTCTGGATGGCGAACTGGATGCCGAACATCGCCAGCACGAAGTACGGAACCAGGGCATACTGGACGATGAACGGCGAGCGACGGGCACGCAGGACGGACTTGCGGACGACTGCCCGTGTGGCCACCGGCAGGTGCGCGTCGGGCAGCCACCCGAGAAGGTCCGTCCCGGCGACAGTCACGCCGGATCGCTCCGCCGGGCGGACGCGCTCGCCGAACCAGACACGCCGTGACAGCGCGACCCCGGCTCTCGCACCGATCGGCACACCGAGCACGACGACGCCGACAGCCCCGAGTAGCTGGCCCGACGACGCGGAGACGTTCGGCGTCCCGGCGAGCGCGAGATCGCCGAGCCAGGCCGGCGGCAGCCCGAGCAGTGGGTCGACAATCGCCCGGGACAGCGCGTGGCCTTCCAGGAAGAACATGTAGCCGCCGAACGCCAGGAACGTCCCCACAACGCCGAGTTTTCCGCGGTGACGCGTGACGAACTGCGATCGCATCGAGACGCGTCTGGCCGCCATCCCGGCGGCGAAGCCGACGCTGATCACCACGGCGAGCACACCGAGGGCGACCGCAGCCAGGACCACCGCCGCCAGCGGGTCGCCCGTGCCGAGTCCGTACGCGAGGATGGTCACGCCGGCGGGAACTCCCAGGAACAGAAGGGCGCGGCCGAACTCCGCACCCATCACGCCGACCGCGACAGCCGCCGGTGAGGCCGCCGTCAGGACCGCCCCGGGCGCATCGAGGGACCCGGTCCGCTTGACCGTCCGCTGGGCGACGATGAACGTGCCGATGACCAGGACTGCCAGCGCGACCATCCGTGGCTGGGTCATCGTCGACAACCCCTCCTCGGCCACGAGCGATCCCAGGAAGAACGCCATCACGGCACCGATGAGCGCGTAGAACAGACCAACAACGATGCCGGCGATCATGTTGTTGCGGCTCGAGGTTCGGACCCGTCGCCACGTCCGTCGGATCTCAGTGTGGGCGACCAACCGGGCAGCACTCGGCCAGGGTGCTCGCTTTCGGGTCATTGTTCGCCAACAGTCCCGACACTGGCACGCGAACGGGTCACGTTCAGGAAGACATCCTCCAGGTCGGCGTCTTCACCGAGCCGGGATCCCAGGTCCTCGGGTGGCCCCTCGGCGACGAGCTGGCCGTCCTGCAAGACGCCGACTCGATCACCCAACTCCTCGACGACGGGCAGGATGTGCGTCGAGAGGAACACCGTGACCCCTCGCTCGGAGACATCGGCGATGGTGTCCTTGACGGTCCGGGCCGCCCGAGGGTCCAGCCCGGCGGTCGGCTCATCGAGGAACAGGACCTCGGGCTCGTGGACCATCGCGCCGATCAAGCCGAGTTTCTGTTTCATCCCCTTCGAGTAGCCTGCGACGGCACGGTTAGCCGCCTCAGCGAGCCCAAACCGCTCGAGGAGCGTCTCGATGCGATCGTCGGCCGCGACACCACGAAGCCCGGCGACGTACTGGAGGTTCTCCCGGCCAGTGAGTTCGGGATAGACTGGCGGCTCCTCGGGCAGATAGCCGATGCGTGGTGTGACCCGCTCGCGGCGCTGGATCGACTCACCGGCGACCGTCGCCGTTCCGGACGTCGGTTCCTGCAGCGTCGTCAACATCCGGATTGTGGAGGTCTTGCCAGCGCCGTTCGGGCCGAGGAAGCCGAACACCTCGCCGTGGGAGACCGTCAGGTCCAGATCCCGTACGGCGACTGCCGTGCCGTATTCCTTGCGGAGGGAGTCGGTTGCGATGGCGGGGGTATCGCTCATGTGGATGTGTCCAGACAGACCCCCAAAACGCGTTTCGGTATCGCTTGGTCCTTCAGGCGTCGTCCTCGCGATGCTCGGCGAGGGCCTCCTCGATGGTCAACTCGCCGGCGGCGACCCGGCGGGCCAGAGCCTCGTCGATGGCACGGTTCGTCTCGCTTTCCTCCCTGGAGCGTTCCTTGATTCGGTCGAGTTCCCCCGCAGTCGGGTCGATATCGATCGAATCGACCCGCTCGCCCTCGATTCGGGCGATATTGACGGCCGCGAGCACGTCGCCCATCCCCCTGGCACCGGTGCCGAGGTACGGCGTCGTCCCGGTCTCGTCGACCACTTCGACGGGGACGGCTTCGAGGTCGTCCACGATCCGCGAGCCGACGAGTCGCGCGCCGTCGCCGATCCGGACCAAGGGATCCGCGGCGTCTTCGACTTCCCGGCGGACCACGTCGCCGACCTGATCGGGCGGCACCTGGAAGGCCCCGATCACCACGTCGCCGGCGAGGACAGCGATCCCCGGTTTCTCGCCCGGATCGACGCCGACGACGATCCGTCCGGCTTCCCCGCGCATGATAGCCAGGAGATCCTCGACGGCGCGTCTGGGTTCGGCGGGGTCGGCCTCGACGACGGCGACGTCCCCCGGGACGTCGATTTCGTCCTCGGGACCCACGACGATCGCCTCGGTCCGGTCGGGGAGTTCGTCGGCGGGCTCGATCGTGGTGAACGTCACGCCGCGGTCGCGTAGCTCCGTGACCACGCCGTGATAGAGTTCGAAGTCCGCAGTGGCGACGACGATCACGGTCGTGCATCGCGTCGTGTGTACTTGTCACACTCGATACTCAGCGAGTTCCCGTTCTTCTTGATAGCAATTTTCATACACTCACAGGATCTCGTAGATATCGTGAAAATAGATGCCAAAGAATTGGCAGCCGCCTATCGGAACGTCGCCGAGAGACATATCGACGTAGCCGAAAAAGGAGAAGAAACATCGATGGAAGCCTGGGAGAAACTCAACGAACGAAACAGCAGTCGACCCTGATCCGCGGGGTTTTTGCACGGACCGCCAGTAGAACTGCGCAGTGAGCGACCCGATCTCGACCGGCTGTGACGCCGTCGACGACCTGCTCGGCGGGGGACTCGAACGTGGTGCCGTCACGCAGATCTACGGCCAGCCGGCGGCCGGGAAGACCAACCTCGCACTGGGGGCAGCCGTCGAAACGGCCGCGGCGGGGGAGTCAGCACTCTACCTCGACACCGAGGGCGTCTCGATCGACCGCTTGGAGCAACTCGCCGACGCCCGCGGCGACGTGTCGGAACTCGCTTCGCGGATCATCCTCACCGAGGCCCACACCTTCGAGGAACAACAGGAGGCAGTCCGCGACGCCGAGGAGTTCGCCAGTCAGGTCGATCTGATCGTGCTGGACAGCGCGACGGGATTCTACCGGCTGGAGCGCACTGAACAGGAAGACGGCGAGGCGCTGCGGGCGGTCGCCCGCCAGATCACACATTTGCTGGCCCTGGCCCGTAAGCACGATCTCGCCGTCGCCTTTACCAATCAGGTATTCAGCGATCCTGACGGCGATCGGGTCCGGCCCCTGGGCGGCCACACGCTCAATCACTGGTCGTCGCTCGTCCTCCGGCTGGATCGCTTCCGCGGCGGCAAGCGTCGCGCCACGCTGGAGAAACACCACGCGAAGGCGACCGGCGACACCGCCCGTTTCCAGATTACGGACGCCGGTATGTCTGGCGTCGAAGAGATCTGAACGGTGCCTTCCCCCCGGATTTTTCTGTGAACTGCCTGAGAACAGCGCATAGATCCCGACGAGGACGCCTACGGGCTAGCGATACGCGACTATCACGAGCGGGAGGCGGGGTTCGAAATCATCAAGCGCGACGACGGACGGATTCTCGCTCAGAGCCGCGATCCACACGACACCGACGAGCCGCCCATCGGGAGTACCACGCGTTCAACCGGGACCGCGGTCGGTTGCCCGGTGCGCTCAGGATGCGGACGCGCTACAAAACCTTCGCGACGGCGTGGTTCGACTACCTGCTCGTCTCGCCGACGGAGATGGACGACGTTCTCGAAGCGACTGTCTGGACGCGAACGGAGACGTGGCAAGGTGAAAGGGATCTGTATACCGCGATGCTAGAAAAGGAAAGATAGTGGACGAGCATACGCGGCGCGAAGCGCCGCGTTTCGCCGAGCGCCGACGGCGCTCGGCTGTTTTTGGCCGAGCTTTTTGCAAGTGGGGGTCGCCATAGGCGACCCCTCGCAGTAAAAAGGTCGTCTTCAGTAGATCAGGGCGTCGTCGTTGTCGACCATGTACAGCGTCCGGGCGGCGATGTTGACGGCGTGGTCACCGACGCGTTCGAGGTCCCGAACCGTGAGGAGGAGCCGTGAGACGTCACGCATGAGGGATTCGATCTCCTCGTCGGTGGTGTCCTCGTCGATCTCGCGTTCGATGAGGTTGCGCATGACCGTGTCGGAGGCGTCCTGACACATCGCGTCGACCTCGTCATCGCGGTCGCCGATCGCATAACAGAGTTCGCTGTCCTCGTCAGTGTAGGCCGCCATGGCCTGCTCGTTCATCTCGACGACGATCTCGCCGATCGCCTGGACGTCGACGTCCGGTCCGTGATCCTGTTCGGCATCGATGGCGTACTCGCCGAGGTTGACGGCGAGGTCGGCGATGCGTTCGAGGTCCGTGATGATCTTGAAGCTCGCAGCGATGAAGCGAAGGTCGCCGGCAACCGGCTGCTGGAGCGCGAGCAGGTTGACGCACTCGCGTTCGAGATCGAGATAGAGCTGGTTGATCTCGTCATCGCCGTGGATGACTTCTTCGGCGAGTTCGTCGTCTTTCTTCTCCAAGGCGTCCAGTCCCGTCTGGAGACGGTCGAAGACGATCTCGCTCATGTAGAGGACGTCCTCCTGGAGTTCGTCGAGTTTCTCCTGATATCCTTTACGTGGCATGGTTGGTCCTGGGTGGCTCGATCCTATATATGTTGGTCATGTTCGAACGATCCGCGGCACGGCCACGAGATCCGATGGATCCCCGTGTCATCCGAACTTGCCGGTGATGTAGTCCTCGACGCGCTGGCTCTCCGGGTTCTCGAAGATCTTCTCGGTGTCGTCGTATTCGACGAGTTCCCCGCCGGTGAGGAAGACGGCCGTCTGGTCGGAGATTCGCGCCGCCTGCTGCATGTTGTGGGTGACCACCACAACAGTGTACTCCTCGGCGAGTTCCTCGATCAGATCCTCGATCTTCGAGGTGGCGATCGGGTCCAGGGCGGACGCGGGTTCGTCCATCAGGAGGACCTCGGGGTCGGTCGCCAGCGCCCGGGCGATACACAGCCGCTGTTGTTGGCCGCCGGAGAGCCCCAGCGCGTTGTCGCCCAGGCGGTCGTTGACCTCGTCCCAGATCGCAGCCTTGCGAAGCGAGGTCTCGACAAGGTCGTCTTCTTTCTCTTTCTCGTCACGGCCGAGCAGGCGTGCGACCAGCCCGCGGTTGATCTCGCCGTGTTTGCGTGGCCCGTAGGCGATGTTGTCACGGATGGATTTGGGGAACGGGTTGGGCTCCTGGAACACCATCCCGACGCGCTTGCGCAGTTCCACCAGGTTCGTTCCGGGCTGGTAGATGTCCTGGCCGTCGAACGCGACGGTCCCCTCGATGCGAGCGGCATCGATCCGGTCGTTCATCCGGTTGAGACACCGGAGAAACGTCGACTTCCCACAGCCCGAGGGACCGATCAGTGCGGTGACGCTCTTTTCCGGGATATCCATCGAGATGTCCTTCAGCGCGTGATCGTCGCCGTAGTAGACGTCGAGGTTCTCGACGGACATGATCGGCTCGCCGCCGACGTCGTAGTCCGTCCAGGCGTCCCTGGTTTCCTCGACGCTCTCGCCGCTGGTCGTGACCGTGCCGGCTGTGGTCTGGTCTGACGTCGATGCATCGGTTGTGGTGTCGGTTTCGCTCATTGGTTGAGTTTCCTCCTGAAGTAACGCCGGGAGGCGATCCCGACGGCGTAAAACGAGAGGACGACAGCGAGCAGGACGAGGGCCGTCCCGTAGCCGAACAGCAGATCTTCGCCCACACCGGCCGTGATGATGGCGTACAGCTGGTAGGGGAGAGCGCTGGCCGCGTCAAGCAGTGCCGGGTTCTGGACGGAGACGAACGGTGGCGTCAGGCCGGTCGAGACCTCGAAGCTCCCGAGGACGTCGGGACTACTGCCGGGGAAGTTCGCCCCACCGGTAACCAGCAGCAACGGGGCGGTTTCGCCGGCTATCCGCCCGATCCCGAGGATGACGCCCGTGATCACGCCCGGCATCGCCGCGGGGATGACCACGCTCCGGATCGTCTCCCACTTGGAGACACCGAGTGCCGCACTGGCGTCGCGGTACTCGTCGGGGACGCTCTTTAGCGCCTCCCGGCTGGTGATCAACACCAGCGGCAGCAGCATGAACCCGAGCACGAGCTGGCCGGCGAAGATCGACTTCGAGTTGCCGAACCGCGGGATCAGAAACGCCAGCCCGAACAGCCCGAAGACGATGCTGGGTGTGCTCCAGAGGCCGTTGGTCGCAATCTCGACGATGCGGGTGACGACGGTCCCCTCGGCGTATTCGGTCAGGTAGACCGCCGCGCCCAGCGCCAGCGGAACCGCCATCACGACGGCGCCGGCGACCAGCCAGACGGTGCCGACGATGGCCGGCATGACGCCCGGCTGGATCCCCAGTCCTTGCGAGGGATTCATGATGAACGGCCAGTCGAGGGCGCCGAACGGCGAGATGACGAGCAGGTCGAAAAAGACCAGTTCGTTGAACGTGAGAACGGCGTGGCCGACAAGGGCGACCAGGGAACCGGTCAGGCCGACGAGCGCGAGGTGAGTCTGTGCGAGCGAATCGTCTCGTGTCTCGGGATCGCCCTCCCCGCGGACGTGGACGACACCGATCACGGCCGCGTAGATCCCGAAGCAGAGCCCAACGAGCTGGGCGGCGACCGACACGGTGACGACGCCTGCAAGCGGTCCGAGTCGCGGACTGCCGACGGCGACGATACCGCTTGCCACTTCGAACCAGACTGCGAGCGCGAGGTAGCCAAGGCCACCAGTGACGGCGAGTTTGAGTTCTTCGGTCGGTGCGACGGTCGCGGAACGGACGGCGTCACCGGCACGGAGACGACTGAGCAACAGGACGACTGGATACGCGACCAGCGCGACGGCGACGGCGCCGGCGAGGGTCGTCCCGACGAAGGCGAGCACGGTGTCGGCCACGTCCGAGACGAGCGCGAACCCGCCGACGCCAGCCAGCACGAGCCAGCCGATCAACAGTCCAGCCCGGACCGTCTCCGGAACGGTATCGCGTGCGTGCAACACGTCGATCCCGTCGTACTGGCGGCGGGCGAGCGCGAACAGGAGGACGACCGACAGCATTGCGAACCCAGTGCCGACCCGGGGAGACGGCGAGACGGTGACGCCGCCGGCCGAGACCGACTGCCGGGTCGCGAGAACGACCGCGAAGAGGACGCCAAGGGCTCCGACGACCGTCAGGATACCGGCTCTGACGATCGCGCCCACGATCCCGAGCACCGATCCACGGTCGACATCGAACGTCCAGGCGTCCCGCATAACGAGGGCCGGGAATAGCGTTCCCGAGAGGAGCAGTCCCGTCGCGGCACCGATCGAGAGGTTCTCGACGACGATCCCGAGTCCGCGGGACGTGATGAACGTGATCAGTCCGACCAGCACGCCGAGGACGGCTACGACGACCAGCGAGATCAGCAGGTACGCCCCGGTCTGGCGGCCGCGCGTGCCGAACCCGCTGTAGGCTTTGCCGGCCGTCCAGCCACCGACCAGCGCAAGCACGAACGCCAACGACGGGACGACGATGCTTGACGGGAACGTCGCGGAGATGTCCGGCGGCGACCAGGTCCAGGCCGGTCCCAAGAGACCGAGCACGACCGCAGCGCCCGCCACCGTGAGCAACAGGCCGACCGGCACCGTCGTGGCAAGATCCTCGCGCGTGAGGACCGAGAAGCCGACGACCGCGAGGCCGACGATCGGCGCCACCGCGAACCAGCCCAGCGTCCCGAGCCCGAGTGTGTTTGCAGCGATCAGGCCGGCCGCGACTGCCCACATACTGCCGAAGATGAGTCCCGTCACGAGGCCACCGGCGCGGCTGGGGGACGTTTGGACCCACTCCCGCCAGGAGACGACGCCGAGTCCGAGCGTGGCCAGCCCCAGCGCGAGGAGTCCGACGCCGAACCACCGGAACAGCGCCAGCCCGGCCACCGTCGCGTCGACGGGTTGGCTGGCGAACAGCGCGTAGACGGCCGACAGAAGAACGGCCAGCGCCACGCCGACGGTTCCCACGGCGAACCGTTCGTAGGGCGAGGAACCCTCGGCGACCAGCGTTCGATCGTAGGCTTCGCTCATCGGTCACCTCCGAGTTTGCGTTGCATGCGTTTCTCGATGTACTGCGAGGCGATCGAGAGCGTCGTCACGATGACGAACAGGACGACGCCGGCGGCGAACAGCGCACTGAGGTAGTACTCCGTGCCGACCGCGGGCCCGAAGTTGCCGGCGATCAGCGTCGTCAGCGTCTCGCCGCTGTCGAAGACGTCGAACGCCGGCTGTGGCAGTTCCTGGACGTGGGCGATCATCACCGTCGCGGCCATGGTCTCGCCGATGGCGCGCCCGATCCCGAGCAGGACGGCCGCCGAGATGCCGGAAAACGCCGCGGGGACAGTGACGCTCTTCATCGTCTGCCAGTCCGTCGCACCCATCGCGAGCGAACCGCTCTTCATCGCCTCCGGCACCGTCGAGATCGCGTCTTCGGCGACCGAGACGACGGTCGGAAGCGCCATCAACCCGATGACGACGCCGATCGGGAGCAGCGCACCGAAGCCCGTCGAGAGCTCGGTGCTCACGTAGGGGTTGATGATCGTGAAGCCGATGAAGCCGTAGACGATTGAGGGGATCCCGGCCAGGATCTCGACGCCGGGCTTGACGACCTCACGCACCTGCTCGGGCGCGATCTCGCTGATGAACAGTGCACCGGCGACCCCCAGCGGACCGGCGACGAGCGTCGCGACGACGGTCGTGATCGCCGTCCCCCAGATCATCGGGACCAGCGAGAACGTGTTCGTACTGGGATTCCAGAGGTCGCCGTCCAGCGGGAGCAGGATGTCGATGCCCATCAACTGGAACGCGGGGATCGCTTCCAGAAAAAGGAAAATCGCAATGAGAGCCAGCGTGACGACCGTCGTGATCGTCATCAGAAACGTGAGAACGCGGGCCGCGACGGCCTGGCGTGTCCCCCACGCGACCCCACTCACCAGCAGAAAGGCCAGCAAAAGCGGCATCGTCCACGGCGACTGGAAGAAGAAGGCCGCTGCCGCCCCGACGAGCAACAGCGACTGGATCACGATAAGGAGGAGACCGAACGGATCGGCCTCCTCGAATACGGTCGGCGTCAGCCGCTGGCTCATCGGTTGTGTCGACATGTTCCCCCCGAATTAGCGACGTACCTACCTGCGCGTTTGAGTGCACTCGTGTTCATTGGTGATCAGGGCGATGGGAGCTTCTCGCGTTGGTTCTGCTGGCGATCGGCCGGGAGCTTGAAGTAGTTGTTCGATGCGACGCAGATCTCCTGTCCGAAGTCCGAGAGGATCAGGTCGAGGAAGGCTGCCTCCTTTCTCGACGTGTTCTTCCAGGTGTACATGTGAAGATCCCGGGAGAGGGGGTACTCCCTGGCGCCGAGGTTCTTCCCGTACTCGTAGACCGTCCCGTCGACTTCCAGCGATATCGGTCGGACGGGACCGTTCTCGGAGACGAACTTCAGCGCCAGGTACGCAATCGCGTTGTCGGACTGTTCGACCAGCTGTGACACCTGCTGGTTCTGTCCCTTCCGGACGTCCGGACTGATCGACGCGTCAGGGTCGCCGTAGAGATTCGCCCTGAAGGCAGTGTCCGTCCCCGACCCCTCCGCGCGACCGATGACGCGGATGGTCTTGTCCGGGCCACCGATCGCCGACCAGTTGGTGATCTCCTTGCGATAGATCTGTTTGAGTTCCGTGGCAGTGACGCCGGTGACGCCCGCCTCGAAGATCTCTTCGCTGACGACGATCGGCTGGCCGTCGACGCCCACGACGTGGTCGACGAAACTGTCGAGCACCTCCTGGCTCGCGTCCGGCAGTTCGTCGGTGACCGGCGCGCTGGAGTTGCCCATGTCCACGCGGCCTTCGCTGACGGCTTTGACGCCGGTTCCCGAGTGACTCAATGCGATGTTGGCCCGGAAGGGGGGCGTCGATCGGACGGCAGTCGGTTCGAACCCGTACTTGCTCGCGAAGTGATCCGCGAGGTTCTGGGTCGTGTCGATGTCGAACTCGCCGTGTGGCCAGTACTCCGTGTCACTCGAAGGTGGGTTGCCGTTCCACCGCTGGGAGGCAGTGTTGGCGATCGGGTACACCGTCGACGAACCGTCAGCGGTCAACGTCGACTGCCCGCCAGCCCCGCCATCAGCCCGTGCTGGCTGGAGTGCTCGCTGACTCGCACACCCGGCGAGTCCTGCGATTCCGACTGTCCCGGCACCGAGGAGAAAGTCCCGCCGTGAAACGTCACGCACGGTTTTGCGTGCCATTGTTCGACCAAGTCGCCGAGACGAATAAGTACCCTACTATTAGCAGTATATAGACTATATAGCCATATTTACTCGGGCACGAAACGCGGCTCCGGCAACCGAATGAAACCACGTAACCGCCTGACAGAGTGGCATGATCTGGGTTGCCTAGGTCATGATAACCTGTAGGACCGACAGAAGGAAAGCGTTCATCAGGCTCTTCGATCCTGGCGAGAAGAAAGAGGAGAGGACGGTGCGTACACGAGGTGTATCAAAATCCGGTCGCACACAGTCCGAGACGCAGGATGTTCCACCCGGCAGGACCGGCCGTTGCGGATATTATATATAGATTCGAAAGCGTTTATTGTGATACGGTCAAAATACGATAGCATGGAGACCCGCAAGGTTCAGGTCACCGGTGGCTCGACGTATACGGTCTCATTACCGAAAGAGTGGGCGACGGAAAACGACGTCAGCGCGGGCAGCGTCGTGGAGTTCCACTCCGAGGAGGACATGTTGTTGCTCTCCCCGCAGGACGATCGCGAGCGGGCGGAGGGGAGCCTCGACGTGAGCGGGCTGACCGAGGAGACGGAGTTGACCCGCGCCGTGATGACGATGTACGTCAGCGGGTTCGACATCATCCGCCTGGAGGCCCCCCGGATCAGCGCGACCCAGCGCCGGTACATCAGAAACGCCACCCAGGGACTCGTGGGCCTGGAAGTCATCGAGGAGACCGGCGACCGGGTCGTGCTCCAGGATCTGCTCGACTCCTCTGAGCTGTCGGTCAACAACGCGATCACCCGGATGCGGCTGGTCTCGCTGACGATGACGGCCGACGCGGTGACGGCCCTGATCGAGGACGACGACGAACTCGCCGCCGACGTCATGGAACGGGACGACGACGTCGACCGGCTATGGTATATGGTCTCACGGGTGTTCCGAACCGTGTTGCGAAATCCGACAGCGGCCAACGATATGGGCTTCCCCCGGGAGACCGTCTTCGATTATCAGTCCGGCGCACGCCAACTCGAACGTATCGCCGACCACGCCAACAAGATCGCCGACATCGCCACCGACATCGAGGCAGTCCCCGAGGAGGAGGCTGACGCGCTCGACGAACTCCGGGAGATCGCCATCTCCGTGCCCGAGACGGCGATGGACGCCCTGCTGGCCGACGATCCTGACGAGGCGGTCTCGCTGGCCAACGAGGCACGGGGGCGTATCCCCGAAGTCGACGAGAAAGCCCGAGAGGTCGACAGTCTGATCCGGCAGTTCGACGACCCCCAGCGCGCCCACCGACTCGGCCTGGTGGTCGACTCGTTGAGTCGAACCGCCGACTATGGAAGCAACATCGCCGAAAGTGCGCTGCAGAAGGCGGTTCCGCGACCGGCCTAACAAGCGGCGACTGTGGCCTCTCGAGAGTCTCCGGTTCGTTGCAACACCCATTAGTGCCACCTGACCCTGTCATGTTCATGGCGTTGCGTGCGACCTACGAGATCACGTGCGAGCACCTGCCGTTCGTCTCGGTCGCGGCCAGCGTGCCCGAGGCAACTCTGTCTGTGCAACTCGTCCCCAGCCAGGACGAGTACACATCGTTCGTCGTCACGGTCACCGAGGGACCGGTGTCAGCCCTCAAAGACGCGTTCGAAGACGCACCGTTCGTGGCCGGGTACACCCGTCTCAACAAGTCCGCTGATCCACCGCGATACAAAGTGTTGCCGGATCTCAGCATGAGCGACCAGTTCCCCGCGGACTTCGACGTGGGTGGGCTGAAAGCCCTGGCCGACACCGATTCTCTTGTCGATGAGATCCAGGCGACAACAACCGGCTGGATACAGTCCGGTCAGTTCGCCGACCGGGAAACACTCGCTGAGTTTCAAATGTTCTGGGAGCGCCACGGTGGCTTCGATCTCCGCCGGATCGAATCCACTTCACGCCCTCAGGCGGGAGCTGACGGGCTAACCGATCGCCAACGCGAGGCGCTCCTCGCGGCCGCTGAAATGGGCTATTTCGACGTGCCAAGGGACGCATCGCTGGCTGATGTTGCAGCCGACCTCGATATCAGCGCGTCTTCGCTCTCCGAACGGCTCCGACGAGGCCAACTCGCACTGATCGAGACGCACCTCGACAGGTCGGAAACTTGACTTCCGCAAATTTTCCTGCCCCCATATGAACGGCCGTACGACTGAGAGTTAGTGTTAGCTTCGCCCATCCCCGAGCGATCGACCCATGCAAACTGTCACGTCCGCAGACGGCACACGTATCGCATACGACCGACACGGCG
This sequence comes from Halorhabdus utahensis DSM 12940, assembly GCF_000023945.1. Taxonomy (NCBI): domain Archaea; kingdom Methanobacteriati; phylum Methanobacteriota; class Halobacteria; order Halobacteriales; family Haloarculaceae; genus Halorhabdus; species Halorhabdus utahensis. Next base: position 884,799 of record NC_013158.1, read on the forward strand.
AGGGATCGCCGCTCATCCTCTTACACGGCACCAGCGCCGACCGTCACAGTTTCCGACCGCTGATCCCCCGTCTCGCCGACGAACACACGCTCATCGTCCCGGATCGCCGAGGGCGAGGCGATAGCGAAGACGGGTCGGCGTACAGTCTCGACCGCGAGGTCGAAGATCTGCGCGCACTCGTCGGGGCAGTCGACGGCACACCCTCGGTTTTCGGTCACTCCTTCGGGGGGCTCGTGACGCTGGCGGCTGCGCCGGATCTCGCAATCGAGCGACTCGTCCTCTACGAACCGGCCGTACTGGTCGGTGACCATCAAAACACCGACCTGGCAGACCGCTTGGAGGAACGTTTCGATGCTGGCGACCGTCGGGACGTGCTCCGACTGTTCATCGAAGAAGCTGGCGGGGTTCCCGACGCGACCGCGCTGCCGTGGTGGCCCGAGGATGCCCCGTTCGATCGGGCAGAGACCATCGTCCGGGAGAGTCGCGCTGTCGAGGACTACCGACTCCCTGTCGATCCCTCGATCGACGGACCGGCACTCCTGCTGACGGGGGAGCGCGGGCCAGAGCCGCTCAGGGATGCGATAGTCACTGTCGAAGATCGACTGCCGGATGCTCAGCTAACGGAGTTCGAGGGCGTCGGTCACATGGGTCCCGAATCGGCAGCCCACCGGGTCGGCGACACCGTCACTTCCTTCCTCGGATAGGCGACGTTACTGTCGACGTGTCCGTGTCCTCTCTGAATCAGTACCGCCAGTGAGGTGTGAGGGAGGGCTGTCCGAATCAGCAGAGCTGTCGACAGCAATAGGTCGACTCGAAAATGCGAGACTGCGTTATTCGAGCACTTCGGCGTTGACCTGGCCGTCCTGACCGGGTCGGGAGGTGACGCGAGCCTCGCCCTCGCTGGTGGCGACCACTGCGCCCTTCGTGATGATGTTCCGCCGGACGTAGTTGGGATTGGCGGGGTTCTCGACGACGTTCTCTATCTCGGCAGCGACGGTGCCGTCGTCGGTCGCCACACTGGCGACGTCGGTCACGATGGCGCGGATCTTCTCGGTCCCACCGCGGGCATCGACGAACTTGAGTTTCTGCTCGCCGACTTCCGTCTCGGTCGGTTCGTCGCCGAGTTCGTGGCGGCGCTTGTTCCGTGCGTGACGTCGTCGACCTCCAGTACGTTTTCGCGTCGAACGGCCCTGGAATTTCATGTCGAAGTAAAGTATCAGCGCGCACTTGAACCTCTCGAATCACAGCCGCCGGTTCACTCGCGACGGAAATGTGGTGTCTCGGCAAGACGGGACATCTGCACGGACCAGCGACTCGCCGATCGACCGACCGAAAACGACGGGGTACAGCGACCCTTATTCCTCGACGATGATCGCGTCGACGGGACAGGCGTCCGCAGCCTCTCTGGCGGCCGCGACCATATCGCCGTCGACCTCTTCTTGCCCGTCGACGACGTACGCGAGCCCGTCGTCACGCATTTCGAAGATTTCCGGTTCCATTGCTGCACAGATCTCGTCGCCGACACATAGGTCCTGATCGACTTCCACTGTAGCCATTATTGTTACCTCCGGTGGAATTTGCCGATTCAGACTCATAAAGCACACTGGTATTCTCTGCGCTCTGGAATCCTCACGGAGAATCGTGGGAGTCCACGCCGGACCGTTCCCCGGCGGCAAGATGTGATCGCCAGCTTTAGGCGTATCTGTGGTCCACGTCCGGACGATGAGTCTCCGGACGGCCGTGGCCGCCCCGTTCGTGCAGGCCGGAAGCGACCAGCTTCCGCGGAGTGACTTCGTGGTCGACCTCAGCCTCGACCGTGACTGGTTCTCCCCGGAGCAGGCCAAGCGCCTGATCGACGTCGCCGAAGGCGAAGGATTACTGACAGCGAGCGACGGGACCCTGAAGCTCACCTTCGAATCGGCGTCGGTGACCATCCCCGATGGATACCAACCCGACGAGTCGATCCTGCGCAAACGCTCGACGTTCGAGCGCGTCCTCGATACGGTCGTGGCCGAGGGGACGGACAAACAGCAGGCCGTCGCGGCGATCAACGGCCTCCAGTCCGATCTCGGCGTCACCCTGGAGACGGCGGCGATCCTCTACGCGCGCCGGCAGGGCATCGACGTCGACGAGGCGATCGACCGCACGCTGGAGGCACTCTGATGGTCGACGATTGCGTCACCGACGGCGAGCGCATCGCGACGCTCCTGCGGGCGGAGATCGACGGCCGCGAGACGGCCGGGCTGGATCGGCTCTCTGTCGTGGAAGGCGAGGACCGAGAGCCGTCCGCTCCGGATGGCGGCCCGGCAGTCGTCGACGACGATGGTCGCGTCCTCGCCACACTGGAGCCGACGTCGGACGGGCTTGTCCTCGGCGTGCGGGCCGGCGAATCGACTGTGCAAGCCCACGCGGACGATGAATTTTTGAGAGTGGACGTAACTGACGAGCAAGTGCAGGTCACCGTCCCGACCGCCGCCGCGGTCAAACGGGCCGTCGATCTGCTCGTCAGCGTCGCCACTGAGAGGTGAGCCTGTCCAGCGTGTCATCGAATCGGTCACCGCCAGTCGGGCGAGACGCGAACCTTCGGCGGACTCACGGATCCGCATTCGTGCGCATCCGGTTCCGGTCGAAGGTGTTCGGACCTCCGGCCAGCCAGGGGATGTCCGATCAGTCTACTGCTGAGTCGCCCTCTTGACGTTCCTGGACCCGGATCGTCGAAATTCGGGACCCCTCGACGCTCGTCACCGTGACGACGTACCCGGCGACCGCAACGCGATCGCCACGTTCCGGCGCACGGTTGAGTTGCTCGAGTACCAGCCCACCGATCGTTTCGACCTCGTCACTCGTGAACTCCCCCTCGATCATGTCGTTGATTTTTGACAACGGGACGCCCCCATCAATGTCGTATCCCCCATCATCACGCGGGCGAATCGAGGGTTCGCGCTCGTCCATATCAAACTCATCCCGGAGGTCCCCGACGAGTGCCTCGACGACGTCTTCAACCGTTGCGATCCCCTCAAACGCCCCCCACTCGTCGATAACTGCAACCATTTGCTGTTGGTCTTCCCTGAACTGTCTCAGGAGATCGCTGAGTGCCATCGTCTCGGGGGCGATCGCGATCTCGCGGGCGATGTCGCCGACTGACTCGGCGTCCCCACCCTCCACCTCCGCTCGTAACACGTCCTTGACGTCCACGAATCCGATCACTTGATCGCCGTCCTCGGCGGCAAGCACTGGATAGCGGGTATGACCAGCCTCGAGGACGATCGACTGGAGGTCCGAGAGCGCGGCATCCGCCCGAACGCTCACCACGTCAGGCCGTGGAACCATGACCTCCCGCACCACGATGTCGTCGAGATCGAAGACCCGCTCGATCATCGTCACTTCTGCCAGGTCGATGTCCCCCACCTCACCCGATCGTGTGAGTACCCGGAGGAGCTCTCGCTCACCGAGTGTCTCATCCGTCTCGGAAGCGGGCGGCACACCGAGCGACCGCGTGAACGCGTTAGCCGCCCCGTTAAAGACGACAATACCCGGATAGAGTATGAAATAAAAGAACTTCATCGGCGGGGCGAGAAACAGCGAGAGTCGCTCGGTCTGGGCGATTGCGATCGTCTTCGGCGCGAGTTCACCGAAGACGACGTGGAGGAACGTGATGATACTAAATCCGATTGCGAACGCCACGAGATGGATGAGACTCGCCGGGAGAACCGATTCCAGTATTGGCTCGATGAGCGCCGCCACGGCGGGTTCGCCGACCCACCCCAATCCGAGCGAGGCGATGGTGATGCCGAGTTGCGTCGTGGCGAGGTAGTTATCGAGATTCGTCATCACTTCTTGCAGCGTCGCCGAGCCGGGCCGCCCTTCCTCGGCGAGCTGGTCGACCGACGTCCCCCGAACCCGAACGAAGGCGAACTCCGCAGCGACGAAGAAGCCGTTTAAAACCACCAGAATCAGCGCCAAGACAAGTTGTGCTGCCGAGAGCGCGACGTTTACCATCGGTGCCACCAGCAAGGACTACCGCTCGATTGTAACAAGCGCATATCTATGCATCTCGTTCCATATACAAAAATCATCGAACGGATTCACGGGCCACGTCGCCGCCCGCTCACAGGCCGGCGAGAACGTCGAGCAAATCCGTCCGAAGCTTGTCCCGATCGACCGCGGCGTCGGCCCGCGGGTGCAACTCGGGACCACCGGGATAGAGTACCTGTACCGCGGCCAGGCCGGCGTCTTTGGCTCCCGCGACGTCGACCTCCGGCTTGTCGCCGACGTACACCGCCTCGGACGGGCGGACAGACATCTCCCCGAGGATCGCCTCGAACGCGATCGGATCGGGTTTGCGCGTCTCCAGCGCGCCGGTCACGACACTGGCGTCGAGATAGTCATCCCACCCGAGCACGTCGAGTTTGCTCCGCTGGGCGCGAACCGGCCCATCGGTCAACACGCCGACGCGGTAGCCCGCGCCGTTGGTGAGATGGGCGAGCAGGTCACTCGCGCCATCGACCGGAACGAGCGCGTCGTTGACCGCCTCGCGGTAGGTGTCGGCTACGGCGTCGGGATCGACCGTCTCGTCGTCGATGACGGCCTCGAAAATAGGGGCCCGCGTTTCGCTCGTGACTGCCTCGTGGTGGGTATCCTGATAGGTCGTGTACTCGATCGGGTCGCCGCCGGCGACGGCGGTCGCCTCCTCGATCAGCGTCCCCCGATCGCGCGTGGTCACGGCCAGCGTCTCATCTAGGTCGAAGACCACCGCGTTGACGGTCATCGAGAGAGGATACAGCGGAGGCACAATTGAGTGTTGTGTTCGACGCAACGTCTGGGTCGCGTTCACAGACCGAGCACGAGAGGAGCGAGGAAGTCGTCGCCCACATGGAAATACTTGAGTCGAGGGGATCCGGAGGGAAGATATGACCTTCTTCGAGCGACTGGCCGGCCGGATCGACGCGGTCGACAGCGTCGTCTCGGTGGGCTTAGATCCCGATCCCGACCGCCTCCCCGACCACCTCGCCGACCGGGAGTTGCCGCGGTGGGCGTTCAACCGCCGGATCATCGACGCGACCCACGAGCACGCCGCCGCCTACAAACCCAACGCCGCGTTCTACGAGGACCCCGACGGCTGGCGCGCGCTGGCCGAAACCATCGCCTACGCCCACGGCAAGGACGTGCCAGTCCTGCTCGATGCAAAGCGGGGCGACATCGGCAACACGGCCCGCCAATACGCCGAAGTGCTCGACGGGGACGGTCTCGACGCCGACGCGATCACCGTCAACCCCTACATGGGCCGGGATTCCCTGGAGCCGTTTCTCGCTCGCGAGGAGACCGGCGTCTTCGTCCTCTGTCGGACCTCGAACCCGGGCGGGGCGGACCTCCAGGGCCTCGAACTCCAAGACGGTGAGGCGCTCTACGAACGCGTCGCGGCGCTCGCCGACCTGTGGAACCGCAACGACAACGTCGGCCTGGTCGTCGGCGCGACGGCCCCGGAGGAACTCGAATCGCTACGCGAGCAGGTTCCGGACCTCCCCTTCCTCGTGCCGGGCGTCGGCGCGCAGGGTGGGGACGCCGAGGCTGCCGTCGAGCACGGGCTGGCGGACGTGCCGGGTGTCGACCCACAAGTCGGCCTCGTGAACTCCTCACGGGGGATCATCTTCGCCGGCGAGGAGGCGGGTGGCCCGGGCGACGCCGATCCGGATGCCTACTATCGGGCAGCCGGCGAGTCGGCGAAGCGGCTCAAACGGAGACTGAACCGTCATCGAGACGGATAAAATCTTACGGCGAGTTGGTGACAGCGTAATCTGGGCCGCCTTTTCGTATCCCCGGGCAACAAAAGATCGATCCATGACGGCCACGTCTAATAGATCGCTGTCGCGTCGCATCCTTGGCGTCGTGGTGGCGAAGCGAACGTATCGCAACCTGGCGTACATGTTCCTGCGGTTCCCGCTGGGGATCGCGTACTTCACGCTGTTCCTCACTGGAATCACTCTGGGAATCGTCTTGATCCCGCTAGTGATCGGCGTCCCAATTCTAATCGGCGTCCTCGGAGCCGCCGACTATGCGGGTGTGATCGAAGCACGGATCGCAACAGGGCTGCTGAACGTCGACGCGACCTGGACACCCACCGACGCGGACGAGCTGTCGGTCCGCAACTATGCCAAGACGGTCGTAACCGACCGCCACAACTACGGGATGGTTGTCTATTTCCTGGCGCAGTTCATCGTCGGCACTGTCGCGTTCGTCGCGCTCACACTCGGGTTGGTGATCCCACTGACGCTACTGGTCGCGCCGCTGGTGTACTGGTTGCCCGGCGTCCGCTACGAGCTGTTGACCGGCGAGGGGTCGACCGTCGAACTGGGGGCGCTCTCAATCGATAGTTCAACCGGAGCAGGCGGGTTCGGTCCCATCGTCATCGACACGCTCCCGGAAGCACTCGCCGCGTCGGTCGTCGGTGTGATCGTGTTGCTAGTGACTCTCCATCTCGTCAACGCCGTCGCCCGGGTGATGGGGTGGCTCACGTGTACGATCTTCTCGTCGTCGAGTCAGAACTGATAGGTGTCGCCGGTGTCCGGCTGATCGTCCCCACTCGGTTGCCCGCCACCGCCCACTTCGCGGGCGCACTCGACGCAGAACCCGACCGACGCCTCGTAGTGGCGCTCACAGACGAGCGTGCCACATCTATCGCAAGTGTACCCGGCACCGGTGCGACCGCAGATGCCACAGAGACCGGAACTGCTCATATCCTCTCTTGGCCGGCCACGGACTTCAGAACTGGGGGTACATGCTTGCCGGATCAAACCGACCACGCCACGAGCGGAATCAGATGTCTTTAACTGACGGCCATCGTATCGCCGGGAAAGATGTCGTGGCTCTCGGTCGTCGTCATCGCGTTCTGGGCGATGTTGCCCGCATATCTCCCCAACAACGTCGCCGTGCTGGCCGGCGGCGGTCAGCCGATCGACGGCGGGCGAACCTATCGCGGTGCGCGCCTGCTCGGCGACGGTAAAACCTGGCGTGGCACGGTCGCCGGCACCGCGGCGGGGGCGGCCCTGGCGCTCGCACTCGACGCCGCGGCACCCGCCATTGGCGACGCGATCGGGATCGACCTGCCTGGATTCCCGATCGCGGCCGCCGTCGCGCTGGCACTGGGCGCGATGGTCGGTGACATCGCCGCCTCGTTCATCAAACGCCGCCTCGATCGCCAGCGCGGCGCGCCCGTCCCCGGCCTCGATCAACTCGATTTCGTACTCGGCGCGCTCGGCCTGGCCGTACTCGCCGCGCCAACCTGGTTCGGCGAGACGTTCACGCCGGCCGTGCTGGCAGTCGTCGTCATCCTGACTCCCATCCTGCACGTCACGACGAACGCGCTCGCGTACGTGTTGGGGCTGAAAGACGAGCCGTACTGATCGGCTGGCGACACTTCGATCCAAGCCAGCTATCGCCAGCGTCGAGCGGTGAGGTTATCCCGCTCGACCGTGGACACACGGCTAATGAGCAGCCGTGCCACGACGTTCCGGTTGGCCACGCGCGGGTCGGATCTCGCGCTCCGGCAGACCGGGGCGATACGCGACGCCCTGGAGAGTCGCCGTCACGAGGTCGAACTCCTCGAAGTCGAGACGACGGGCGACGAACTCCGTGACGAACTCATCCATCGCCTCGGCAAGACCGGCGCGTTCGTCCACAGCCTCGACGAGCGCGTCCGGGCAGGCGAGGCCGACGCCGCGGTCCACTCGTTGAAGGACGTCCCGACGGAGGATCGCGAGGGGTTGACCGTCGCCGCGGTGCCCGAACGCGCGCCGGCGAACGATGTCCTGGTCACGCCCGACGGAACCGACCTCGATGACCTTCCGGAGGGCGCAACGGTCGGGACGTCCAGTCTCCGCCGGCGCGCGCAGTTGCTGGCCGAACGCCCGGATCTCGACGTCCAGCCACTGCGCGGCAACGTCGACACCAGAGTGGAAAAGTTACTCGCACCCACCCTCAAGGCAGAGTATACGGCGCGACTGGATGCCCAAGAGAGCGAAGAAACCACCGAAAATGGCGACGACGAAACGAAGGCGACGGGCCAGACGTTCGAGCAGTCCTTCGACGACTGGTTCAACGGCCTCGCCGAGATCGAGCGCAAAGCCACGGCACGCGAGGTCGACACCGAATACGATGCGATCGTGCTCGCCGAAGCCGGGCTGGATCGGCTGGGACTGACCCATCACCTCGACTTCCAGGCACTCCCCGACGAGCAGTTCGTTCCATCTCCCGGCCAGGGGGTCGTCGCCGTCGTCGCCGAGGAAGGCGAAGCCGCCGAGGCGATCCGCGATATCATTGATGACGCTCGCACGCGCGTCGAGGCGACCGTCGAGCGCACGATCCTCGAAACGCTGGGCGGCGGCTGCGTGGCCCCGATCGGCGTCCGGGCGGTGTTCCAGGGTCGAGTCGTCACGACGACAGTCCGCGTGCTCGCGCCCGACGGAACCGAGGAGATCGCCGACCGACGCGCACTCCCGGTCGAAGACCACGTCGACGCCGCCCGCGAACTGGGCGAGGACCTCGCCGACCGCGGTGCAGATGAGGTGATCGAACGCGCCAAGGAGATGGCGGAGGCCGACGACACATGAGGCCGGTCGCCGGCACTCACCACACCGGGAGGGAGAGACATGACTGACGACCGGCCGACCGTCGCCGTCTTCCGCCCGGACGACGAGCGACTGGAGACGGCGGTCGAACTCCTCGAATCGCTCGACGCGAACCCAATCGCCGACCCGATGCTCGCCGTTGAGCCGACGGAGACGCTTCCCCGCACGGACGCCGAGGTGGTCGTTTTCACGAGCAAGACCGGGGCCGAACTGGTGGCCGGCGAGTGGACGCCCGGCGACGCAACAGTGTGTGCGATCGGCGAGCCGACGGCCGCCGCACTCCGGGCGAACGGGATCGCGGTCGACGTCGTGCCGGAGACGTACTCCTCGTCCGGACTCGTCGATGCACTCGGGGAGCAAGTCGACGGGCTGCGAGTCGAGGTCGCCCGCAGCGACCACGGCAGCGACGTGTTGCTGGACGGGCTGGAATCGGCCGGCGCGTACGTCCACGAGACGGTACTGTATCGACTCGTCCGTCCAGCGAACGCCGGCGAGTCCGTCCGGCGGGCCGCCGAAGGCGACCTCGACGCCGCGCTGTTCACCTCCTCGTTGACGGTCGAACACTTTCTGGCGATCGCGAGTGAGCGAGGCCAGCGAGCGGCGGCGATCGAGGGATTGTCCGAGGCAGTCGTGGGGACGATCGGCGGACCAACCCGAGAGACGGCAGCGGGACAGGGAGTCGACGTCGATGTCGTTCCCGAAGCGGCCGAGTTCGAGGCACTTGCCACAGCGGTCATCGATCGGCTCGATCGATAGTTGATCGACGAGCGCACGGAGAATCGCAATTCGACGACGAGCGCTACCGACGTATTCCACCCAAGCTATTTTGGCGACACCGACCACTCTCCGAACACCGTGTCTTTGTTCGGATTGCGCTCCGCCGTGAACCGGCGCCTCTCCCCGGCGGGGCTGATCGTGGCGGTGATCGGGTTCGGCCTGACTCGCTTTACCGTGACGTTCACCGTCGGAGAGCAACCGTTGCGGTTTGCCTTCGCTGGCATCGTCCCACTGACGCTCGGCCTGACCCTATCGGCATTCGGGGTCGCGTTGACCGTCGGGTCGTTCGATCGACGCTACGTCCGAATCACGGCCCTCTGGACCGTGATCGGAACGGCGACCATGTTCCTGCTCGTGGTCCTGACGCTGATGGGATCGGGCGTCGATGAGATGGGAGAAATCGCCGGTGTGCAATGGCAACCAGCGCTGTCGAACTTCCTGATCGGCGGGGCGATCGGGGGCGCACTGACGGGTATCTATGCGGCCGAGAACCGTCGCCAGCGCGGGGAACTCAAACAGCAGACCGACCGCCTGGAGATTCTCAATCGCAGTCTGCGCGACCGAGTACTCAACGCCGTGCTGGTGATCGACGGCCAGATCGGTGTGCTCGACGACCGCGACGATCCGGAGTTGCAGGGCCGGGTCGTCGAGACAGTCCAATCCCAGTCGAAAAGCATCCAGCGAACCGTCGAAGACGTCAAGCACCTGGCTCGCTCGACGGAAGGTGCCAGGCGCGGACTCGAAGAGATGGATCTGACCACCGTGGTCGAACGAGCCATCGGGACCGTCTCCGCGGATTGTCAAGATTGCCAATACGAGGTGACGACACGCCCCGAGAAACCGGTGTCTATCTGGGGGAACGAGATGCTCGAACGCGCGATAGAGCACGTCCTCCGTCGGGGAACCGACCGCGACGACGGGCCCACGCAAGTGTCGATAACCATCGAGCAAGGAAATCGGCTTGCCCACCTCCGAATTACGGACGACGGCGCGGAGTTGAGCGACTCTCAGCGTGAAATCCTCGAAGAAGGGGCCGGTAGTGACTACGACGACCCGTCGAGCGGATTCGGACTCAACGTCGTCAGGTTGGTACTCGACACGATTGGCGGCCACGCCGAAACGAGCGACGATGGCGGGACGACCACGATCGAACTGGCGATCCCACTGACGTCGGCAGCGACCCATCCCGGTCGATCGACGGTGCGAGCGCCGGATTCCTTCGGTGTCTCCCGCCGTGAAATGTGGCTGACTGTCGTGGCGTCGCTGGTTGCTGGCGTCACGATGGGCGTCGTCGGCCAAGCGACTTCGGGCGTGGTCCCGATCATCGGGTCGTTGTACGGCAGCACGCAACCAGTCGTCGGCTGGATCACTCACGAGTTCCACAGCGTCGTCTTCGGGTTGATGTACGCGGGGATACTCGCGTCCGTCCCCGACCCCTACGCCGAGGACGTCAGATGGTGTCTGGCAGCCGGGATGGGGTGGGCGCTCGCCCTCTGGCTCGTCGCCGCAGGCGTCATTATGCCGCTGTGGTTGCGCCTAGTCGGACAGCCAGCTGTGGTGCCGAGTCTGTCGCTTCTGTCGCTGCTCAGTCACCTCGTTTGGGGCGCGACGATGAGCGCGCTGTACGTCGGTGGGCGGCTGGCGATGGATCGAAAGGCAGGGCAATCAGACTGATCGCGTCGCAGCCGACCGCGTTCCGGGTTACTTCCCGTTCCCAGCCACCACAACATTCATTGGTCGCGTCGTGGGCCACCACGTATGTTCGGCGACCAGCGCCACACCCACGTCGGAATCGACGGGGACGTGTTCACGATCAACGGCCAACGGACTTACGCCGGGCGAACCCACGAGGGCCAGTCGATCGAGGGGTTGCTTTTCAACGCCCGCCTGGTCCACGCTATCTTCGACGACGAGAACCCCGAAACGGTCGACAACTGGGCGTATCCCGACACCGGCGAGTGGGATCCGGAACGCAACGTCTCTGAGTTCCTCGGTGCGATGCCGACGTGGCGAAAGCACGGGCTCCGGGCGATCGCGACCAACCTCCAGTGCGGGAGTCCCGAGGGGTACTCCGAATCCCAACCCTGGACGGTCTCGGCGTATCGACCGGACGGGACGCTGAAACCGGTGTGGATGGGGCGACTCGAACGCGTGCTGGATCGCGCCGACGAACTCGGCATGGCCGTGATCCTCGGGCTGTTTTACTTCGGGCAGGACGACGTGTTGGCAGACGAAACGAGCGTGATCCGGGCCGTCGATGAGGTGATGGCGTGGCTTCACGAAAAGGAATATACCAACGTCGTCCTCGAAGTCGCAAACGAGTGTGACATCAACTACGACCACGCGATTCTCCAACCGGAGCGCATTACCGAACTGATCGAGCGTATCAGGGAGACCGAACACGACGGCCATCGCTACCCCGTCGGGACGAGTTTCTCGGGTGGGGTGGTCCCGACGGACGACGTGATTGACGCGTCGGATCTCGTGCTCCTCCACGGCAACAATGTCGACGATCCCGAGCGGATCCGCGAGATGGTCGCCGAGGTCCGGTCGGCACCTACCTACGAACCGATGCCGATCGTCTTCAACGAGGACGATCACTTTCGCTTTGGCTCCGATAGTAACATGCTGGCCGCCCTCGAGTCCGGGGCCTCCTGGGGATACTTCGACCCCGGCGAGAACGATTACTGGCACGGCTACCAGTCACCGCCGGTCCGGTGGGACCCCAACACCGCCCGCAAGCGCGCCTTCTTCGCGTATCTCGACGGCGTTACCGATCCAGACGGTCGCTAATCAGGTGGCCGGTCCGGAAATAGACGATCGGAAATGATTCAATTCCCCACCCATCATTGATATAGCGCCATATGATTTATCCGCCCGATCCTGACGTTTTTATCGCTGTCCGAACCAAGCAATAGCGATGGCACCCGTGCCGAAACTCGCCGATCGAGCCGCGGAGTGTGCCCAGCGCCTTCGAAGCGCCGATGAGGTGCTCCTGGCCTCGCACATCGATGCTGACGGATTGACGAGCGCCGGAATCGCCACGACGGCCCTTGAACGGGCGGGGATTCCAACGACAACGGTCTTCAAGAACCAGCTCGACGACGAAGAAATCGCGTCGATCGCCGCACGAGACTTTCAGACGGTGCTGTTCACCGACTTCGGGAGTGGCCAACTCGATGCGATCACGAAACACGAACAGCAAGGGGACTTCGAGCCGATCGTCGTCGACCATCACCAGCCGGCCGACGCCGAGACGCGCTATCACCTCAATCCCCTCCTCGAAGGGATCGACGGCGCATCCGAACTTTCGGGGGCTGGGGCAAGTTACCTACTCGCACGCGCGTTGGAGGAAGACGAACAGGACAACCGTGACCTCGCCGCGCTCGCGGTGGTCGGCGCTGTCGGCGACATGCAGGCAGTCGGCGGCGAGCTCGTCGGTGCGAATCGAGCGATCGTCGAGGACGGAATGGGAGCAGGCGTCCTCGAGGAGGCGACCGACATCGCGCTGTATGGCAAACAGACCCGACCGCTGCCGAAGCTGCTCGAATACGCCGATCAACCCCAGATTCCCGGGGTTTCGGGCGACGAAGCCGGCGCGATCGACTTCCTGGAATCGCTCGGGATCGATCTCGAAGTGGATGACGAGTGGCGTCGATGGGTCGACCTCTCCGCGGAAGAGCGTCAGACGGTCGTCAGCGGGCTCGTACAGCGTGGTGTCGAGCGGGGCGTGCCGGCGGACCGGATCGACTCACTCGTCGGGACGAGTTATACGCTCTCAGGAGAGGCACAAGGCACCGAACTCCGTGACGCAAGCGAATTTTCGACCCTGCTCAACGCGACGGCGCGCTATGAACGTGCCGACGTGGGCTTGGCCGTCTGTCTCGGCGACCGCGAGCAAGCCCTCGAACGCGCCCGTCGATTGCTCGCGAACCACCGGCGGAACCTTTCGGAGGGCCTTGAGTACGTCCGCGAGAACGGCGTCGAGTCGGGCGAGACAGTCCAGTGGTTCGACGCCGACGACGCTATCCGGGAGACGATCGTGGGGATCGTCGCCGGGATGGCACTCGGACTCCCCGGCGTCGACCGCGAACGGCCGATCGTCGCCTTCGCCCGGAAGTCCGAGGACGAGCGGAAGGTTTCGGCCCGGGGGACCGCCACCCTCGTCCGCCAGGGGCTGGACCTCTCGGATGCGATCCACACGGCGAGCGTCGCGGTCGGTGGCGGTGGCGGGGGCCACGACATCGCCGCCGGCGCAACGATCCCGGCGGCCCGCCGAGAGGAGTTCATCGACCGGCTCGAGAGTGCTATCGCCGAACAACTGGCCTGAAATCCGCGGATGACCGACGAATATCTCGCCAGTGGGCTGTCTGTCTGCCACTGCATAAACCATATTACGCTATAGCAAATACAGTGGGCCGGTCGAGAAGCGAGTTCGGCTCGTTCGAGTCAGGACGCGGACCTCGTTCGGCGATCTCAAACAGAAAGCGGCATAAAGCGCCCACACATTTTCGTCAGTATGGGTCGAACCCATTCGATTCCGGGCGCCACCTCAAGCAGGCGGCGTGACTGGGATCAACCGATGGTGCCCCACCGACAGCCGCGGGCACGCCGACGGGCACGGGTTCACGATCAACGCTCCTTCTCACCGTCTCTTGGCTGTTGTCGCTGTTGAGTTCGCTGCATAGCGGCTCGCATCGGTGACGAACGATTCGAACACAGCCTAGAGACATGACGACACATCACGAACCTGCGACATCCGTACTCGAAACGATCGGCCGAACACCCCTTGTCGAAGTTGACAGCGTCGACGGGGCGGAGATATACGCGAAGGTGGAGACGTTCAACCCGGGCGGCAGCGTCAAGGACCGGATCGGCAAGCGCATCATCGAGCAGTTGCTGGAGCGCGGGGCGATCCCACCCGGTGGGACGATCGTCGAGCCGACAGCCGGCAACACCGGCATCGGAATGGCGATCGCGGCCGGCCGACACGACCTTGAGGCGATCTTCGTCGTTCCGGAGGGCTTCAGCCCGGAGAAGGAACGACTGATGGCCGCCCTCGGCGGCGAGATCGTCCACGTGCCGGGCGAGGGCGGGATGGACGGTGCGATCGAGCGCGCACACGAAATTGCAGAAGAGGAAGAAGACGCTACCGTCCCCCAACAGTTTTCGACGCCGCTGAACGTCGAGGCCCACTACCGGACGACTGGGCCGGAGATCCTCGAAGCACTCGACGGGGAGATCGGGGCGATCGTCGTCGGCGTGGGCTCGGGTGGGACCCTGACGGGGATCACTCGCGCCGTCCGCGAGCACGTCCCGGACGTCCACGTCGTCGCCGTCGAGCCGGCGGGGTCGACGTTCGGCACGCTGCTCGGAAAGCCACGGGACGAGAAGCCATACAAGACAGAGGGGATCGGGACACACGACCCCGAAGTTACGGAGCTGCTGGAGCCCGACGAGCTCGACGACTTCGTGACGATCACCGACCGGGAGGCCCACGCCGAAGTACAGCGCCTCGCCGCCGAGGAAGGCCATCTCGTCGGATCAAGTTCCGGCGCGGCGAGTGTCGCCGCGCGGCAGGTGGCCGATGAGATCACGGCGGGTGACCGGGACCCGCCCCACGACACCGTCGTGACGGTGTTCCCGGACGGGAGCGAGCGATACCTCTCGAAGAACATCTATGGAGCGTTCGACGAGTGGGAGGGCAAAGCATGAGCGAAGAGCACGACAGCGAATTCGTCGGTAGCGCGTTCGAGACGCGGGCGATCCACGCGGGGTGGGAGCCCGATGCGGAAACAGGAGCGATCATGCCGCCGATCTACGCCTCCTCGACGTTCGCCCAGGACGCCCCCGGAGACCATCGCGGCTACGAGTACTCCCGGACGGGCAATCCGACGCGGACAGCCCTGGAGGACAACCTCGCCAGCCTCGAAGGAGGATCACACGGCCGGGCGTTCGCGAGCGGAATGGCCGCGATCAATACGGTCCTGAACCTGCTCGAAGCCGGCGACCACGTCGTCGTCGGTCAGGACGTCTACGGCGGCACTCACCGGCTGTTCACGGAGGTCTACGAGGACTACGACCTCGAATTCTCATTCGTCGACGCGACCGATCCTGATGCACTCCGTGAAGCGGTCACACCGGCGACCGAGCTCGTCTGGATCGAAACGCCGACGAACCCGCTCATGCGGGTGCTGGACATCGAGGCCGTCGCGGGCGTCACCCACGCGAACGACGCGCTGCTTTCCGTCGACAACACGTTCGCGACGCCGTACCTCCAGCGCCCGCTCGAACATGGCGCGGACATCGTGACCCACTCGCTGACGAAATATCTGGGTGGTCACTCCGACGTCGTCGGCGGCGCACTGTTCACCGACGACGCCGAACTGGACGAGCGACTGGGCTTCTACCAGAACAGCGTCGGGGCGACGCCGGACCCATTCGCCTGTTTTCTGGTCCTCCGCGGGATCAAGACCCTCCCCGTCAGGATGGACCGCCACTCCGAGACAGCCATGGGGCTGGCATCGTGGCTCGCCGAGCAACCGGCCGTTGAAACAGTCCACTACCCGGGCCTTTCCACCCACCCACAGCACGACGTCGCCGCGCGACAGATGGACGACTACGGCGGGATGGTGAGCGTTGAACTCGACGCGCCGCTAGACGCAGTCGAGACGTTCGTTTCGAACACCGAAGTGTTCACGCTGGCAGAAAGTCTCGGGGGCGTCGAGAGCCTGATCGAGCATCCGGCGTCGATGACTCACGCAGCGGTCCCCCCAGAACAGCGACGACAGAACGGTATCACTGACGGCCTCGTTCGACTCAGCGTCGGTCTGGAGGGGGTCGAAGATCTCCGGGCAGACCTGCAACAGGCACTGTCAGAAGCGATCGACGGCTGATGCGGTGACGAGCAGGGGACGACCCGAGGGCACCCGGCCGGGATCACTCGACGGCGAGGTGAAACGGTTCCCGCTCGATCGAGGTCCGGAGATCGCCGAGCGCATCGCGGCCGGTATCGCTTGCGACGGACATCACGGCAAAGACCTCCTCGCGATCCACCTTCACGCCCGTTTCAGTGAGCGCATCACCCGGCCGGTTCCGGAGTTCACGGAGTGTCCCGACACTCAACAGATACGGGACTGACCAGGCAGCGAGCGTATTACCGTGAGAGAGCGGCATAGCTTCGAGATAGGACTGGGCGTCGTCGAGAAAGGTTCGAGCGCGGGTAGCCGTGCGGTCGACGACACGACCGACCGCATCCCGGTTTCGATCGGCCAGGACATGCTCCTGCTCGACGTTCTCGGCGGCCAGCCAGGTGGCCGGCAGGTAGACGTTGTTCTCCTCGTGGAAGTCCGCGTGGACGTCCTTGGCGACGTTGACGAGTTGGAGGAGCCGGGCGAACGAGCCGGCGGTCTCGTAGAGGGTTTCGCTCCGGCCCTGAGCGACGCCGTCGCGAGTGAGCAGGTTCGTGATGAGCATGCCGACGGTCCCGGCGGCGTAGTGACAGTACTCGTCGAGTTCCGCGTAGTCCGCGAGCCGGAGCCCGCCGGTCGCGGCGTGCGCCGAGAGAAAGTCGGCCATCCCGTCGACCATTTCCCGAACGGGCGGGACGATCGCCGCCCGTGCGTCGGCCGGTTGGTCGGCGAACGTGGCCCACACCGTCGGCGCGCGTGCGACGACCCGCCAGTCCTCGGAGCGTTCCGGCTCAGGGAGCCAGGGATCGACGGCCGATCGGAAGTCGAGCATGGTCCCGTCGGCGTCGGGATCGAGTGCGGCGTCGTAGGTGGCCAGGAGCGAGACCTGCTCGTCCGGCGGAATGTGTCCGGCGTCCTCGATCGTGTCCGCGACGCGACAGAGCAGGTACCCCAGACCGATCTGGGATGCCATCGGCTCATCGAGTGCCTCGACGGTGAGCGCAAACGTACGGGAGACACCCTGTACGGCCTCGTAACACCACTCGATGTCGGGAGGAGGGTGCCCGGAGTTCATGTTGATCAACGCGAGATGGTACGGCCCCCGGGGGCAAAAACCCGTGCCCCGCGAGACACAATCACTAAGTAGCCTATTGGTGTGGATACGACCGATCAGATGCCGCTGCTCATCGACATCAGGAAATTACGGGTCATCAACCAGCTGATCAAGGCCGGTGCGGAGAACGCGGCCACCTCGCTCGGATCACTCGCTGGCGTCGAATCGACAGTCGAGATCAAGAGCCTGGCGTTCGTCGAACCGCCGGACATCGCCCGCGAGATCGGGACCGATCCGATCTACAGCGCGAGCATCCGGCTCAACGAACCTCCCTACGGTGTGTTTTTGCTCACGTTCTACGAGGAGACAGCCCGTGAGATGGCCGAACTGTTGACCGGCGCGAGTGTCGACGATGAGTTCAACCAGTTACAGGAGAGCGCACTCCAGGAGGTCTGTAACATCCTCACGTCGGGGTTCATCGACGGGATCGCAAACACCCTCGGGACGACTATCGACATGGGGACACCGACGCTCCGGTTCACTGGGGGCGAAGAGATCGCGGAGGACGCACTCTCACACGTCCGGGTGGACTCACTGTCGATCGTCCTCGACAGCCTCGTGGACGTGACTGACCGGGACGCCGCGTTCAAGATCAGGCTGTTCCTGATCCCCGATCCGGGCGCGTTCGTCAACATGCTGGACCAACTCGAACTCGGCGAGATCGACGAGGACGACACCGAAGCGGACCCTGTATTTTGAGGGGCTCCGAGGGCGATCCCGTGTCTTGATGTGGATCGAGGCCGTTCGCACGTCCATGACATTTGCAGACGTGGTTGTTGCCGGGCTGCACTTGCTGTTTGCCGCCGTGTGGGCGGGTAGCGTCGTCTTCATGACTGTCGCCGTCCTGCCGGCAGCAAGAGACGGGGTACTCGACAGCGAACCGCTCGCGCGCCTGACGACGCAGTTCAAGCGGATCGCCCGCGCGGGTGCGATAGTGACCCTGCTGACCGGCGGCCACCAGGCGGCCACCGGTTACATGGAGACGCTGTTCAGTTCGACGCGGGGGCATCTCGTCCTCGGAATGGTCGTCCTGTGGCTTGCACTCGCCGCGCTCTCGGAGATCGGTGCGGCGCGGCTCACCGACGGGACGGACCAGCAGAAAGTCAGGACGCCCGCCGCCGATGCCCGGCCGTTCTTCCTCGCCGCATCGGTCGTCGCCGTGGCACTGTTCGTCGACGCCGGCGCGCTGGCTGCCCCCTGGTAAGCCCGCGGACGGCCACCACGAGGAGACCAGACGGAGGGGGAACCGCGGCGTTCCGACGGGCTTTTTTAGCGCGACCGGTTTGAATCGGGTATGGTTGACTTCACTGTCGCCGTGGCCGATCCGGACACGGGCGAAACCCATCAGGTCGACATCGACGGACAGGACGCCAATCGCTTCGTGGGCCGAGAGCTCGGCGACGAGGTCGAAGGGAGTGCGATCGGTCTCGACGGCTTCACCCTGGAACTGACTGGCGGATCCGACGACGCCGGCCGCCCGCTCCGGGCGGACGTCCGTGGGCCGAATCTCAAGTCGATCCTGCTCGAGGGCGGGACCGGGTTCAGCCCCGAGCGCGACGGCGAACGCAAGCGTGTCACCGTCCGTGGCCGGGAGATCAGCGACGCAGTCAGACAGCTGAACGTAACGATCGTCGAACACGGCGACGGCGACGTGGCCGACCTGCTCACCGAAGAGTGACGTCACTGGAGCGAGGACCGCTCCACGAGAAGTCACGGCGTCTGCGATACGCCGAGTAGCGAGGGTCACCGTGCGTTCTCTCGATTGATATTCGCACGTAACGCTCAATAGTTGGCCAGTCCTATCGAGGGATAGACAGACGAGAATCCATGTCGGAATCAGTCATCGCGGATTTCGTCGCCTCGTTCAATTCCGAGCGCTCGGCTCGCGCCGAGCCCGTCAAGGGGCGGGTGCTCCTCAGCCAGAAGCGGCTGGTGCTCGCGGCGGACGACTCGAAGACGACGATTCCGCTCTCGTCGATTTTCGACGTCGCAGTCGGGCATGTCCCCCCCGATCTCGGTGACTTTTTCGATTCGACGGTGACAGTGGCCTTCGAAAAGGGAAACGACCGCTTCGTCGCCGTGGTCGAGGCCGACGACGACACGATCGAGAAGTTCTCGACGGTGCTGTTCAAGGCCCTGCTCAACGGGACCGACACGACGGTCCAGCACCCCGCAGAGATCGGTGGCCGGGTGACCGATTCCGAGTACGTCCCCGCGAAGCTGTTCCTCGATCCGAAAGGCGTGAAGTTCAAACGACAGGGTGACACCGTCACGGTGTCGCTCGCAGCAGTCACGAAGTTCGAGCGTTCGACCAGGGAGATCGCTGGCTCGGAACGTGCCGTCCTGTCCGTACGACATATGCCGGATGGCCAGGCGATGACGACCGTGGCAGCGATCCCCTCCGCCCGGAAGCTCAGTCTCCTGGGCCGGTACCTTCGGCTGGAGTACTCCGATCTCATGGCCGAACTCAAGGACATCGAGCTCGCGGACCCGGAGATCGAACTCCTGGTTGCGGTGTACTCGACCGGCGATATGGACGGGATCCCGCTCGCGAACGTCCTAGACCGCGAGGCCAGCGAAGTGACGATGCTCGTCAACGACCTCTCGGAGAAGGACCTGCTCACGACCGGAGAGGCGGGACCGACGCTCACGCCGAAAGGCCGGGTCGTGGTCAATCGCCACCTCGAAGACGTCAACGAATGACATCCTCCTCGCCGACCGCGAGGGTCACTGATCCGCGATGACTTCGCTCGCGATCGATCGACCCCTGGGTTTGAGTCCGACCTCCCGTCGGGTTCGCTTCTGTTTCACCACGCCCTGTTCGGCGAGTTGATCGAAGATATCCTCGACCTCCGCGATATCCAGACCCACAAAATCGGGGATCTCGAACGGAGAAACACCCGAATAGAGCGC
Source organism: Halorhabdus utahensis DSM 12940 (assembly GCF_000023945.1). NCBI lineage: Archaea > Methanobacteriati > Methanobacteriota > Halobacteria > Halobacteriales > Haloarculaceae > Halorhabdus > Halorhabdus utahensis. The sequence continues at coordinate 905,138 of NC_013158.1, forward strand.
CATCAACACTTCGCGTTCCGCGTCGCTCAACTCGAGGTCGGACTCGACGTGTTGGTCCCCGGAGCGAAGCAACGACGCGAGGATCGAGCAGTCACTCGCCGACCCTGACAGATAGGTTTTGACGCTCGTCCCGTCGATGGCATGTTCGACTTCGAGGACGCTCCGCTGTTTCTCCAGAACGGTACGTTCGGTCTCGTCGATGGTGCCGACGTCGCTGAGTTCGATCTCGACGAACTGCCCGCTCGAGATCGCAAGTTCGACGGATTCCTCGCCGACTTTGATCCGCGCTTTCTCCCAGGGGGCGTCCTGGACGACGCCACCCTTGACCGCGGGGTGTTTCGCGAGGACGACCTGTTGATCCAGGCGGGCGCTGTAGATCTCTGACGCGAACTCGTCCACGTCGGACGGAGAGAGCAACAGCACGTCCCGGCCAGTCTGAACCGAGACGTATCCCGAAACGTTGGCGATCGCCTCATTGACGTTTTTCCGGGTCTTGACGCTCCGGATCTCCGCGAGAGAGACCGTTTTCTTGCCCTCGTTGCTCGCCAGTACCAGACGCTTGTTCGAGAGCAGAATCCGGCCCGGGAGCCACTCGACGTCGTTGAGTTTGCGGCCATTCTCGACTACCTGGACGAATTTGCCCCGGCTGTCGGCGAGTTTGCGTTCACCCTCGCTCATCGGAATGGACGCCTCGTGTCAGGAAGTTGGCGGCCCCTCGTATTAACGTCTCGGCTCCCGCAGTGACAGGTCACAGTCGCCCTCCGAGCTTTGAGATGGCCGAGAACGCGCGTTTGCGTATCTCTTCGTTGTCGGTCTCGTCGATCAGCGTGTCCAGCGTCTCTCGCGACCGGTCGCCACCGACCTTCCCCAATGCAAAGATCGCCTGGGTCCGGGCCTGTGTCGGGCGCTCATCGTCCGTGACGACGTCGAGAAGACGGCGCTCGACGCTGACGTCTTCAAGTTCAGTCAGACTGGTCGCCGCGAACTGTGAGGTCATCTGATCGTCGTCGTCGAGCGCCGCGATCATCGCGTCGAGGACCCGATCGTCAGGTTCGGTGACGACCCGGCCGAGTAGCCACGCCGTGTTCCGGCGCTGTGCGACCTGGGTCCCCTCCTCCAAAATCTCGACCAGTGGAGCTACGACGCTGTCGTCGTCAGTCTCGCTCAACCGGTCGACGATCGTCTCGCGGATCTCGTGACTCTTCTGTGTGGGGACGTTCGCGAGCAATTGAATGATCGAATAGACGGCCGTCCGCCGAACGGTCGCCGCATCGTCACCGAGTGCATTGACCAGCGCATCGACGGGCGCGGCGTTATCGAAGTTACCGAAAGCGTTGACCGCGATCCGGCGGACACGCTCCGCTGGATCGTCGTAGAGGTCGAGCAGGGCCTGGAGTGCCTGTCGGTTCCCGATCTGTCCGAGTGCCTCGGCGGCTTCCCGCCGGACGACGCCGGCGTCGTCCGTCAACAGGGATTCAAGCGGCTCCGTCGCCCGCGGGTCGCCGATCGACCCGCACGCCCTGGCAGCCCGCGCACGCACTCGGGGATCAGGATCGGTAAACCGCCCGACAAGTGGTTCGATCGCATCGGTGTCACCGAACTGCCCGAGGCCGTTGGCGGCGGCCATCCGGAGTTCGGGCACGTCGGCTTCGAGTGCGTTGACGAAGGCCTTCGCGCGCACCCAGTCCGCTTCGCCACCCTCGAAGTCGACCCCCGCCATCGACTCGATGAGTGCCTCGATGGCATCTTGGCCGAGTTCGTCGAGGGAGTCGACTGCCGCGGCAGTCACCATGCCCGAATCGTCAGTTTCAGCAGCCTCGACGAGTGCACTCACGACATCCCGCCGATCCGCATGCTCGTCGAACTCCCCGAGCATCGACGCGGTGCGCATCCGAACCTCCTCGTTGTCGCTCTCCCGGAGGAGCCTGATGAGTTCCTGGACGTCGCCCTCGCGCTGGAGTTCGAACAGAGACATGCTACACCCTGGTGTAGATGCGACGCTGTTTGTCGACCGATTCGAACGTCCCCCGACACTGGTTCGGGATCGTCTCGGTCATCCCGATCATGAGATAGCCGCCGCTCCGGAGGGACTCGCTGATCGTCTCGAAGATGGGTTCCTTGAACGACGAGTCGATGTAGATGAGGAAGTTCCGACACAGCATGAGGTCGAACTCGCCCTGCGGGTCCCCGCGGATGAGATCGTGTTGCTCGAAGGAGACCATCTCGCGGATCGAGTCCCGGACGGTGAACGTATCGCCGTCGCGGTCGATATACGGCGACACGTCCGACAGCGGTTCGAGTTCGGCCTCGATGTCGGTCGTCTGTGACGTCTCGTAGACGCCCGCCCGCGCTTCGGCCAGGATATCCGGATTGATATCCGTCGCGAGGATGTCCAGACGGCGTTCGTCGATCTGGGCGTCGTCCCGTGCAAGCATCGCCAGGGAATACGGCTCCCGCCCGTCCGCACACGGGGCACTCCAGACCCGGACCGTCCGGTGGTCCGTAGTGAGCTCACGGAGGACGTCACGGAGGCGTTCCCAGGCCTCCGGGTTCCGGAAGAACCCGGTGACGTTGATCGACAGGGAATCCATCAATGCCTCGGCCTCGTCGCCGTCGCGTTTCAGCAGTCGCTCGTACGCGCGGTAGTCATCGCTGTCGGTCCGGCGGATCCGGGCCGTGATCCGTCGGTCGAGATAGGCGTCGTTGTAGAAATCCGTCTCGAAGTCGAGCTCCGACCCGATATACTCGAGCAGCGACCGGAACCCACGCGGTGACCCTGATCTGCGACTCATCGTCCCCTCGTCAGTGAGTGAGTGTCAATTGTCATGTAGTATCACAGTGTGACGACGTCGAGAATGTGCACGATGTTCCCGTCGCCGATCACCGCAGTTCCGGAGAGCCCCGGGGTTCCAGAGAGCAGTCCCTCCAGCGGTTTGACCACGACTTCCTCCTGGCTGTTGACCTCGTCACAGTGGAGTGCGACTTTGCGTTCAGATTCCCTGACGCGGATCAGCATCCCGTCGCCGTTCGTGCGTTCGCCGGGGACGTCGAAGGCCTCGTCGAGGTGGATGATCGGGTAGATCTCGTCGTTGTGTTTGATGACCTCGTTGCCGTTGATCTCGCGCGCCTCCCCGGCGTCGGTGATCTCGTCGACGTTCTTGATCGGGATCCCGTACTGTTCGTCGCCCACCTGGATGAACAGCACCTTCACGATCGCCATCGTCACCGGGAGCCGCAGCGAGACGGTCGTCCCCTCGTCGGGTTCGCTCTCGACGTTGACCGAACCGTCCAGTTGCGAGACGGTCTCGTGGACGACGTCCATCCCGACGCCGCGGCCGCTCGTCCCCGTCACTTCCTCGGCCGTCGAGAAGCCGGGGTGGAAGGTGAGATCGTAGATCGCCGAGTCGTCCATCCGGTCGAGTTCGTCGGCCGACCGGATGCCCTGCTTGCGGGCCTGCTCGCGGATCGCCTCGACGTCCAAGCCCGCACCGTCGTCTTCGACGGAGATGACGACGTGATCACGCTCCCGGCGGGCACGCAACTCGATCGAACCCTCCCGGGACTTGCCCTTGCGCTCGCGTTCCGCCGGCGGTTCGATCCCATGATCCACGGCGTTCCGGAGGATGTGCATCAACGGATCGGAGATCTCGGTCAGGATCGTCCGATCGAGTTCGATGTCCTCGCCCTCGATCGAGAAGTCGATCTCCTTGCCGAGGTCCCGCGAGAGATCCCGCACGAGACGGGGGAACTTCCCGACGACCTTCCCCAGCGGGATCAGCCGCATGTCCATGACGGTGTTCTGGAGGCTCGCCGTGATCTTGTCGAGTTCGTTGAGGGTCTCGCCGGTCGAATCGACGTTGTTCTGTTCGGCCGCCCGGCGAAGTTTGATCCGGCTAGTCACAAGCTGTTCGACCAGGCCGTGTAAGTCGTCGAGCTGATCGACGTCGACCCGGACGGATTTGATCTCGTCCACAGCGGTCTCGGAGGCACTCGACGACGTGGACGCGCTGGTACCGGCGTCGTCCGTGGCTCCCGTCTCATCCGCCGTGTCTGCAGCCGCGACTGCCTCCGAGACGTCCTGTACGGTCGCGGATTCGACGGGACCGACGTCGTCGACCGCTGCCCGAACTGTCGATTCGTCGGCGGCCGCGAACACGGCGAACGTTTCGTCGAACACGCCGTTCTCGATCTCGTCTGTGGATGGATCGGTCGCCACAACGTCGAGGGCGTCCTCGATGGCGTCCAGCGCCAGCATCGCGTCGACGCCCTGCATGTCTCCGCCGCCGATGTCGACGTCCGCAAGCGTGACAGTGCCCGATTCCGGCTCGGGAACGTCCACACGATCGAGGATCGGTTCGACATCGATCGAAGGCCCGGATGCCGAGGTGTCGCCCTCGGCCCCGGCGTCGACGTCACCATCCGAACCGGACGACCGACCGTCGTCACTCGCTGCACCGGCGGCGTCGGGACCGTCTTCCATGACTGCACGGATGTCCTCGACCCGGTCGGCCGTGTCGGCGGACGGTTCACCGTTCGCTTCGATCTCGGTGACGATGGCTTCGATGTCGTCGACACCGGCGAACACGAGATCCATGATCTCCGGCGTGACGTCCATGTCGCCCTGGCGGATGGCATCGAGGAGGTCCTCGATCGCGTGGGCGAGGTCGCTGGCGTCGTCGAATCCCATCGCGCCGAAGTTCCCCTTCAGCGTGTGGGCTGTTCGGAAGATCGAATCCATCGCCGCCTGATCGCTGGGGTCCGATTCAAGTTCGAGTAACGAGTTGTTCAACTCCGTGATTGCCTCCTCGCTCTCGCGAATGAAGGCGTCGAGATATTGTTCGTCCATATGGGTTAGTGCACCTCCGCGTTGATCGCGTCGAGAATCCGGTCCGAGAGGGTATCGAGTGGACAGATGGCGTCGACCTGTCCGGTCTCGACGGCCCGCTTCGGCATGCCGTAGACGGCCGAGGACGCTTCGTCCTGTGCGAGGGTCGTCCCACCCGCAGCCTTGATCGCCCGAATCCCAGCGGCACCGTCAGTTCCCATGCCGGTGAGAATGACACCGACCAGCGGGTCGTCGATGACCGCCGCAGCGCTCTCCATGGTCACGTCGACTGACGGACGGACGCTGTTGACGGGGTCGTCATCAGTCAGGGCCACGCGAAGCCGACCACTCCGGTAGTTCGAGACCTCCATGTGTCGGCCGCCAGCAGCGACCAGTGCTTCGCCGCCACCGATCCGGTCGCCGTCGCCAGCCTCCCGAACGGTGTATTCGCTTCGTTTGTTCAGGCGCGTGGCGAAGCGGCCGGTGAAGTCCGTTGGCATATGCTGGACGACGAGGATCCGCAGATCCGCCGCGGCCGGCAGCTCCGAGAGAATCTGCTCGACGACTGTCGGTCCACCCGTCGAGGAGCCGATGACAAGCGTCGGGTTCTCGACGACGCTCCCCGGTTTGATCGTCGGTTCGGAAGCGCTCGCCGGCTCACTCCGCCCGGCGTCGGTCGTCACGTCGACCTCGGCGACCGAGAGCACCATATCGACGAGCTGTTCTTTCAGTCGCGACATCTCCATCGACACTTCGCCGCCGGGTTTGGTGAAAAAGTCGACAGCGCCCTTCTCTAAGGCCTCGAACGTGACGTCCGCGTTTTCGTCAGTGTGGGCACTGAGCATCAGGATCGGCGTCGGGCGCTCGGCCATGATCCGCTCGGCCGCCTCGATGCCGTTCATCTCCGGCATCTCGACGTCCATCGTCACGACGTCCGGTTCGTGCTCCCGAACGGCAGTGATCGCCGCACGGCCGTCTCTCGCCGTCGTGACAACCTCGATGCCGCCCTCTTCGAGGATGTCGGAAATGACGCTCCGCATGAAGTGAGAGTCGTCGGCGACGACGGCCCGGGGCGATGATCGTGATGACATGTTCCGTGTGCAGACCTGTATGGGGGCGGATTTAAATGTGACCGACCGAACAGGAGCGGCCAGTCGACAGTCCGATCGGATCGATCTGTCTCCGGTGAAACCTTGCTAAACCGGGCAAATAAAGACTCCGGCGTCGTAATCATCGTTGATAACCCGGTGGACACACTTAAGGTAGTTTTGCCGAAAGTCAGGATAGAGTCAGTCGGTGGCGGCAGGGGTACTCGGTAGACGAGTTCCGGTGCGCCGCCGGGAGGACATACAGATGACAGACACGATCGGCCAGGTACTCGAGTTCGAGCTCGGATCGGAAACGTACTGCGTGAGTATCGACCACGTCACCGAGATCGTCGACATCGGCGAGGTCACCAGCGTCCCGAACTCACCACGACACGTCCGGGGGGTCATGGACCTTCGGGGACGCACAACCTCGATCGTCGACCCCAAAATAGTGTTCGGGATCAACGAGGACGGAGCGGAACGACGGATCATCGTCTTCGATCCCGAAATTATCGCCGACCAGGAGGCGGCAGGATGGCTCGTCGACGAGGTCCACCAGGTCAGACAGATCGACGAGGGCGATGTCGACGACTCACCCGGCGGCGCGGACTCGGCGTCGATCAAGGGCGTCGTCAAACGGGACGAGGGGTTCGTCATCTGGGTGGACCCGGTAGCCGTCCACGCCGAGTAAACCACGGAGGGAAATCCACTCCGCGTGAAACAGTAGACTGTCTGAGACGATCCGGAAGCCTTTTTCACTGGTGGCGACCCAACGTGGGGTAGATGACAACGTCCACGGGGTATCCACGATGGTAGAACTCACCGAAACTGGCATTGACGGGCTCGATTCGATTCTCAACGGCGGTATCGTGACGAACTCGACGACACTGGTCGTCGGCACACCGGGGGCCGGCAAGAGCATCCTGGGGCTGCAGTTCATCTACAACGGCGTCACGCAGTCCGACGAACGCGGCATCTACCTCTCCTTCGAGGAGAACCGCGAAGATCTGACAGCGGCGGCCGAATCGATCGGCTTCGATCGGTGGTCGGAGTTCGAAGACAACGGCGACATCAAGGTCTACGACAAGCGCCGCCTCCTCCAGGAAAACAGCTTCACGGACACCCTCGATGTCCTCCTGGATGACATCCAAGACGGCGAATACGACCGGCTCGTGTTGGACTCACTGGCCATGTTCGAGTTGTTCTTTGACGACGACGCCGAACGCCGGACGTATCTCCTCAAGTTCACGGACATCCTGAAACAGAACGGCCTGACCAGCTTGCTGACCAACGAGCAGTCCACGGTGTTTCCCGACAACGACATCGGCTTGGAGAACTTCCTGACGGACGGCAACATCTATCTGATCCAGACGCCGACCGAGTCGGGAGTCAATCGGTACGTCTGGGTGGCGAAGATGCGCAAACAGGAGATCGAGACGGACATCTTCCCGATGGAGATCGCCCACGGGGGTATTCAGGTCCACGACAATGCGAGTGCGTTCTCGATGATGAACGACTCCGAGTCGCCGCTGTGAAGCAGTGAGTCCGAGCGGGACACGCAGAACCCACATTTGTTGGCGTTACCGGCAATGATAGACCGTTCTTATGGCTGAGAATGAGGGGTAGCGGGCTGCTGGAGCACAGTTCCAGTAAAAATAGAAATACTCGACGAGGGTGATTTCACGGCGATTTCATCGGCGATACTTTTATCTTTACGCTGATTCATATTCTGATAACGATGGCATCGGTCGAGTTACTGCGGACCCTCGGGAACAAGTACAGCGCCGAGATACTGGACGCGACCGACGAGCCGAAGTCCGCACAGGATCTGAGCGACGAACTCGACATCCCGATCGCGACCTGTTATCGGCGCATCGACGAGCTCACCGAGCACGATCTGCTGGAGCTTCACGACAACGTGTTGTCCGACGACCGCCGTCGTATCAAGGTCTATCGGCGAAACGTCGACTCGATCCAGGTCGGGTTCGACGACTCCCTGATGGTCGACGTCCAGGAGCGCTCGGAAGTGACGAACAAACTCGACGAGGCGTGGCGGACGCTCTCGGAATCCTAGGTTTCGAACACGCGGACAGGCACCATCGATAGAACGGCGATCGTGGTCCGCCATCGACCGATTATCAATGCAGATATTTTCGAGGAATGATTTAATACGGGTGCTCGGAAACTCTCAGGCAGTGCCAGTACTTGAACTCCTCTATGCGGTTTTGACCCTCGTCTTCGTAGTCGCGGGACTCACGATGGTCGGTATGGCAGTCCGTGCGTACGCACAAACGTCACGACGGGCGATGTTACACCTCTCGCTCGGGTTCGCGCTGGCGGTGGCCGGCGCAGCGGCCACGATGATCAGTGCGTTCGTGACTGACTTCGACGGTGCGCGCGGATTGTTGCTCGTCAACAGCGGGTTGACGACGTTTGGCTACCTGTTCGTGATGTACAGTCTCGTCACCTACGAAGCGTGAGCGGTTCAGGACTCGCCACGATCGTGCAGTGTGTTACCTGTACACGGCGACTGAAGGCGAACACGCCCATTTCGGGCCGACTATGCTACATTCTCAATATTTGAACGGGGCGAGGATGCCGGCCAATCCCCGTTTTCAGAATAGATAATTTGAGAGATATTCTTAAAGGGGTGTACGAATTCGGTTCAATTAGAGTCTGGGAGTAACCCAGGCGGAGCATACAATGTTCGAACGAACCAACGACAAACCGAACGAGCGGGCCCAGGTCGGGATCGGCACACTCATCGTGTTCATCGCGATGGTGCTGGTCGCCGCGATCGCCGCGGGCGTGCTGATCAACACGGCCGGGTTCCTGCAGAGTAGTGCCGAAGAAAGTGGTGAACAGGCAGCCGAGCAGGTCACGAATCGCCTGGTCGAAGTCAACACCGTTGGCACAGTCGATACCAGCCAAGATCCGACTGTCGTCACGGAAGTCAAGATCACGACCCGACTGGCGCCAGGATCGTCCGACGTGGACCTAGATGGCGTGACGATGCAATGGGTCCAAGCAGGCGGGAGTTACAATCTGGTGTCGGACCAGACCAGCGACATCAATAACGCCGATGGGGTATTCAGTTACGATGAGCTGCGGGACAATGACGGCTCCGTCGGCACCGACAGTACGTTGAACAACCGCGTCGACCGCGCAGTCATCACTATCGGCCTCGATGGATCCAATGACAACATTGCCGGTCAGATGGAAGGTGGCGAGACCGCCACGCTGACGATCAGTACGCAGTCCGGTGGCGAGACCACCATCACGCTGGTCGTGCCGGACTCCCTGACTGAGAAGTCCTCGGTCAACCTGTAAATCCGCCTCCCCTCTTTCGTCTACGCTGTTTCTGGGTTCCTGTGTACGCGTTGAGCGGCGGCCTTCTCATGAACTGATTCACGCATTCACTATCCATGCGAACTGATATCGATTCGATCCGCAGTTGTGAATATTGATTTCGAAATGTGACCATCGGCTCGCCTGCCGGACTTCTCTCGGCTCGTGTACACCCATGCCATGTAGTTAGGCTTCAGTATCCCCTGAATTCGAAGGACGGAGCCCCAAATTCAATTGTGATAATTTGGGAGTTGCAATTAAATAGGTGTGTGAAGTTGATTCACGTAGAGTCTGGGAGTAACCCAGGCGGAGCATACAATGTTCGAACGAACCAACGACAAACCGAACGAGCGAGCCCAGGTCGGGATCGGCACACTCATCGTGTTCATTGCGATGGTGCTGGTCGCCGCGATCGCCGCGGGCGTGCTGATTAACACGGCCGGGTTCCTGCAGAGTAGTGCCGAAGAAAGTGGTGAACAGGCAGCCGAGCAGGTCACGAATCGCCTGGTCGAAGTCAACACCGTCGGAACGGTAAACAATGGCCAGGTCGAGGCCGTTGATATCACCGCTCGTCTGGCACCCGGGTCAAACGACGTCGATCTCGAGGGCGTGACGATGCAATGGGTCCAGGCCGGCGGGAGTTCCAATTTAGTGGCAGACGGTAGTGGCGACGAAGGCAATGCGGATGGTGTCTTTACCTTCTCAGAGCTGCGGGACAATGACGGCTCCGTCGGCACCGACAACACGTTGAACAACCGCGTCGACCGAGCGATCATCAGCATCGACCTGACACAGACAGACGTCAGCAGCTCCATGGCAGGTGGCGAGACCGCCACGCTGACGATCAGTACGCAGTCCGGTGGCGAGACCACCATCACGCTGGTCGTGCCGGACTCCCTGACTGAGAAGTCCTCGGTCAACCTCTAAATCCGCCTTTCCTCCTTCGTTTTTCGAATTGCCAGCCAACCACAGGCGAGTCTGCTCAGCGACGGAATTATACCGCGTCACGTCGAATACTAACACATGCCACCAGGGGACGACAACGACGACGAGGACGGACGCGTGCTCGCCCCCGAGGAGCTCGACATCTCCGAGGACGAGCACGTCGCGGAGATCGAGGACGGCCGGTACGTCGTCTCCCCGAATGATCCGATCGGTGATGTCGACGGGATCAAAACAACCGAAACAGAGCCGGAACCAGCCACCGATGAATCGGAAAGTGACGTCGACGAAGCATCCGATCAGGCGTCGCCAGCCCCGTCAAATACGCCGACGGACGCAGCGTCCGAATCCCGGGAGCCCTGGCAAGACAACGCAAGCGAGACGGGAGAGATGACCGAAGCGGACGTCGAAGCGTGGCTCCGGGACTCGTTCACTTCGGCTGACTCCAGGTACGGCTTTCACGTCACGGCGACGTTCGACGGCCGGGTGTCCCAGCGCCGGATGATGTCCAACGATGTGGTGACGATCTTCGAGAGCCTGATCCTGTGGTACGCCCAGCACATCGACAGCGAGACGCCAGTCGAGGAGATCCTCGGTATCCTGCTGACCGAATCGAACGTGCCGATCAGTTACCCGACCGAGAGTCTTTCGGCGGCGATCAAAGCCCGGGGCCTCGGCCCGGACGATTCGATCGGGGAACTCATGAACGCCATCGGCGACGATGGCTTCGAGCTCTGAGATGAGTCGTGCGTTCGATTCCTTCTTCGGCGATCCACTCGGCCTGAGCCAGCAACTTCTCGTCGGCGTCGTGGTCGTGACGCTCGTGTTCTCCGGCCCGCTCGTGCCCGGACTGTCGTTCGGGGGGGCCGGCCCGCCGGCGACGATCGGCGACGGCAACGCCAGCGTCTCGTCGGTGGCTATCGATCTCGACGCCGTCGAGATCACACCCGGCCGGTTCGGGACTGACGTCGAGTACCTCCGGATTCCGGACGCGAGACTGTCCATCGACGACGTCGAAGGAGAGCCACGGATCGTCTACCGACTGGTCGTCCCGGAACTGCAACTCGACCACGCCGAGACACGGCTGCTTGCGAGTCCCGGTGACGTCACCGTTCGGCCGAGCGACGTGGCCTTCCTGTCCGGGGAACTGTCGGCAGCGCACTATAACGGAACGCTACGCGTTCGCGTCCAATCGCTGTCAACCGATCGAACCGTGTTCAACGAGTCCATCAGGATCGAGGTAAGACGGTGACCCGGGTTGGTGCAGCCGAAGTCGACGAGTGGCTATCCGAACGTGGGTCGATGATCCGTCGACAGGCCGTCGCTGTCCTGTTCGGCGATCGCGTCGGCCTGACCCTGTTTCTGGGTGTCGTCGTCGTGCTGGCGGCCCTCTGGCGAGTCGGGTTTTTCATCACCGACACCTACGCCATCGCGAACACGCTCGTGAATCTGGCCGACGGACGGCTCCACATCGCTCGGATCGAGTACTCGCTGACGCTCGGGTCCCAGCCGGGGTTATACGAACACGGCGGTCAGGTCTTCGGGCGCAACTACGGCCAGGCGGCACTCGCTCTCCCCTTCTACTGGCTGCTCGAAGGGACCGCGGCACTCGCCGAGTTGCGGCTGGTACTCGCGGGCGGGTGGAGTCTGCTCGTGGCCGCATTCGCGTCACAGCTCGGTCAGGTGCTTGATCGCCCCCGCGTGACGTTGGCTGGAACGCTGGGCGCGCTGGGCCTGTTCGTCGGCAACGTCGCGCTTTCGACGCCGCTCGATCCCCGGTGGAACGGCTTGCTCGCTCTCCAGCTCCTCTCGCTGGTGGCGGCAGGTGTGGTCGCCGTGGCGGTGTATCGATTGCTCAGTGAGTACCACGGACAGCGAGTCGGCGTGGCCGGGGGATTGCTGGCGGCACTCGCCCTGCCGATCGCGTTCTGGGCGACGATGCCGAAACGCCACGTCATGTCGGCGGCGCTGATCGCAATCGTCGTCTTCGGGTTCGCCCGGAGTCGAAATGCTGCTCGGCCACTACCGTCGCGAGCCCTGTCCTACGCCGCTGTCGGGGTCCTCGCGTGGCTACACGCCGCCGAGGCGTTGGTGGTGCTGGTGGTACTCGTCCCGTTCGACCTCGCGACCGCTCGACGCAACGGAATTCGAGAGCTAGGCGTGCTCGGCGTCGTTTTCGCCCTCTCGCTGGTTCCGTTCGGACTGACGAACTACCTCATCACCGGCTCGCCGTTCACTGCCCCGCGAATGCTCTCGAATCTCGGTGGACTCGCGGAACTCAGCCCCGGGGGAGATATCGTCGTCGACGGCGGTGGCGAGCCCACACAACCGACGACACCGGATCCGACGCCACCGGGCGAGCCCGCGTCGCCAGGCGAAACGTCACCCCCCGACGGAGCGAGCGGCCCTGGCGATCCCGGGACGGGGCTCTGGAGCCAGATCACCAGTGCTCTCGGTGGTGTGATCGGACTGGGGGCCACCGGTATCAACGGCGCTATCGGGGTTCTCGACAGCCTCGTCGGGGCGGTCGTGTTCGGCATCGAGGCAGCGGCGGCCCGGATCGGCGAGCTGTGGGGATACGTCGCGGAAGGGATCGGGATCGCCTTCGGGGACCTCGAGCGACTCGGCCACGTCTTCCTCAGGAGCGGCCGGATCCCGGGGGTGGACTACGCGACCAACGACCACGAGACCGTCGAGCTGACCGTCCTGGAAGCCGCGCCGATGCTCGGGACCCTCGTCGCCATCCCGATCGTCCTCGGCAAACGAGGGCTGGAAAGCGGGGGAGGGAAGCTTCGTGGACGACTGACGGCGATCCGCTCGACTCCGCGATACCAGACGGACCTCTTCGCGGGGACGCTCGTCGCCGCGTTCACCCTCCTGTACCTGCCCAGACTGCCGCTTTACTCCCAGATCACGGTCCGGTATCTGGTTCCGATCATGCCCGTGGCGGTCTACGGTGTGATGCGGCTGCCAGCCGTCCGGCGGAGCCTCACGACGAACGTCCGGGAGTTCATCGACGCATACGTCGGAGCCACTGTGGTTGGCATTGTCGGCGTCATCGCGGTGTTCGTCGCGATCGACCCGGCGATCGGCGAGGCGATGCAGTTTCACGCCCTGTTGAACCTGATCGCTGCGGGGATTGCCGCGGCTGTCGTCGTCCTGGACACGATCGACGGCCCCGACCTGCCAGTCGCGACGGCGATCGGGACTGCGGGCGGGGCCGCCACGACGCTTTATGTCCTTGCCGGGATCGAGTACATCACGTACGGCCAGTTCGCACTCCCGGTCGCCGAGTGGCTCTCGACACTGATTCCAGTGTTCTGAAAATATCCGCCGAGTGACGGCACAGAGCCGGCGTTTGCTATCAAACGCGATAATAGTACGGAAGCATTTATCTAGGCAATTCGCTAATCTGAGAAGTAGAACCCATGCCAGAAGTATTGATCGCGGACGATTCGGAGTTCATGCGGAACCTGCTGCGCGAAATCCTCGAGGAAGACCATCAGATCGTCGGTGAGGTCGAAAACGGCGTCGAGGCCGTCGAGGCCTACAAGGACAAGGATCCGGACCTCGTGATGATGGACATCGTGATGCCGATCAGAGACGGTATCGAGGCCACCGACGAGATCAAAACCGAAAGTCCAGACGCGAACGTGATCATGTGCACCAGCGTCGGCCAGGAGGAGAAGATGAAAGAGGCCGTGAAGGCTGGGGCCGACGGGTACATCACCAAGCCGTTCCAGAAGCCAAGCGTCATGGAAGCTATCGAAGACGTCGTCCCCTCATAGATGAACGTCGACATCCAGTCGCTCGGGACGTTCAACGAACTCGCCCACGAAGGGGCAAAGGAGGCCACGGCATCGATGACCCAGATGACGGGCATCGACGCCGACGTGGACGTGACCCAGATCACGCTGATGGATCGGGGCGACGTCGGCGAAACGCTGGCCGAGCAGGCGTTCGTCGGGGTCGAATTCGACTTCGAGGGCGAGCTATCGGGTCAGACAGCGCTGGTACTTGATCAGGACAGTAGCGAGACGTTGGCGGGAACGCTGATGCCCGGCGACGAGATCAGTGCCGAAATGGCCAAAAGCGGGGTCAAGGAGATCGGCAACATCATGATGAGTGGGTTCATCGACGGCTGGGCCGACTATCTCGAAACCACGATCGATCACTCCCCGCCGACGTACATCGAAGGGACCGGCAAGGAGATCCTTCCGACGTCGGATGATTCATCGCCCGACGATCAGGTCTTCGTGTTCAAAAGCGAGATCGAGTGGGTCGACGAATCAGTCGACTTCTACATCTACATGTTGCCGGATCAGGACTCGCTCACGGACCTGATGGCGGACCACGCCGACGCCGAAGCCGACGCGATCCCGGTCGACAAGCTCCACGTCTTCAACCGGATGACCCAGCAGGGCACCAAGCAGGCCGCCGAAAACGTCTCGATGATGACTGGAATTGATGTCGAAGCGGAAGTCTCACAAATCAACTTCACGCGGATCGAAGACATCCCCAAGCAGGTCGGGACCGACCGATACGTCGGGACGGCCGTCGAGTTCACCGACCTCCCGAGTGGGTTCCTGCTCGTGTTGTTCGACGAGGCCTCGGCGAAGAACGCGGCCGAGGCGCTGATGCCCACCGCGGTCGAGGGTGAAGAACTCACCGACCAACACACGGCAGCCATCGAGGAACTGGGGAACATCATGACCAGCGGGTTCGTCGACGGCTGGGCGAACGTCCTCCAGACGTCCATCGATCACACGCCGCCGCGGCTGGTTCACGACATGGGGCGGGCGATCATCGACCCGCTTGCGGCCCAGGTCGGGCAACATCAGGACCACGCGTTCGTCATCGACTCGCGGATGCGAACGGACGACGTCGAGTTCGAGAGCGAGATCTACGCGTTGCCCAACGACGAGGAACTCCGGGAAGCACTCGAGGAACTGGCGGTCGAACGGGCGGAAGAGACTGACGCGGACCCCGAAGAAATATTCCAGGAATGAAGGTCTACGACGGATCGCAGACTGAGCAATCGAGCACGCCCGAGCGCATCAAGGTCGGGATCGCCGAGTACGACGTCTCGACGAACGGCGCGACACTGTCGACCAGTGGACTCGGCTCCTGTATCGGCGTCGGGCTCCACGACGAGGAGTCCAGCGTCTCTGGGCTCGTACACGTGATGTTGCCAGTCTCGGAGGAAGTCAACGGCGGAAACCCGGCGAAGTTCGCGGACACCGGCGTCAAAACCCTGGTCAGAGAACTCGAAGACCACGGTGCGGATCGGTCGAACATCGTCGCGAAGATCGCCGGCGGGAGCGACATGCTCGATTTCTCGAAGAACGGCTCCGGCATCGGTGTCCGGAACGCGAACGTCGTCGAGGAAACCCTCTCGGCACTCGACATCCCGATCGTCGGCGAAGACATCGGCGGCGACCACGGCCGATCGATCCGGCTCGAAGGCGATACCGGCGATCTGATCGTCAAAAGCGCAAACCGGGACTCGAAGCGGCTCTGACCGGTCAGAGATGACACCCAGTCGATTCGAGAGGGCGTCTCTGGCCGTTTTTTCGGAGAGACATACGGGAACCGTCATAACTACCGACCAGCGACAGTGAACGTCAGTTCGTTCTGAATATCGATACCAATACCGCGCCGGCGGAGGGTTACAGCACAATCACGCGACGTCAGACGCTAATTTCCGATCGATTTTGCTGAACGGAACCGTCAGTTATCAAATATGATACTCTAAACGGTACATTGAAGGGCGCGTGCGGGGATATTACTCCTAATGAGTACGCTCTCGTTGCTCCAGTCCGGGACAGTGGTCGAGGGGGTGGACCCTACCCTCCTCGCGGCCACCGGTGACTGGATCGTCGAGTCGGTCGGCTCGCTGTCGACCGAACCGCTCGCCGTCGGTGTCCTGACGGTGGGGGTGGTCGGCATGAGTATCCGATCCGTCTTCGACTCGATCCTCTCGGACGAGGACGGGGGCCCCGACGTGGACGAGGGGGACGACGACGGGTTGATGCCCGAGGAAGGCGGGGATGACCTCGGCGACCTTGGCGGCGGGTTCGGTGATGGCGGCGACGACTTCGGAGATTTCGAAGACGACGACTTCGGCGAGATGGACGGGGGCGGTGCGGACACTGACGAACTACAGCACCGCCTCGACGAGCTCGAAACCGAGGTCGGCAGCCTCTCCTCGACGGTCAACACGGTCCGCAACGAGAACGAGCAGATCTCTGAAACGGTCGACGACGTCGAGGAAAACGTTCGAAAACTGCTCGACATCTACGAGATGGTGACTCGGGGCGTCAATCCCTTCGCCGACGACATCGACGCCGGCGGATTGGGCGGCCCCGGAGAGGAGTCGTTTGGCCTCTTCGACAATGGTGACGACCAGTCCGAAGAGGGAGACCTCGACGAAGACATCGCCAACGCCGACGCGGAAGGGTTCTTCGACGAAGACCTCGTCGAGGACGACGAGCTGGAAGCCGATGCCGACGTCGGCGATGTCCTGGGCACGGGCGAAGACGACGGCGGTGACGACGGTGGGTTCGAAGACGACTTCGAGGACGACTTCGACATGGACGATGATTTCGGCGACGCCGAAGACGACTTCGACATGGACGAGGGCGGCGACGGTGACGCGGACAGCGGCGGTGAGGGCGGGAAATCCTTCGCCGAGCTCAAAGACGAGTACGAGGCCGGCGACGCCGAATGGGCCGAAGGCGACGCCGAAGATCCGGACGAAAGCATCGAGGAGACGACCGACGACCTGGCGGCAGACGACGACTCGCTTGATGACGATGAAGCCCTCGTGGACGAGGACGACGACTTCGCCATGGAGGACGACGGTGGAGAGGCGGGCGACGGGCTGGCCGACGACGATCTCTTCGATACGGTTATCGAGGACGAGGGCGACGAAGAGAGCGCAGACGAGGCTGTCGATGCGACTGAATCCGCCACGAGCGTCGTCGAGGACGACACAGAGACAGAAGAAACCGAGCCGGATCAGGAGACGATTACCCCCGAGGAGGAGAGCGTCACGGAAACGGCGCAGACCGAGGAGGACGCGACTGAGCCGGCGGCCAACGCCGAAGCGCCGTCAGCCAAAGAAGAGGCCGACGGGTCGGGAGCAACCGAAGGAGCGAGCGCCGAATCCGACGACGGAAAGCCATACCTCACGTCGCTTCCGGACGGGTTCCTCGCCGACCTGATCGTCGTCGAATGGCTGGAGTTCCTGGTCGAGGAAGTCGGGATCCGGGCCACCGCGGAGGCCATCGACTACTACGAACGCATCGACTGGATCGACGAGTCCGTCGCCGACCAGTTACAGGCGTACCTCAAGGGCTTCGAGGAAGGCGGTGAGTCCGAGAGCCTGACCATCGACCACCACACCAAGAGTCTGCGGTACGTGAGCCAGCTGAACGGCGGCGGGGCGGAGTCGATCGCCCTCCAACAGCTGCCACGCCAGACCGGAGGTGGCCCCGATGGGATTCAGCGTTAGTGGCTCGGCCGCGATCCTCCTGGTCGCGTTCTTCGTCGCCTTCGGGACGTTCTACAGCGCCGCCTCGAACTCCATGGAGACTGTCAACGATGCGCGAGGCGCTGCCCAGGACGACCTGCTCGCCCAGCAGAACACGGCGATCACCCTGACGGACGTATCGGTGGCACACAACGTCTCCGGGGACGAGCTGTACTACGTGAACGCGACCGTGAAAAACACCGGGGCCAACGGGTTGAGCGTCGCCGACACCGACTTCATGGTCGACGGCGAACTGCAGACGTCGTTTCTCGACCGGGCCGTCGACGGCGACAGCTCGACGGACGTCTGGGCGACCGGGCAGCGACTCACCGCCAACATGACGGTCCCCACCCAGCCCGACCGGCTCAAGGTCGTCACCGGCCCGGGTGTGGCCGCGACGGAGGTGGGACTGAGTGGCTAGCGTGTCAGCGTCGCATTTGATCATCTTCATCGCGAGCATCCTCGTAGCGGCGAGCGTCGCGGGGACGATCACCAGTACGGTCGGCCAGCTCAGCGATGCGGTCGACGATCTCGGGGTCGACGCCAGCCAGGAGGTCCGGACCGAGATCGAGATCATCAGCGATAGCGGCGCACAGG
Organism: Halorhabdus utahensis DSM 12940; assembly: GCF_000023945.1. Classification (NCBI taxonomy): domain Archaea; kingdom Methanobacteriati; phylum Methanobacteriota; class Halobacteria; order Halobacteriales; family Haloarculaceae; genus Halorhabdus; species Halorhabdus utahensis. The sequence continues at coordinate 923,472 of NC_013158.1, forward strand.
TGTACGACAGAGAGGGCAACGGAAACATCACGCTGTACGTCAAAAACACCGGGTCCCAGCGGCTCCCGGCCGACGGGGTCGGAATGGACGTGATCGTCGATGGGATCTACCGGACTGACGTGAGTATGACTGTCGTCGACGGGAGCGTCTGGCGACCCGGAACGGTCGTCCGCATGGGGATCTCGATCCCGGACCTACAGAGCGGGGACCACCGTGTCCAGTTGACGATCTACGGTGACAGGGAGGTGTTCGAGTTCAACACATGAGCATCGCAACCACTGATCTGTACTCGCTTGGCTTAGACGAGCGCGACAGACTGAACAAGGAACTCGGCGGCGGCATCCCGCCCGGCAGCATCGTCCTCGTCGAAGGGGACTACGGTGCCGGGAAGTCCGCGATGAGCCAGCGCTTCGCCTACGGCCTCTGTGAGACCGGCCAGACGGTCACGATGCTTTCGACGGAGTTGACCGTCGGCAGTTTCCTCGATCAGATGCACAGCCTGGACTACGGCATGGTCGAGCACATCCTCGACGAGAACCTCCTGTTCCTGCACGCCGACATCGGCGACTCCAACACCTTCCAGGGTGGCGACGACGACAACGACCGCATGGACCTGCTCAAGCGGCTGATGGACGCCGAAGTAATGTGGGACACGGATGTCATCATCATCGACACCTTCGACGCCATCCTCCGGAACGACCCCAAGTTCGAGGCCCTGGTCCGCCAGAACGAGGAGCGCCAGGCTGCTCTGGAGATCATCTCGTACTTCCGGGACGTCATCGCCGAGGGGAAGGTCATCATGCTCACGGTCGACCCCTCGACGCTTGACGAGGACGCGATCGGCCCCTTCCGGGCCATCGCCGACGTGTTCATCGAACTCGAGATGATCGAGGTCGGCAACGACGTGCGCCGACAGATCTCGGTGAAACGCTTCGCCGGGATGGGCGAACAGGTCGGTGATACCATCGGGTACTCCGTCCGGTCTGGGACGGGCATCGTCATCGAATCGCGCAGTGTCGCATAAGGGGAAATACACATGACAGATCACGGCAGACCCAAACCGTCGGACGAACTCCGCCAACACGCAGCGAGGCGTCCACACCTCCGTGATCACCTCCAGAAGTTCAAGCAGATCACCGGCGAGTTCCCGATGTTCGTCGAGGAAGCCGACGGCGAATACGAGACCAATCGCCCGAACATCCTCTACCCCGTCGGCGGCCCTATTTACACGCACGTCTACGGCGACATCGGCCAGGACATCAAGTACTACGCGATCGAGCCGGAACTGGCAGAGGACGAGCAGACGGTCTTCGAGAAGGTCCGCAACCGGTTGCTCGAACGCAGCGTCATGAAGCCCGCACCGACCGAGGAAGGTGAGTACGACGACCGGATCGAAGAACTCCTTCAAGAGACGACGAACGTCAAGCGGCGTGAAAGCGGTGACGGCGTCCTGAGTCGACTGGGGAACATTACGAACCTCGGGAAAGTTGACGTCACCGAGGAGACCTACGAAAACATCCGCTACCGGCTGAACCGCGACATCGTCGGCCTCGGTCCCCTCGAGCCGGTGATGCGGGACCCGGCCAACGAGGACATCCACGTCATCGGTCCCCACGAGTGTTACGTCGATCACTCCGTCTACAGCCTCATCAAGACGACCGTCGACTTCGGCGAACCCGCGGATTACGAGCAGTGGCTGCGAAACATGGGCGAACGGATCGGCGACCCCGTCTCCGACAGCGACCCGATCATCGACTCGACGCTGCCGGACGGCTCGCGTATCAACATCATCTACTCCGACGATGTCTCGTTGAAGGGGCCCTCGATGACCATCCGACAGGGCACGGAGGTGCCCCTGTCGATCTTCCAGATTACGAAGTGGGGCACCCTCTCCCCGGAACTGGCGGCCTACCTCTGGCTCGCCCTGGAGAACGAACAGACGGTGTTCGTCGTCGGGGAGACCGCCTCCGGGAAGACGACGACGCTGAACTCCATCATGTCGTTCATCCCCCGGGATTCGAAGATCTACACCGCCGAGGACACCTCCGAGGTCCTGCCGCCACACGACACCTGGCAGCAACTCCTCACCCGGGAAGGTGACGACGAGGGGACGGACGTCGACATGTTCGACCTCGTCGCCGCCGCGCTCCGGTCGCGGCCCGACTACATCATCGTGGGCGAGGTTCGTGGCGAGGAGGGTCGAATGGCGTTCCAGGCGGCCCAAACCGGCCACCCGGTCATGCTGACCTTCCACGCTGCCGACATCGTTTCGATGATCCAGCGCTTCACCGGCGAACCGATCAACGTCCCCGAGACGTTCATGGACGTCGCCGACATCGCGCTGTTCCAGAACCGGGTCAAGCAGGGCGACGACGTCCTCCGCCGGGTCACCTCAGTCCAGGAAATCGAAGGCTACTCCAAGGAGATGGACGGTGTCGTCACCCGCCAGAGCTTCTACTGGGACCCCGTCGAGGACGAGATCGTCTTCCAGGGGATGAACAACTCCTTCGTCCTCGAAGAGCAGATCGCGACCCTGCTAGGGTACGAGGACACCCGCGACATCTACGACGACCTCCAGTTCCGGGCGGATATCATCAGGCGGGCGATCCAGGAGAACGTGCTGGGCTACCACGAGGTCAACGAGTTGATCGAGAACTTCCAGCGCGACGGCGTCGAGGGACTCCCCTTCGACATCCACCGCCAAGACTGATGGCCTCCGAAGAAGCCACCCTCGACCTGACGATCTCCGGCACGATAGCCTCGCTACTCGAATCCTATCGCCGGATGGGGATCCCGATTCAGCGGTATCTGTTCGGCATCCTCCTGCCGGCGTTCGTGTTCTTTCTCGCCACCCTCGGCGTGGCGCTGCTGGTGAACCTGCCGCTTGGGATCAAGCTCCCCTTCCCGCTGCTCGGGTTGCTCCTCCTCGGGGCTGCGGTGTTCTATCCCAGAGTACAGCTCTCCCAGCGCAAGCAGGCGCTGAACGACAGATTTCACCTCATGGTCACCCACATGACGGTCCTCTCGACGACGAAAATCGACCGCATGGAGGTGTTCAGAGCGCTCGCCAGTGAAGACGAATACGGCGAACTCGCCACCGAGATGGGACGGGTCGTCGAACTGGTCGATACCTGGAATCTGAGCCTCGACGACGCGTGTCGTCGCCGGGCGAAGGAAGTGCCAAGCGACGCGCTCGCGGATTTCTTCGACCGACTGGCATACACTATGGGCGCGGGACAGAGTCTCGAGGACTACCTACTCTCCGAACAGGACATGATCATCGAGAACTACAAGACGATCTACGAGGGGACGCTTGGCAACCTCGAGGTGATGAAAGACCTCTACCTGTCGATGATCCTCTCGATGACGTTCGCCCTGGTGTTCGCTGTGGTCCTCCCGATCCTGACGGGGACGAACCCAATGATGACCGTGAGTGCGGTCATCGTGCTGTTCATCTTCGTCCAGACGGGCTTTTTCGTCGCGATCCGCTCGTTGGCCCCCTACGACCCGGTCTGGTACCATCCGGAGGAGATAACCTCGCCGATGGAGCGGCGACTCAACGTTAGTTTCGCCGCTGGCGTGGTGCTGACATTGGTGTTCGGGTTCATCAGCTTCGGTGGGTTCGCCGGGATCAGCCCGATCACGCTGGACATGATATTCTTCTTCTGGGACCCCGTCCCCCTGTCGATTTACGCCGTCTTCCCCATCACGCCGCTGCTCATCCCCGGACTCATCATCCGACAGGAGGAGAAGAAGATCAAGGCCCGCGATCAGGAGTACCCGAGTTTCATCCGGGCACTTGGATCGACCGAAGGAGCCAAGCAGTCGACGACCGGTGCCGTCCTGGAATCCCTTCGCGAGAAGGAGTTCGGGCCGCTCAGCGAGAACATCGACAACCTCTATAAGCGACTCAACATGCGGATCGAGCCCGAGAAGGCCTGGCGACACTTCACCGCCGAGTCACGGTCGTACCTGATCCAGACGTTCAGCGAGATGTACCTCATCGGCCGGAAGATGGGTGGCAGCCCGAAGCAACTCGGGGAGCTCATCAGCGAGAACATGAACGAAGTCCTCCAGTTGCGCCAGCAGCGCGACCAGGAGACGACGACCCTCATCGGCGTGCTCTATGGCATCTCCGCGGCCGCGACCTTCGCCTTCTTCATCGGGCTGCAGGTCGTAAACATCCTCTCGGAGATGAGTCTCAACCTCCAGACGGGATCGAGCAATTTCGAGGTCAGCACGCTCATCCACACCTCCGTCTACGAGATTCCGATCATCGAGTTCCTGCTCATCACCGTGATTATCTTCAACGCGCTCCTGTCGTCGCTGATGATCCGGACGACCGACGGCGGTCACAAGCTCAACAGTTACATGCACTTCGTCGTCCTCTCGTGGATCGGCGCGCTGGTCGCTATCTTCACGAAATTAGTCGTCTCCAGCGTCATCAGCATCTGAGTCGGCACCGTTCTCACGCTATCGCGAAGCTTTTGCCGGTGGCTCCGCTCGATTCAGGCATGATTGACCGCGCGGAGTTTCTGGCGGGAGACCGACCTGAGGACATCGCCTTCTTTCTACACGAAGACAGCGTCTCGAACCTCGACGCGCTCGACGCACACGCCGAGACAGTCGCGGATGGCGCTGTCCTCGTCCTCCCGGGCGAGAAGGGGCGGAGTGCGTTTGAGTCAGTCGTCGGGATGGACCCGATGGCCCTGGCCCAGCAGGCGATGGACACGCCGGGCGACATTCACGACGACCTGACTGGCGGGGTCTGTCCGGCGAGTGACGACGATCCCGAAGCCGATCACACGGTCAAGTTCGTGTTCGCGTTCGCCGAGGCCCAGAACGACGAGGTCGGCGGGCTCTATGCCGAGGGTGACGTGATCCACGCCTACGCCGTCTGTACCTGCGGCGAGACCTACAGCGAGAAGTGGCTCGCCGACGAACCTGACGCTCAATAACGCCCGATGCAGATGACAACAGATGTGAACGGGACGAAGGGCGTCCTCACCGGCTTGATCGGGCTCGTCGGCACAGTGGTCTTTCTCGGACTATTCGTCTACCCGTTGCAGTACGGACTCAAAGAGAGCGCTGCAGTGGCAGGACTGATCGTCCTCGCTGGACTCTGGGAGTTCGTCCTCGATAGTGCGGAACTCGGGTGACTGTCGAAACATTCACAGCCGGAACAGTTCGAGTGGCTGGCCAACCAGCACCCGAACGAGGTCTGTCAGGGTCTCCTCGGCTCGCTTCGCTCACGGCTTCACCGTTCGAATTTCCGAGACACTCCCTTTGTCGTGTCCCGCTTCGCTCGGGGTACTACTCCTCGACCTCTAACCGCCGGAAGGCATCTACAATGGCCTGCTTGGCCACCGCCCCCCGCGTCGTCCAGTGGTGGGCGTAATCCAGCATGTCGTCGTAGACATCGGGTTTACAGCCGGCCGCCTTCGGGTGGCCGCCGCCGTTGACCTGGGCCGCGACCTCGTGGGCACGCTCGAAGTTCTCAGTCCCACGGATCGAGGCCGAACCGGCGGGTTTGACGATCACCCCGGCGTCGGCTCCCTGCTCGCGGAGTGCCTCGGCGACCTCGTTTTGCGAGCAGCGACCGTAGGTCACGCCGACCGTCCAGGGACCGACCTCCCGAAGTTGAGCGCGTTCGACGGCCTTCTCGATCAGGGCTTCCTTCTCGATGCGGCGCTCGGCGAGCAACTCCTCGGCATCGGTCGGTAGGTCTGCACCGTGCGCTCGGATGATCTCGACGTACTCCTCGGGTTCGAGCCAGTGGGCGAGGTCAGCCAGATCGTCGCTCCGGGGATCGTCGCGGATCCAGAGGTCGTGGTCGCGGGTGACAGCCGTCAGATCGACGAAGCGATCGGGGAAGTCAGCGTCTAGTTCGGCGAGTGCGACGTCAGCGGTACACGCCTCATCCGACTCGCCGACAGTGAGTGTGACGCCGGCATCCGCAACCATCCCGGCAAGATCCTCGTCCCACTGATGGTGGTCGAACCACCGGACCGATCCAGCGCGGGCCACGATATCGTCGAGTCCCGCAAGATCAGCAGCCTCGTCGGGGCAGAGATCACAGACGAACACGTCCGTGTCGGGTTCGAGATACTCGGCGACCCATTCAAACGCACGGGCGAGATCGTGCGGACTCGCTTCCAGAAGCGCACCCTCGCCGAAGGCGTCCCGGATCAAGGCGACGCAGGCGAGGCCGTCGGCGTCGGGATCGGCGATCACGACTGTGCCAGCGTCGGCGAGCGTGTCGGCGGCTTCCCGCTCGCGTTCGATCTCCTCGACGGTATCCGGATGAAAGAACCCCTCACCGGGGAGGATCGACTTGCGCTCGATCGAGAGGCGGTCGTCGTCGATGAGCCAGTCGTCCACGCTTAGGCCTCCTGGGGCGTCACGGCACTTGTCTCGTCGGCGTCGAGTTGCCGGACGGTCAGGACGGGAACGGGCGAACGTCTCACGACCGCCTCGGCGACGCTACCGAGGAGGAACGCGTGTTCGCCGTGGCGGCCACGCGTCCCAGTCACGACGACGTCGGCCGCGACCTCCTGGGCGTAGGCACAGATCTCCGCAGCCGGCCGTCCCTCTCTGACAGCCGTGACCACCGATCGATCAGTCTGTTGGGTCAGTTGGGCAAGCACATCCTCACCGTGCTGCTGAAGCGCGGCTTCGAGATCGTCCCGGACCGCCGCCGGGGAGGCGTCGACCTCGCTCGCGTCAGTCACGTACAGCGCATGGACCGTCGCGTCGAATCGACGGGCGAGATCAAGGCCGACTGTCACCGCCCGGTCAGCGCTCTGGGAGCCGTCAGTCGCCAGAACCACCGTGTCGTACATAGACGAGCATGGCGGTCGGTTCGTATAAAGGTTCAGTGACCGCCCACGGAGGACCTGTCCAACCTTGATCAGGACTGGAGATGCAGTTCGATAGGGAAACGGTCCGAGAGTCGTCCCTCGGTGGGTTTTTTGAGGGGTCACGCCGCAGGAGAGGATAATGGCTGTCGAAATCGACACGATACTGGTACCGGTCGACGGCACGGACCGTTCTGATCGGGCCGTCAAGCACGCATTGCCGATCGCCGACCGGTACGATGCCGAGGTACACATCCTGTACGTGATCGAGGAGACGGTCGCTGCGGGGCTCGAACAGGGAGATATCGAAGCCGACAGTGTCGCGAACGAACACCGGGCGTTCATGGACGCCGTCCGGGAACAGGTGCGTGCGGACGGCCACAACATCGACCTCTCACAGTCGACCGTCTTTGGCTATTCGGCAAGTTCACTGACTCGGCACCCAGTCAGCGTCGTGTTGGACGCCGCCGAGGACATCGGCGCGGACTTCATCGTCATTCCCCGCCAGTCCGTCATGGACGAACCTGGCGCAATGCTCGGCAAAGTCGCCGAATACGTCCTCACGTACGCGAGTCAACCCGTTCTCTCGGTCTAGGGTTCGTCGTCGGGTTCACGTTCGGCATCGTCATCTGCGTCGGAAGCCGAATCGGTTCCTGTGTTGGCCGCCTCGGAAGCCGAATCGTCACCACTGGAGTCGGCGATCCGGATCGCCATCTCCAGTTCGAAACTCTCGGTGTTTCGGATCTCGAAGCCGACTTTCTGGTAGAGCCCGATGGCGGGTTCGTTCCAGCGCTCGACCGTCAACCAGACGCGATCGATGCCGCTGTCTTTGCCGTAACCGAGCAGCGTCTGGAGTAACTCCGTGCCGATACCCGCCGACTGGTGACTGCCGAGGACGAAAATCGCCAGTTCGGATGCTCCCTCCTCGTCCGGGACTAGCATTGCATGGCCGACGGCATCACCGTCGTGCCAGGCGATCGTGTTCAGGCAGTCAGGCTCGAAGACGCGTTCGAGCCATCGCCGGATCGACTCCTCGCCGACCGGCGGGATGCCCTGGGCCCGGTCCTCCGAGTCGAACGCCTTGTACATCTCGACGAGTGCCTCTCGATCGTCGTCGGCGACCCGGACCACGATCTCCCGACCGATGCCGTCGATGAACCGATGTGGCGGAGTCGGAAACGGCCCGGATATCTCCGCCGGGTAGGATCGATCTCCGTTCATCGGATGAGTGTCACCGGGGTTTCGGCGTTGAGTATCACGAACTCGGCGATGGATCCGAGCTGGATCTTCCCGAGAGGACTCCGCTGGCCGCCACCGATCACCAGTCTGTCGAAGTCCCCCTCGTCGGCCAGCCCGACGAGGTCACCGGCTGGATGGCCCGACAGACGATGGATCTCCGCATCCACGCCGGCCGAGTCGAGAACGTCACGGACGTCGGACTCGATCTCGGTCGTCGTCGCGTCGACGTCTTCGGCGTCGAAGATCGCCACCGCCAGCTCGTCGCCAGTTTCCTGCACCCGCTCGACGGTGTCCTCGAGCGCGCGTCGGGAGCGTTCACTCCCGCCGACTCCCAACAGGATTTTCATATGTCTCCCATTGGGGTAGCGCCTAAAAAGTCTCTGTTCCTCGGTACACGTCCCGGCAGGGTTTGCCAGAGATTTCCGGCGACATACTTTTTCCCACCGGGTCCACAGGTCATCGCATGGACGACCGCTCACCGCCCGCAGACGAGGAAGAGCCGACCGATGGTTCGTCGTCACCGACCGAAGACGTGACCGATCCGGCGGCGAGCGCGAACCGGCCCGCCGACCAGCGCGACGCGACCGCTGACGCCGTCGACAACGCGAAGGACCCGACCGAGGCGGACGACCCGATTGATCGCTCCGACGAGACGGGGGCCTCGACGGCGGAGGGCGAGACAGACGAGGACGTCCCGGCGGACGTCCGCTCGTACGAACGCTTCCAGAAGATCGACGGCGGCACCTACGAGCGGGCCAACGACTTCCTCCGGGAACGTACCTACATCACTGCCCGCGAGTGGGCCATCGCCCGCCTCTGTGCGGACTTCCGGACCGAGACCGGGGTCGAGATGACCAAGATCGGCGAGAACCTGCCAGAACTCGTCCCGTTCATGACCGACACCTACTCGCCGCAGGCGGTCAATCAGGCCCGGGCTTCGTTCGAGGAGAAAGTCCGGATGGCCGGCGCGACCTTTCTCTATGGCGCGATGAGTGACTTCTTCACCGCCGACGAACTCGACGATCTGATGTACGAAGCCACGGAAGTGGCGAAGTTCCTCCTGGAAGTCGAGGGCGTCGAACTGAGCGTCGGCGAGGAACTCGAAGCCGAGGATCGGATCTCGGAGGTCATGCGCGAAGTGCGCGATCAAAGTGTCGCCCTGCGCCACGACGAGGCCGAGTGCCCCGAGTGCGGGCATACCTTCGAAGTCGCCGTCGACGAGTAAGGGGTGGTTACTGGACCTCGTCGCCCGGCTCCGCGACCACGTCGTCGGTTTCAGTATCGTCGCCGCTCGGTTCCGCGACCTCGTCATCTGCCCCGGTATCGTCCAAGTCAGGTTGGGCTGTCCCGGCCGAGGCACTCGACAGTTCCCCGTCACTGGTCGTCTGCTCGTCCGGTTGTGGTGCCTCTTGGGTTACGTCGCGCGCGAGACGAACGTTCCGTCCCTGATGGTCGGCGAAGTCCTCGTCGTCCCGTTCGTAGACGACGGCCCCTCGAACCATCGTGACCTCGGGGAAGACGGCCTGCCAGCCCTCGAAGGGCGTCCAGTCACACTTCGTGTGGAGGTCGGCGGCCCGGATCTCCCGTGTGGCTTCGGGATCGACGAGGACGAGGTCGGCGTCGTAGCCAGGTGCGATCCGACCCTTCCTCGGCAGGTCGAACAGCGCAGCCGGGTTCGCGGCCATCAGATCCCGAACGCGTTCGTAGGTGAGATGGTCCCGACGGGCCTCTTCGAGCAGCAGCGGGAGGGCCGTCTCGACGCCGGGGACTCCACTCGGCGCGTCCCAGATGTCGGCGTCCTTCTCCTCGCTGGTGTGGGGGGCGTGGTCCGTGGCAATGATGTCGACCTGGCCGTTGCGGACCCGATCGTAGACACGCTCGCGGCGCTTCTCGCGGCGGAGGGGTGGATTCATCCGGCCATGCGTCCCGAGGTCACCCAGAGACGAGCGGGAGAGAAACAGGTGATGGGGCGTGACTTCGGTGCTGATCCCGGCCGCGCCCGCGGCGTCGATCGCTTCCGGGGTACTCGCATGGGCGATGTGGAGGTCGACGTCGTACTCACTCGCGAGGGCACAGACCCGTTCGACCGCGTCGATCTCGGCTCGGGCCGCGCGATAGGCCGACCAGGCGTCGGCGTCGATTCGGTCACGTGCGCCCAGGTTGAACCGACTCGCGTCCTCGGCGTGGACGGTGACGGTCACGTCCGCCTCGGCGGCAGCGGCGAGCGCGTCCCGGAAGCGACGCTCGTCGATCCCCATGTCGCCCGTCGAATCCGCCAGGAACACTTCTCCCAGGGCGAACACCGGCCGGTCGAGCAGCGAATCGGGGTCCCACGCCGGGGAGACGCCGCCGTTGAGGCCGAAATCGACCAGCGATTCGGCCGCCAAATCGGCCTTCCGGTCGAAGGCATCCCCGTCGACAGTCGGCGGGTCGGTGTTGGGCTGGTCGACGACGGTCGTCACCCCGCCGGCGGCCGCGCTCTGCGAGCCGGTCGTCCAGGTCTCCTTGTGCGGATAGCCGGGTTGCCGGAAGTGGACATGGGCGTCGATCATGCCCGGCAGAAGCCGTTTGTCCGTCGCGTCGATCTCCCGCTCGCCCTCTGCCCCCGATAGAGCCTCACCGACGGCCCCGATCTGTTCGCCGTCGACCCGGACGTCCCGGCGGCGACCGTCCGGAAGCGTCGCGTTCCTGATGAGCATGGACTCGGGTCGTCGCCCCGCGACCCTAAGTGTTCCCAAGGCGGTCGAGAATCGGCCCCTCTCACGTCACAACGGCTTCTCGTATTCCAGCAGCGTGTACCCGTTCACCCGGCGCGTCCCCACGAGTTCGTACCCCCGGGCGGGATAGAACGCCGTCGCCGCCTGCTGGCGCCGGGCAGTCGTGAGGACAACTCGCACACAGCCCTGGCTCTCGGCGCAAGCCTCCAGACCGTCGAGGATCGCGGTCCCGTACCCCGATCGCTGGTGTGCGGGATCGACGGCGATCCGCATGAGTTCGGCCGTTTCCCCGCCGACGAGGAGGCCACCGCAGGCGACGATCTGGCCGTTGTCTTCGGCGACCAGAAACGTCCCGCCGGACCTGCAATACGTCTCTTCGATCCACCGGAGATCCTGGTTGCCGGGGACGTCCTCGGGATCTGTGCCTTCGACGCGGAGCGCGTCCCGGTGGACGCGCCGCACGTCGGGGCCATCGCCGGGCTGAAACCGCCGGACAGTCGAATCGCTGGAACGGCCGGTCATCACGCGAATTCGATCGACTCGCGGTCGAGTACCTCCCCGAACAGCCAGTCGGCGTGCTCCAAGGCGTACTCGCGGTGATCCTCTTTCAGGTACCCAACGGCGTCCTCGACGAGGACCGGGCGGTAGTCCCGGAGTCCGGCGCTGGCGGCCGTATGGAGGACGCAGACGTTCGCCAGCGTCCCACAGATCAGCAGGTCGTCGATCCCGTGGGCCGTGAGCCACCCGTCGAGTT